>JBJTIO010000144.1:0-15954 GCA_046095045.1 Actinomycetota bacterium
CATCTGCGTGGTCGTCGCCCTCACGACGTCGAGTGGCGAGCAGATGACTGCCCCGCCCACGACCATCGGCATCACGACGACGACGTCCGTCGTTGCCTCGGGCAATCCGACAACGACGACGATCGCCGTCGACACCACTGACGCCGCGAACGACGAGCCGGGCACCATCCGCTCGAAAACGTTGAACGCTGGCTCGAGCGGTGACGATGTGATCTGCCTGCAACAGGCACTCATCGACGCGGGCTATCTCGACGGCACACCGAGCGGTCGTTACGACAATGCCACGGCAGCGGCAGTGACCAAACTGCAGACCGATCGCGAGCTCTACGTCGACGGAGTGACCGGACGCGAGACGGCGATCTCACTCGGCGTCTGGCCCGAGGAGCCCGACCTCGTCGTGCGCACACCACCTCCGGCGCCCGGTGCGGTCGATCTGCTCGGCTACCCGCTGTCGTCGGTGGCGACCAGCGGACCCGATGCGCCACCGTTGCCGCCGGACTCGGGTGACGGTCGACGCTTGGTGTACCAACGCGCCGGTCAGCGCGTGTGGGCCATCGACGAGAACAACGTGGTGATTCGTTCGTGGCTCGTGTCGGGGAGCAAGTACGACAACGAACTCGCGGGCGTGCACAAGGTGTACAGCAGGTCCGAGACGAGCATCGCATGGGACGGCAAGGCGTACTTCAACTTGATGGTGCGTTGGTTGAAGACCAGCGATGACGCGATCGGATTCCATGCGCTTCCGATTCGGGTGTCCGATGGCTCGCTCTATCAGACCGAAGCCGAGCTGGGCCAACGACTCTCGGGTGGTTGTCAACGCCAGGCGAATCTCGACGCCGAATTCACCTGGGACTTCGCCCAGGTGGGCACGACCGTCGTCGTTCTCTGAGTTCTCAGCGCGCGTCGGCGATCAGACGCGACAACGCGAGCTCCGCCGATGACACGTCGGGGCGCTCGACGTTGACGATCGAACTCAAATAGCTCACCGACACGTAGTCGTCACCCACCATGCCACCATCGGTGTCGTTCGGTAGTTCGGCCGCCTCGCCCCATTCCATGCGCACATAGAACGATCCGTCGTGTCCCACCTTTGGTTCGAGGCGAGCGGTGCTCATGCGTCGCGGTGGTTCATGCCCGAGTCGCGCCGACTTCCATCCCTTGATGTCGGCGACGTCCTTGTTCGGCACGTTGATGTTCACGACGACTGGTTCGCTCGGCATGTCGACGACGAACCCCTCGACGAACGCGGCCGCCACTGATGCGGCACTCTCCCACTTCTGTCCGACGAGCATCTCGTCCCAGCCTTGACCCTCGACTCCGAAGCCGGCGACCGCTTGACTGACAGCAATACCGGAGATGCGCCCGTTGCGGGCGGTCAGCGCCGCGCCGACGGTGCCCGAGTGATACACGGACCGACCGACGTTCGCACCGGGGTTGATACCGGACACCACGAGATCGAACGGATCGCCGAATGCGCCGAGTCGCGAGAACATCACGCACAATGCGGGCGGTCCGGTGACCGACCATGCCTCGTCGATGCCGTCGACATGAGCCTTGTGCACCTCGGGCTGAATCAGATGCAACGCACCGAGCGCGGCGCCGGCGCCGGAGAACTCGCGGTCCGGGGCGGCGATGACGACATCACCGAAGGGGCGCATCGCGCGAGCGAGCACGTGCAGGCCGACCGAATCGATGCCATCGTCATTGGTGAGAAGAATGCGCATGGCACCATCGTTGCCGATGGCCGACCCCTCCGGGGTATTCGATCGGCAACGAGAGCGTCAACGCCCGGTGAAATGTGGGGGTCGCCGCTCGAGAAAAGCCGCCACGCCCTCGCGGTGATCGTCGCTCTTGAAACTCGCCGACATCGCCGCCGTGTGTCGTTGCATGTGCTCGGGAACCGATGCAGTGAGTCCCTCGTAGGTGAGGGACTTGATGTGGCGGTGGCTGTGCGGTGAACCCATCGCGATGCGACCCGCCAATTCGAGGGCGCGGTCCATCAGTGATTCGGGGGCGACAACATCGAGCACGTAGCCGAGAGCGAGCGCTTCGGTCGCGTCGATCATGTCGCCCGTGTACACGAGGCGCAGAGCGTTCTGCAGGCCGATGATGCGAGGTAACAACCAAGTGCCGGCACCGGTGTCGGGTACCAATCCACGATGCACGAAGTTCCACGCGAACCGAGCGTTGGTGGAAGCGATGCGCAGGTCGCACTGCGACGTGAACTCCGCGCCCATACCGACGGCCGGACCGTCGATGGCGCAGATCGTCGGCTTGGGGCATTCGACGAGGGGCCACCATTTGTCGGTCTCCTCGGCCGAACCGCGCAAACCCCGGGTCTCGCCGGGAATGGTCGAGAGGTCGGCGAGATCGGTACCCGCGCAGAAACTGCCGGGGACGCCGGTGACGATGACGGCGGCGGTGTCGGGATCGCCACCGGCTTCGCGCACGGTGTCGATGAAGTCGGCGAGAACGGCGAAGGTCATCGAGTTGCGCTTGGCCGGTCGATCGATGGTGATGAGGCCGATGAGCGACTCGGAGCCGGGGGCCGAGACGCGCTCGTATCGAATGTGTCCGCTACTTCCTGCCACCCCGAACCCCCAACCAAAATGCGACAAATTGTCGCTTTGTGTACATCTGGAAGGTATCAAAAGCGACAATTTGTCGCATTGAGGTCTTTCAAGAGGTTGCGGACGAGTACCTCGATCTGGTCGCGGATGGTGCGTACCGCCGCGACGCCCTGCCCGGCCGGATCGTCGAGGGCCCAATCGAGATACGTCTTGCCCGGGAAGAACGGACACTCATCGCCACAGCCCATCGTGATCACGACATCGCTCACCTTCACCGTGTCCTCGGTGAGTTTCTTCGGAGTCGCTCCCGCAGCATGGAGGTCGATCCCCGCCTCGAGCATCGCTTCGACGACGGCTGGATTCACACTGTCCGCCGGCGCGGTCCCGGCCGAACGGACAACCACCTGGTCTCCCCCGAGATGGCGAAGGAATGCCGCGGCCATTTGTGATCGGCCGGCATTGTGCACGCACACGAACAACACCTCGGTGCGTTCGGAGGTCACGATTCGACTTTCGGGCTCGTCGGATAGAGAGTGCGCACCAGTACGAACCCGAGGAGTCCTCCGACGACTTGGGCGATCAGGAAACCGGGAATCGACGAGGGATCGATACCGGCGAACGTGTCGGACAACGATCGGGCGAAGTCGACCGCGGGGTTCGCGAAACTCGTCGATGAGGTGAACCAGTAGGCGCCTCCGATCCACACACCCACCGCATAGGGCACCGCCGATGTGCGTCCGCTTCCAACGATTCCGAAGATGATCAGCACGAGACCCAGCGTTGCAACGACCTCGGATAGCCACAGAGCACCCGACGATCGGTCGTTCGTCGACAGATTGATCGCGTCGAGTTCGAACATCATGTTCGCCACCATCGCCCCGATGCAACCGCCGACGATCTGCACAACCGAGTAGAGACCGAGATCGCGCGTCGACATGCCCCCGAACAAGCGCGTCACCAGAGACACGATCGGATTGAAATGAGCTCCCGACACCGGACCGAGAGCGAGGATCAACGCGATGAGCGCGCCGACGGTCGCCGCGGCGTTCTCGAGCAGTTGCAGGCCAACATCGCTGGGCGACAAGCGTTGCGCCATGATGCCCGAGCCAACCACGGCCATCACGAGGAGCGCCGTTCCCGTCGCCTCAGCCAGCAGTCGCGCTCCCAAACTCGCTTGCTCGTCGCTCACGTCCTCATTCTTCTCGCCCGACCGCCCCGCACGACGAAAATGCGACAATTTGTCGCTTTGTGTACACCTCACGTCTACCTAAAGCGACAATTTGTCGCAGTTAGGGAATGGTGGTGGAGTCGGCCGGGGCCGGTGGGATCGGCGCGAGCGTTGTCGTGGTGGTCGTCGGGATCACCGGAGGCTCGCCCTCGGCCTCGATGTCCTCGCCGTACACCCACACCGCGGTCTTCAACGGCACGAGACCCGACGCCCAGATCATGTCCATGGCCGCGGTGCTCACGCGCACGCATCCGTGCGAGGCGGGATAACTCGGAATCGATTTCGAACCGTGGATCGCGATGCCACCGTTGAAATACTTCGGGCGGTAGATCTGGCCGAGGTCGCCGTCCCACCATCCTTCCGGACGTTCGCGTTGGACCTTGAACTTGCCTGACGGAGTGAGCGAGCGGCCGGTCTCCCACTTCGTCGAGTCCTTCTGGTTGAGTTCCAAGTAGTACTGGCCACTTCCCGACGAGATGTTGATCGCCCAAATCAACTTGCCGCCCGCGGTGATGAGCATCACCTGTTTCGTCTTGTCGATCTCGACGACGACCGTGCTCTGCGTGCTCTGCCCGACAGGACGACTCGTCGCCATCGTCAGCGCGGCTGCCGTCGCCTCATTGACCGAACCCGTCGGATCGAGCCCGTTCCACTTCTGGAACGCCATCACCGCTTGCTTGGTGGTCGGGCCGTATTCGCCGTCGACGCCATATAACCAGAATCCCAATTCGAGCAATCGCTGTTGCACCAGTGCGGTTCCCATACCTCCCCGGGTGCCAACAGCCGGCAAGGGCGCGGACAATGGCGCGACCTCGGGTGTGATCAGTGGCGCCATCGTGGTCGTCGTCGTGCTGGTTGTGGTTGAGGTGGTCGAGGTGGTGGTGGAAGTCGACGTGGTGGTCGAGGTCGACGACGACGGCGCGGTGGATGCAGGCACGGTCGAGCCTTCGGCCGCATTACCTCCGCAGGCGGCCAACACCGCGCACACCGAGATCGTCACTGGTCTCCACATCACCGCAGCAAGGTACCGACCCCACACTCCGGAGTGTCGTCATGCCGAGGTGCGCCGTCGGGCACCCCAACGGTCCCTCCCGACGAGTCCGCTTTCGCCTTTCCCCTGCGAGACTGACCCCGTGAGCACTGTTTCGGAGATATTCGATCCCACCGCGTGGGAGCCCGTTCCGGGCTTCGCTTTCACCGACATCACCTATCACCGAGCCGTCGACCAGGGAACGGTGCGCGTGGCGTTCAATCGACCCGAGGTGCGCAATGCATTTCGCCCGCACACCGTCGACGAGCTCTACACGGCCCTCGAACACGCCCGTCAGTCGACCGATGTCGGATGCGTTTTGCTCACCGGCAACGGTCCGTCGCCCAAGGACGGCGGCTGGGCATTCTGCAGCGGAGGCGACCAGCGCATCCGTGGTCGCGACGGTTACAAGTACGCCGACGGTGACACCGCCGCGTCCATCGACGCGGGCAAAAGCGGGCGTCTGCACATTCTCGAGGTGCAACGCCTGATTCGTTTCATGCCCAAGATCGTGATCTGCGTCGTTCCGGGTTGGGCCGCGGGCGGCGGACACAGTCTGCATGTCGTGTCCGATCTCACTCTCGCGAGTCGCGAGCACGCGCGCTTCAAGCAGACCGACGCCGATGTTGCGAGTTTCGACGGCGGTTTCGGATCGGCGTACCTCGCCCGTCAGGTCGGTCAGAAGTTCGCGCGCGAAATCTTCTTCCTCGGTCGTGAGTACTCCGCCGACGACGCACACCGCATGGGCATGGTGAATGCCGTCGTCGATCACGCCGACCTCGAGCGCACCGCCCTGCAGTGGGCGCGCGAGATCAACGGCAAGAGCCCGACCGCACAGCGCATGCTGAAGTTCTCGTTCAATCTCATCGACGATGGATTGGTCGGACAGCAGGTGTTCGCCGGCGAGGCCACTCGTCTGGCGTACATGACCGACGAAGCCCAGGAAGGTCGACTTTCGTTCCTCGAGAAGCGCGACCCCGATTGGTCGTCGTACCCGTGGTACTACTGATCGACTCCCCCGACGACCCGCGCCTCGAACAGTTCCGGTTGCGCGAGCGCGAACTTCGGCCCCGTCGCGTTCCCGCTCGCATGGCCAAGGGGCTGACACCGGCCGACCTCGAGCGAGTGAGCGCCGGACATTTCGTCGCCGAAGGCGACCTCGTCGTCGAGCGGGCGATCGCCGCGGGCTGTCGACCGGTCGCGGTTCTCACCGACTCGGAATCACCGGCGCCCGTCGTCGACGCCCTCGACCCCGAGGTTCCGGTGTACGCCGCGCGCCACGAGGCTCGGCGCATGCTCACGGGTCTGGGGGTCGCCCTCGACGTCATCGCCCTGTTCGACCGCCCACCGACTCTCGAACTCGACGACCTGCTTCCACATTGTCGTCACCTGCTGCTCGCCGAGGACGTCGACAATCCGACCAACATCGGAGCCATCTCGCGCAGTGCCGCGGCTTTCGGAGTCGACGGCCTCATCCTCGATCGCAACAGTGCCGACCCACTGGCACGACGCGCGTTGCGGGTGTCGATGGGAGTCGCGTTGAGCATGCGCCATTGTCGGGTCGACGACGTGTCGTCGGTCGTCCCGACACTGCAGAGCCGGGGTTGGCTCGTGTGCGGACTCACCCCAAGAGCCGACGCCCGCGACATCGCGACCGTCCCCGTCGACGCGAACTCGCGGGTCGCCATCGTGCTCGGCTCGGAGCGAGTCGGTCTGCGCGCCGAAACCATGAACGTCGTCGATCACTTGGTGCGTATCCCGATGGCCAATGGCATCGATTCGCTCAACGTGGCCGCGGCAGCCGCGGTCGCCTGCCATTCGCTTCTCGCCCGTACACTTTCGGCGTGACCGGAGTCCTACTGCTCTCGTGCCCCGACCAACGGGGCGTGGTGGCCGCGGTGGCCGACTTCATCGCCCAACACGGTGGCAACATCGTTCACGCCGAACAACACACGGACGATGTCGAGAAGGTGTTCTTCCAGCGGGTCGAGTTCGAACTCGACGGATTCGCTCTCGAGCGCGACCGCATCCTCCCGACCTTCGCGACGGTCTCGTCTCGCTTCGACATGACCGTCGATCTGCGCTTCACCGACCAACGTCCGCGGGTCGCGATTCTCGCCTCACGCCAGTCACATTGCTTGTTCGATCTGCTCGGACGATGGCGCTCGGGGGAACTGCCCGCCACCATCGACGTCGTGATCGACAATCACCCCGATCACGCCGATCTCGTCGAACACATGGGCGTTCCGTACGTGCACCTTCCCGTCACGCCGGACACGAAACAGCAACAGGAGCAGCAGGTTCTCGAGGAACTACGCAATCGAAGCATCGATCTCGTCGTGCTCGCTCGCTACATGCAGATCCTGTCGCCGAAACTGGTGGAGGCGTATCGCTCGCGCATCATCAACATTCACCATTCGTTCCTTCCCGCGTTCATCGGCGCGAACCCCTATCGACAAGCGCACGACCGTGGTGTGAAGATCATCGGCGCAACCGCTCACTACGTCACCGAGGAACTCGATGAGGGTCCGATCCTCGACCAAGAGGTCACCCGAGTGACGCACCGCGATTCGGTCGCCGATCTCACTCGCAAGGGCCGCGATCTCGAGACCATCGTGTTGGCTCGCGCGGTGCGCGCGCACCTCGAACACCGCGTGCTCGTCTACGGGCGCAAAACCGTCGTTTTCGGCTGATTCAACGCGGGCGCTGATTGCTGATCGGCAAACCCGTGTCGTTGCGCAGATGTTCGGCCGCGGGAACGAAATATGCCATCAATTCGTCCCGAATCGTCGCGTCGGTCGCGACCACCTCGACCGCCCGAGCCATGTGCACCAACCAGCGATCGCGTTCGAGCGGCCCGACCCGAAACGGCATATGTCGCATCCGCAACTTGGGGTGACCCCGCTCCTCGAGATAGGTCGTCGGTCCGCCCCAATACTGGGCGAGAAACAGCGCGAGTCGATGCTTGGCTCCCGCCAGATCGGCCTGGTCGGGATACAAGGGCCACAAAACCTCGTCGGTGACCACGCCCGCATAGAACTGGTCGACGAGGCGCACGAAGAACTCCGTTCCGCCGACGCGGTCGAACAACATTGCGTCGTCGTTCACGAGAACTGCGGGTCGGTCCAGTCGGGGAACACGTCAGGCAATCCGTCGCTCACCTTCACCGGGAAATTTGCCGGGCGCTTCTCGAGAAAGCTCGTCACCCCTTCGCGCGCATCGGCGCTCGCTCCCCGCGAATTGATCGCCCGCGAATCGACGCGATGCGCCTCCATCGGATGCTCCGCGCCGAGCATGCGCCACAACATCCGTCGCGACAAGGCGACCGACACCGGTGCGGTGTTGTCGGCGATCTCGGTGGCGATCGCCCGAGCGGCGGGCAGCAATTCGTCGGGTGCGTGCACGCTGCGCACCAGCCGTGCCTCCTTGGCCTCGGACGCCGTGATCATGCGGCCGGTGTAACACCACTCGGCGGCCTGGGAGATGCCGACGAGTCGGGGCAGGAACCAGCTGCTGGCGGCCTCGGGCACGATGCCTCGTTTGGCGAACACGAAACCGAACTTGGCCGACTCCGAAGCGAGGCGAATGTCCATCGGCAGGGTCATCGTCACACCGACGCCGACCGCGGCACCGTTGATCGCTCCGATCACCGGCTTCATGCTCTCGAAGATACGGAGCGCGACCAGTCCTCCGCCGTCGCGCACGACTCCGGTGCGCGCCGCCACGTCGCTTCCGCCCTTGGCGAACGTGTCACCACCCCCGGACAAATCGGCACCGGCGCAATACGCCTTGCCAGCACCGGTGAAGATCACCGCACGCACCGTGTCGTCGGCGTCAGCCAGGTCGAGCGCCCCGATGATCTCCTTCAGCATCCGATTGGTGAAGGCGTTCAACTTGTCGGGACGGTTCAAGGTGATGGTGGCCACGCGATCGGCCACGTCGTACGAGATCTCGGTGAAGTCCATGCCGAGACAGTAGTGGTCGGGGGTCAGACGTCGAGGAAGCGCGACGCTGCTATGCCCGAACCGATCGCACCGGCCGCAGCACCGATGACGAGCAACATGATCATCACCCAACGCACGTAGCCGTCGGACACCACGAGGGCCGCCAGTTCGGTGTCGTTGAAATCGGCGACGGCGTTCGACCATGCGGTGTTGAGACCCCACAATCCAGCGCAACTGAGCACGCCGCCAATGAGGCCCTGCAACAAACCCTCGAGCATGAACGGGATGCGGATGAACCAGTTGGTGGCACCCACCAGCTTCATCACCTCGATCTCGCGCCGACGGGCGAACATGGCGGTGCGGATGGTGTTCCAGATGAGACCGATCGCGACGATCAACAGCACGATCGACATCACCGTCGTCGCCACCCGAATGAATTGCGACACCCGCGACACCACGTCGAAGACGTCCTGGGCGTAGGCGACCTCGCGCACCCCTTCGATCCCTCGGAACGACTCGCCGAGTTCACGAATGAGATTCGAGTCGTCGGTGATGGGCACCACCTTGAACTGCGAGGGAATGTTCTCGGGAGTGAGCAAACGCAAAGTTCCCGGATCGCCCGCGAAGAGTTTCTGAGCCTCGGCGTAACTCTCGGCCTGATCCAGGTAGCGCAATTTCGATACATCTATGATCGTGGGCTGCGATTCGATCGCCTCTTGGATGAACGCGATCTGTTCGGGCGACGCGTCGGAACGCACGTACACAATCAACTCGACGTCGCCCTTCCAGCGAGTGAGCAGATTGTCGAAGGCACGTTGGATGAGGAAAGTCGATCCGACCAACAGCAACGACACGGCCGACGTGATCACGGCCGCGGCGGTGAGCGTGACGTTGCGTTTGAAACTCGCCCACGTCTCGCGGAAGGCGTAACTGATTCGGGCCAACATCAGTCGTACACCCCTCGCTCCTGGTCGCGTACGATAACGCCACGATCGAGCTGCACCACGCGCTTGCGCATCTGGTTCACGATGCGTTGGTCGTGCGTGGCCATGACGACGGTCGTGCCGGTGCCGTTGATGCGATCGAGAAGGCGCATGATGCCCTCGCCCGTGGCGGGGTCGAGGTTTCCGGTGGGTTCGTCGGCGAGGAGAATCAGCGGGCGATTGACGAAGGCTCGGGCGATCGACACGCGCTGTTGCTCACCACCCGAGAGCTGGTGCGGGAAGCGATCCCCTTTGTCCGCCAATCCGACGAGGTCGAGCACGGCGGGCACCTGCTGACTGATCACGTGCTTGGGTCGACCGATCACTTCGAGGGCGAACGCCACGTTCTCGAAGACGGTCTTGTTGAGCAGCAACTTGTAGTCCTGGAAGATGTTGCCGATGTTGCGACGCAGGAACGGCACCTTGGAGTCGGGCATGGCGTTGATGTCCTTGCCCGCCACCCATACCTCACCGCGCTCGGGTTGTTCCTGTCGGTTCATCAAACGCAACAAGGTCGACTTGCCAGATCCGGAAGGGCCCACCAGGAAGACGAACTCACCCTTGGCGATCTCGAACGATGCGTCACGAAGAGCAGTCACCTCGGTGCTGTAGGTCTTCGTCACGTTCTCGAGACGGATCATGCTTCTCCTCGACGATCAGGGGTTCGCACAACGGCGAACGATCGGATACCCGAGGTTACCAGTGGCTTTCGCTCAGGATTCGTCACCCGAACGACGCCAACGCAGGTAACCCTCCATGAACTCGTCGAGATTTCCGTCGAGCACCGCTTCGACACCGCTCGATTCGACGTTCGTGCGCAGGTCTTTCACCATTTGATACGGCTGCAACACGTAGCTGCGGATCTGACTCCCCCAGCCGACTTGTGCTTGCTTGCCGGCGATGCGATCGAGTTCGGCTTGGTGCTCTTCCTCGATGCGCGCGGCCACCATCGCCTTCAGACGATTCATCGCCTTCTCGCGGTTCTGCAATTGACTGCGTTCTTCCTGTGATGACGCGACGAGTCCGGTCGGTTCGTGAATCAATCGAACCGCCGACGACGTTTTGTTCACGTGCTGACCGCCGGCACCGGACGCGCGAAACACTTCCATGCGCACGTCGGTCTCGTTGATCTCGACGTTCGGATCGTCCATCACGGGCCACACCTGCACCGCGGCGAAACTCGTCTGGCGACGACCCTGATTGTCGAACGGGCTGATGCGCACGAGGCGATGCGTTCCGCGTTCGGACGTCATGAGCCCGTAGGCGTACCGACCCTTCAGCGTGAATTCGGCCGACAAGATGCCGGCTTCGGTCCCCGGCGACATGTCGTCGACCTCGAAGGCGAAACCCCGTCGTTCGGCCCAACGCTGATACATGCGCAGGAGGATCTCGCTCCAGTCCTGAGCGTCGACGCCACCGTCTTTGGCGTTGATCTGCACGATGCAGTCGGCCTCGTCATGTTCGCCGATGAAGAGACTGCGCATTTCGAGCACGCTCAGTGTGTCGGCGATACGGGTAATGCCCGATTCGATGTCGGGCTCTTGTGACGCATCGTCGACCTCGCGCGCGAGTTCGTGCAGCACCTGCACGTCCTCGAGTTCGCGCGAGAGCGCGTCGTACTGGTCGAGGTCGCCTTTCACGTTCGCGTACTCGGCGTTCAGACGCTTGGCGACCTCTTGGTCGTCCCATAGGTCGGGGCGCGACACCTCGACCTCGAGTTCGCGGAATCGTTCGCGTTGCGTGTCGATCTTCAGATAGCCATGAGCCTCGTCGAGGCGACGAGAAATCTCCCTCAGATCGTCGGTGAAATCACGCATGGCGCCTCAATTCGCGCCGTGGCACATCTTGAACTTCTTGCCCGACCCGCACGGACAGGGGGCATTGCGCGGCGTCTTCGACCACGCGTCGTTGACGACCGGAGTCTGCTTGGTGGGCGCGGACGGCGGCGGGGTCGCGCTCGGCATGCCCGACGACGCCGACGGCGCCTCGGACTTCGACTGCGTGACGTTCTGCACCGCGGGTGCGGTTTCGTCGTTGCGAACCACCTGCACGTGCATCACGTAGCGCACGAAATCCTGGGCGATGCCCTTCATCATTGCGCCGAACATCTCGTAGCCCTCGCGCTGCCACTCGCTCAGCGGATCCTTTTGACCCATGGCGCGCAGGTTGATGCCCTCCTGCAAGTAGTCCATCTCCTCGAGGTGTTCGCGCCAACGCTGATCGATGATGCGGAGCATCACCTGACGTTCGACGTCGCGCATCACTTTCTCGCCGAGCTCGGCCTCGCGCCGCTCGTAGTGCGAGGACGCATCGACCATCACGAGGTCGTACATGGCATCGGTCGAACGCGAGCGCCCCAACGAGTCGGCATCGAGCGAGGTCGGCCAGTAGGTCTTCAGTTCCTTGGCCAGACCCTCGAGATCCCACTCGTCGTCGGCTTCGCTCACGCAATGCGTCTCGATGAGCGAGTCGACCGCTTCGGCGAGGTACTCCATGGCCGCCGACTTCAGATCGACACCGTCGAGGATCTGATCGCGGCGCTGGTAGATCACCTTGCGCTGCTCGTTCATCACCTCGTCGTACTTGAGAACGTTCTTACGGATCTCGCCGTTGCGTTGCTCGACCGTGCTCTGGGCGCGTTCGATCGCCTTCGTGACCATCTTGTGTTCGATGGCTTCGTCCTCGGGGAGCGCGCGACCCATCACCCAACTCAGCGCCCCAGTGGCGAAGAGTCGCATCAATTCGTCGTCGAGGCTCAGGAAGAAGCGGCTCGAACCGGGGTCGCCCTGACGACCGGCGCGACCGCGCAACTGATTGTCGATGCGGCGGCTCTCGTGACGCTCCGATCCGATCACGTGCAATCCGCCGACCGCACGCACCTTCTCGCCCTCGGCGCGACATTCGGCCGTGATCTCCTCGAGCAAGGTCGCATAGCGAGCCTGCGCCTTGAGGCGATTTTCGCGGTACTCGTCGGGCATCTGATCGAGCGGCACCGGCAGCGCGAACTCGTCGATCAACGTGTCGGGATCGAAGCCCTCGGCGAGCACCGCACGACGAGCCAAACCTTCTGGATTGCCGCCCAACAGAATGTCGACACCACGACCGGCCATGTTGGTAGCCACGGTGACCGAACCGAGGCGGCCCGCCTGGGTGACGATCTCGGCCTCGCGCGTGTGTTGCTTGGCGTTCAGAACCTCGTGCTTGATGCCCCGCTTGGCGAGCAGGCGCGAGAGGTGTTCGCTCTTCTCGACGCTCACGGTGCCGACGAGCACGGGTTGACCCTTCTCATTGCGCTCGACGATGTCATCGACCACGGCGTTGAACTTGGCGTTCTCGCTCTTGAAGATGAGATCGGCCTCGTCAAGTCGGGCGACGGGACGATTGGTCGGAACGGGAACCACCTGCAGGCCGTAGGTGTTCATCAACTCGGCCGCCTCGGTTTGGGCGGTGCCGGTCATTCCGGCCAGCTTGTCGTACATGCGGAAGTAGTTCTGCAGGGTGATCGTCGCGAGGGTCTGGTTCTCCTCCTTGATCTTCACCCCTTCCTTGGCTTCGACGGCCTGGTGGATGCCCTCGCTCCAGCGACGACCTTCGAGGATGCGTCCGGTGAATTCGTCGACGATCTTCACCTCGCCGCCCTGCACGATGTAGTCCTTGTCGCGTCGGTAGAGCTCCTTGGCCTTCAACGCGACTTGCAGCTGATGCACCAGGTTGCGCTGCACCTCGTCGTAGAGGTTTTCGATGCCGAGTTCTTGCTCGACGCGCTCGATGCCCTGCTCGGTGGGCATCACGATGCGCTTGTCCTCTTCGACCTCGTAGTCGACGTCGCGCTTCAGAGCGCGCACGATGCTGGCGAACCGGTAATAGAGACTGGTGGCATCGGCCACGCGACCCGAGATGATGAGCGGGGTGCGGGCCTCGTCGATGAGAATCGAGTCGACCTCGTCGACGATCGCGAAGTTGTGTCCGCGTTGCACCTTGTTCGCCTTGGTCGGGGCCATGTTGTCGCGCAGATAATCGAACCCGAACTCGTTGTTGGTGCCGTATGTGATGTCGGCGGCGTAGTCGAGACGCTTCTGCTCGGGGCGTTCGCGGTAACCGGGAATCACGAGGCCCACGTCGAGCCCCATCCAGCGGTGCACGCGACCCATCCATTCGGAGTCACGTCGTGCGAGGTAATCGTTCACGGTGATCAGGTGAACGCCCTTGCCCGAGAGCCCGTTCAGATAGGCGGGCAGCGTCGACACGAGGGTCTTTCCTTCACCGGTCTTCATTTCGGCGACCCAGCCGAAGTGCAGCGCGGCGCCACCCATCAACTGCACGTCGTAGTGCCGTTGTCCGATCACGCGGCGGGCGGCCTCGCGCACCACGGCGAACGACTCGATCAGCAGGTCGTCGAGCGACTCGCCCCGTTCGATGCGCTGGCGGAACTCGGCGGTCTTGCCCCGAAGCGCGTCGTCGGTCAACCCGACGAGGGCGGCTTCCTCGGCGTTGATGTCGGGAACCAGACCCTCGAGGGCCTTGAGCTTCTTGCCTTCACCGGCTCGCAGGATTCGATCGAGAACTCCCATGCAGATGACGAGCCTACCGTCCGGTTCGTCGAGGCTCGGGGTCGCCTCGGTTGGCGCGAAAGCCCCGTTCACAGCAGACTCAGAGGGTGAATCGCACCGACAACACGAGTTCGTCGACATCGCGGCAGATCGATGCGGTGATCTTCGACTTCGGTGGGGTGTTGGCGAGCAACGGCCGCCCCTCCGATGTGGCCAAACGATTCCCCGACGATCCGGTCGACGTGGTGATGCGGGTGATGATGGGTGAATACGGGCAGGACACCAATCACCCATGGCATCGTCTCGAGCGCGGAGAGATCTCGATGGTCGAGTATCGGTCAGCCCTCGCCCCCTTGGTGCTCGAAGCCGGTCTCACACCCGTCGCCACGCCGCCGACCGAACCCGGTCGCATGATTCCTTTCGACTTCATCCCGAATCAACCGGTGATCGATCTCGTTCACGAGCTGCGAGGGGCCGGTTTGCGTCTCGGTGTGCTCACCAACAACGTTCGTGAGTTGCGTGAGCGATGGTGGCCGATGCTCGATTTCGCGACCATTTTCGACGACGTCGTCGACAGCCACGAGGTCGGCATGCGCAAACCGAACCCGGCGATCTATCGACTGGCGCTCGATCGCCTCGGTGCGACTGCCGAACGCACCGCGTTTCTCGACGATGCCGCGAGCAATGTGGACGCCGCGCGCGCCGTGGGACTGCACGGCGTGCTGGTTCTCGAGGATCCGAGCGAGGCCGTCACCACCGTGCGTCGGCTGGCGCGTCTCAACGACTGGGAGTAGCCGCGACGGCGCGTGCCGACACTTCCTGAGCACCCGCCAATCGAAGAGCGTGCGCGGCGGCGCGCAACGTGGCCCCGGTGGTAATCACGTCATCGATCACCAAAACGTGCAGATCGCGCCGCAGCGGCCGCGCACGGAACACCGGACCGGACAAGCGATCGTCGCGCGAGCGTCCGGTCTGAGCGGCGCCCCGCGATCGTTCGAGGAGATGTCGACAGGGAAGGCCGAGACGGCGAGCGACCATGCGGGCGAGCAACTCGCTTTGATCGAAACCCCGTGCACCTTGACGGCGCGACGAGGTGGGTGCCCAGGTGACCACGTCGAAGTGCGGTGCGGATGCGTCGGATCGAATGTCGTCGGCCAGTCGAGCGGCGAGCGCCCGTGCCACGCGACGTCGACGACCGAACTTGAGCGCCCCGACGAGACTGCGAACATCACCCACGTAGTCGACGGCCGCCGACGGCATGACGGTGTCGGGTACGCGGTCGAGCGCGGTGCATTCTGGACAACGTCGCGACCCCTCGTAACGGAAGATTCGCGAACACACATAACATCGAACGGCGACGAGCATGAGTGCATCGGACCACAGGGGTGTGACACGACCAGGGCCCGTCCCCGGAGCGGTCAGACGGCGCCGGTGCGGTTGTCGACGTGGGTTTCGACCAATTCGACTACGTAGCCGTCGGGGTCGATCACGAACGCCACGGTCACCGGCCAGCGATCGAGTTTCGTCGGCACCATCTGCGACACGGCACCCGCCGCGATGCATCGGTCGTAGATCTCCTGGCAGTTGTCGACGTTGAAGTAGATCTTCCAGAGCGCGAAGCCGTGATCGATCGCTTGGCGCTGCTCGTA
>JBJTIO010000145.1:0-2740 GCA_046095045.1 Actinomycetota bacterium
CGGTGGCATGGACCAGGAACAGCGCGACCGCGTGATGGGGCGCGTGCGCGCGGGCACCGCCGACTTGTTGATCGCGACCGACGTCGCCGCCCGTGGCCTCGACATCGATCACCTCACGCACGTCGTCAACTACGACGTGCCGTCGGCCCCCGAGTCGTACGTTCACCGCATCGGACGCGTTGGGCGCGCCGGTCGTGCCGGTGTGGCCATCACCCTGGCCGAGCCGCGCGAACAACGACAGCTGCAGAACATCGAACGCCTAACGAAGCAGAAGATCTCGTTCGACAAGGTTCCCTCGGTCGACGCCTTGCGCGCGCGGCAAATGGAGCTCACGACCGAAACGTTGCGCGAAGCGCTGGCCACCGAGGGGCTCGATCACTTCGCTTCGGTGTTGTCAGAGTTGGTCGAGGACTTCCCGATCGAACGCATCGCTCTGGCGGCCATCAAGTTGGCGCACAACGCCGAACAGTCGACGATGGACGAGGTCGAGATCCCCGATCTCTCGCAACCGCGCGAGCCTCGTCGCGATCGGCACGACGATCGACGAGATCGCCCTCATCGTGACGATCGACGTGACGGTCGTTTCGATCGCGGAGGTCGTTTCGAGCGTGGCGGTCGTGGCCGCGGTCCGGCCATGGGCAAGCTCTACGTCGGGCTCGGACGCAAAGCCGGCATCCGTCCGCAGGATCTAGTCGGCGCCATCGCCAACGAGAGTGGCATCTCTGGCCGCGACATCGGCGACATCAAAGTTGGTGATCAGTTCTCGATCGTCGAAGTACCGAGTGACGAGGTCGAGAACGTTCTGCGTTCGATGAAGCACGCATCGATTCGGGGCAAGAAGGCGAACATTCGCCGTTACCGCGACGACCGCTGAACCACTGACGCACTAGATTTCGATCGTGACCTCAATCGCCAACGAGCGCTACGTCCTGTTCACATCTTTCAAGCGCGACGGCACCGGCGTGGGAACCGCAGTGTGGATCGCTCCGTTGTCAGCCAACTCGGCCTGCTTCACGACCGGCGGTGATTCCGCCAAGGTGAAGCGTCTGCGCAACAATCCCCGTGTCACGTTGCAGGTCTGCGACTTCAAGGGACGGACGAAGCCCGGAACACCCGTCATTGAAGCGACCGCTCGCGTCGTGACGGGAGACGACTGCGAGCCGGTGAATGCGGCGATGCGCAAGAAGTACGCGATCCAGTTCCGACTTCTCACATGGTCGAGTGCGATCACCTCGCGTGTACGACGTCAGTCGGTCGCCGACGCCGCGGTGATCATCGACTTCGGCTGACCGCGAACGCGCGGGCCGCTTCGTCCACCGTGATGCGATGAAGGTCCGCCACGTCGCGCACCGTGAAGTCGTGCGACGGATAGCCGCCGGCCAACACCCACGCGATCGGTAGTTCATTCGCTCGCGCCCACTCGAAGACGCTCGCCTCGCGGTGTCGAATGACGTTGTCATCGATACCGTGCGCTCCACCGGCGTTCTCGTGCGGATCCATGCCTGCGTTGTAGATCACGAGGTCGACTGCATCGACGTCGATCGACGTCAACGCGCGGTTGATCGCCCCGAGATAATCCTCACCCAACACGACATCGCACGTCGCCCACGGACGATTCGGAAAGTTGTCGAACGCCGAGACCGACACATCGACCTGCTGGATGCCATCGATGCCCTGCTCCCGCAGTCGCTCGATCAAACTCGCCGTGCCTCCACCGCAGTGCGCGTCGAAGTCGAGAATCAACACCTTCACGACACCGAGTTCGAACGCGCGCACCGCCGCCACCACCAGACCATTGAACGTGCAGTACCCGGAGTCACTGTCGTAGCGGGCATGATGCAGACCGCTCGACAACGATCCGGCGCATCCACCCGTCTCGATTGCAGTCTCGACGGCGCGTACGACTCCGGCGGTGCTGGCCAGGACCGAGGCGACGAACGCCGAACCGTGTTCGGTGAACTGCCCTCTCCGTCCCGCGAGAACGTCATCGATGTAGTCGCCGCAGTGCACCCGACCGAGCAACTCGAGGTCGATCGGTTCGGGAACACGTAGTTCGACCCCGACGATCGGATGTTCCGCGAGGCTCTGGGCCAACCAGGCCGATTTGCCGACGGTGGCGAAGCCTTGGTCGATGGAAAATGCGGACGAGTAGAAAACAGTGATGCTCATGGGAGACAGAACGCTTACGCCGCCAAGTTTTGTGCGTCATCCCTGCTCAGAGACACTTTTCTGGGCGCACACATCGTGCCCGAACTTGCGTTTCTCTGAGTATGACAACCACACTTCGAATCCCCCGCCGCCAACTCCACCTGCTCGATGCCGACAACCTCATCGGCGACCCTCGGGTCACCGACCCCACGGTGATCGGAGGGTGTTTCCGCAACTACTGCTCCGTGGCCCGATATCGACCCGGTGATCATGTGGTCGTCGGCACTGGGTGCAACGGCAAGCACGCCTTCGCCGTGCAGTACGCCTGGCAACCCGCGCGCATCGTGCGCCGCCCTGGACCCGACGGGGCCGATCTGGCCCTGATCGAGGTGGCGGTCGAGGAAGCATCCCGTCATCGGTACTCCGAGGTCGTGATCGGTAGCGGCGATCGCCGTTTCGTGGAGGTCTACGACATGTTCAGCGACCTCGGCTGCTCGGTGCGAGTCGTCTCACGTCCCAGATCGCTCTCACGCGCCTTGCGCCAGCGCGCGGGTGACGGCGTGCTGTATCTGCCCGATCCGCACCTGATCTG
>JBJTIO010000146.1:0-2507 GCA_046095045.1 Actinomycetota bacterium
CCATCGATCACGGCCACCGCCGCGCCCCGCGTTGATGACTCCGTGTCGGACGCCGCCGTCGCATCGCCGAGTTCGACGCCGAATTCGACGTCCCGGAAGAGGCCCGCGAGTTCCGAGCGAGCCGCTTCGAGCAGTCCGTCCACGGAGAGAACCGCTACATAGCGATCGCCCGATGCGGCCTCGAGAACGAAAACGAGGTGATCTCGTCCGTCGATCACGGCGCGCGCCCCAGCGACGAGGCCGGGGTCCGTGCCGAGATCGATGTCTTCGAGGGCCCGAACGAGAGCACTCGAACCAACGATCACCTCGGCGCCAGAGATCGATGACGAATCGTCACTCAACTTCGCCACCGAGACGACCGAGGGCACGTCGGACACGTCGACCTCCGATGCGTCGAGGCGCGCGTCGAGTCGGTTCACGCTGTCGCTCGCGACCTCGACGAGCCGCGATGCGATCGACGTGGCGGCGTCGTGGAGATTGTTCCGATCGGACTTGCGCCACACCTGCCCGGTGATCTGCATGGCGAGGACCACCACCGCGAGCGCGGCGACCGGCGCCATCAACTCGTCGACGGCCAGGGACCCGATTCTCCATCGGCGCCGCGCGAACATGACCGCACCGAGGGACACGGACGCCGCCACGGCCAGAGCCGCCACTCGATCCCAACCATGCGATATTCCATCGTTGGTCACCGCGCCGACCACTCGGGCTTCGATCCAACCGATCACCAACGAGATCGCTCCGAGCACGGCGGCGTGCACGGCAAAACGAATCAGTGGTCGACGGGGAGATCGATCCTCGACCCATTCGACGAGATGTGCGATGGCCACGCTCGCCACCACCAAACTTCCGGCGGCCACGAGAGCGAGCGCGAAAGTGTCATCCGCCGTGGCAACCACGATCGTGCTCACCACGCCACCGAGTAGGGCCGCGAATCCTCGAGCCCGACCCTCCACGACTCGAGCAACGACGATCACCACGACCGCCGCACGAACGTCGAAGGAGAAGTGAACCGTCGCCCCCGCGACCATCGCGATGACGAACCACACGAAGGTCCGACTCACCGAGGCCGGGACATCGGATGTCGTGGAGGAATTCGATTCGGTGACGATGCCAAATCGTACGCTGGAGGTCGCGTCGCGAATCGGATGTCGATCGGCGAAGCCGAACTCCTCTCGCTAGGCTCTCGAGCGACCGGGGAGTGGCGCAGTGGTAGCGTTCCTGCTTTGGGTGCAGGCGGTCGGGAGTTCAAATCTCCCCTCCCCGACCACGACTCGTGTTCGGGACGACCCCTGCGATGTGCCACGCTTGGGCATGAGCATTCTCGAACTTCCCATCAGCACCCTGTCCGGTGCACCGTCCAGCCTCGGGGCGGTCGGTGCCAAGGTTCTTCTGGTCGTGAACGTTGCCAGCAAATGCGGCCTCACCCCTCAGTACACCGGTCTCGAGAAACTGCACGAGACCTACGCCGCGCGCGGGCTCTCGGTCGTTGGTGTTCCGTGCAATCAGTTCGGCGGACAAGAGCCCGGCTCCCCCGATGAGATCGCCACGTTCTGTTCGACCAATTACGGCGTGACTTTCCCGATGACCGAGAAGATCGAGGTCAACGGCGCCGGTCGTCATCCGATCTATGCGTCCCTCACCGAGGTCGCCGACGCCGAGGGAACCAGTGGTGACATCCGCTGGAACTTCGAGAAGTTCGTGATCGGTCACGGCGGCGCGACGGTGGAGCGCTTCAGCCCCATGGTCGCGCCCGACGATCCGAACCTCATCGCGACCATCGAACGACTTCTCGGCGCCTGAGTCGATGTCGGACCGAGCTCGCGTCGCTCTCGTCACCGGTGGAGCCGACGGGATCGGAGCCGGCATCGTTCGTCGCCTCGTCGAGGACGGACTTCGGGTCATGGTCGTCGACATCGACGAGGAACGAGGCTCCGCGTCGATCGCTCCTTACGCCGACAACGCCGCGTTCGTGCGCGCCGACGTGACGAAAGAATCCGAGATCGTCGGCGTGATCGCGACAACCACCGAACGACTCGGGCCCATCGACGTGCTGGTGAACAACGCCTGGGGCGGCGGGATGATGGGTCGGGTCGAGAAGAAGTCGAACGACGTCCTGCGACACGGACTCGACATGGGTTTCTTCGCGGCGTTCTGGGCCATGCGCGAATGCTTTCCTCGCATGAAAGCGAATGGTTGGGGGCGCGTGATCAACATGTGTTCCCTCAACGGAGTGAACGCCCACATGGGGACCCTCGAATACAACGTCGCCAAGGAATCGTTGCGGACTCTCACTCGTACCGCGGCCCGCGAATGGGCGCCGACGGGCGTCGTGGTGAACGCGGTGTGTCCGGCCGCCAAGAGTGCCGCCTTCCATCGGGTGATGGGAGCACATCCCGAGTTGATCGCGGCGGCTGCTGCGGCGAACCCCATGGGGCGCATCGGCGACCCCTACCTCGACGTGGCCCCCGTTGTGTCGTTTCTCGCGAGCGACGACTGTCGATACA
>JBJTIO010000147.1:0-7923 GCA_046095045.1 Actinomycetota bacterium
GGATTCGCCCGCTTCGCCGACGGCATCGTTGCCGGCTTCGCTCGACGGCGGGTTCGTGGGCTCGTGAGCCTCGGGGGTTTCGGGGTTGGACATGGAGGGTTTCCTTTCTCATGCGCACACCTGAGGCTGCGCAGGGCGGAGGTCGAGCACATCGCAGAGCTCTCCGTTCCGCTCGATCAATTGATTGACACGAAGCACCCGGGTGAGGTGATTCCATGGTTCGCACCCGGGCACGAGTAGTTCGACCAACTCGGTCGGTCGAATACCACGACCAGCCGTGGTGAGCACCGCTTCGATCAAGGATCCGCGGGACTCGCCGGGCCAGTCAGGAGGCAGGACGTGGTGCTCTCGCACGGGGCCCAACCCCAGAATTCCGGGGCGAACGTCGTCACGACGCATCTCCCCTTTGCGTTCGCGATCGAGCCACAACTCGCTCGCTTCTCGAATTCTCGCCATCGCCCCATCGACGTCGGGGGCGTCGACGACCATCGCCCACGTCGTGGCGACGACATCTTCCAGCAACGAGGTTTCACCGGCGACGCACTCGCGAATTCCGGTCACCGCCATGCCGACGGGCAGGCAGCGATCGATGCGCTCGGCGAGACCCGGTAGGTCGGACGCGGTGATCGGTGCCGTTTCGTCGAATGTGACGTCGAGCAACTCCCCCACCGACTCGGCACCGGTGGGTAACGCCAGTCCGAATGCAATGCGAGCGCGCGGAGTGAAGCCCGTCGAGATCGCGACGGGCACCTCGGCCTTGCGCAATGTGCGTTCCCAAATTCGCGCGATGTCGCGATGTCCGGTGAAACGGATCTTGCCGATCTTGGAGTAACTGATGCGCGCTCTCATGAGACCACCACGGGAGAGGTTCGCAGCGTGACGGGCACGATTCCACCTCGGCTCAGATCCTGACCGGTCCCCTGGCTGCCCCCGGCTGGCGGCACGGTCGAGGCCACGACGTGTTCGAGGCCATCGCCGGTGCAGACACCGCAGTCGTAACACGGGGTCCAACGACAATCCTCCAGACCGTGTTCGGCCAGGGCCGAGCGCCAGTCCTGCCAGAGGAAGTCGCGATGCAAGCCGGCCGAAAGGTGGTGCCACGGGAGCACCTCGTTCTCGTCGCGATGACGCGTGACGAACCAATCGGCCGACAATCCCTCGGCCGCGAGCGCGTCGAGCCACCGATCGAGATCGAAGAACTCCGACCATTCCTGGAACGTTCCGCCGTTTCGCCACACGCGCTCGATCACCGCGCCGATGCGCCGATCTCCGCGACTGGCGAGTCCTTCGGCCAGGGTCGCGGCCGGGTCGTGCCATTTCACGTGAACACCTTTGGCCTTGCTCGCCGCCTCGCGGACGAGGCCGATCTTGCGTCGCAACTCGGGCACGCCATTCTGACCGAACCACTGGAACGGCGTGTGCGCCTTGGGAACGAAGCCACCCACGCTCACGGTGACACTCGCTCGATTGGTGTGTCGACGACCGATCGCCACGCATCCGGCGGCGAGGTCGACGATGCCCGTCGTGTCGATGTCGGTTTCGGTCGGAAGACCGGTGAGGAAATACAACTTCATGCGCGACCAGCCGGACGAGAATGCCGACTCGACTGCGCCGTACAGATCCTCCTCGGTGATCAGCTTGTTGATCACCGTGCGCAGTCGCCACGTGCCCGCTTCGGGAGCGAACGTGAGTCCGCTGCGTCGCCCACTGGCAACTTGTGACGCCAAACCGACCGTGAATGCATCGACGCGCAACGACGGGAGGCTCACCGTGGGCGCACCGCACGCCGTCGGGTCGGGAACCACCGACTTCACGACCGATTCGATGCCGCTGAAGTCGGCCGTCGACAACGATGTGAGACTGACCTCGTTGTAACCGGTGCGCTTCAACCCGTCGGTGATCATGGTGCGCACCTGTTCGGCCGGACGTTCGCGCACCGGGCGCGTGATCATGCCGGCCTGACAGAAACGACAACCCCGGGTGCAACCGCGGAAAACTTCGACGGCCAGTCGGTCGTGAACGACCTCCGTGAGCGGCGCGAGCGGACGCTTCGGGTATTGCCACATTCCGAGATCGGAGACCGTCCGCTTGGTGACGACTTCGGGCACGTCAGCGAAGCGAGGAGTGATGGCGACGATGCGTTCGCCGTCGTAGGTGACGTCGTACATCGAGGGCACGTAGACACCCGGAATGCGGGACAACTCGCGGAGCACACCAAGCCGCGAACCCTCGGTACGACCCGAGTTCTTCCAGCCGCGAACGACCTCGGTGATCTCACCGATCACTTCCTCGCCCTCGCCGAGCACGGCGCAATCGATGAAGTCGGCCATGGGTTCGGGGTTGAACGCGGCGTGACCGCCGATGATCACCACGGGATCTTCGGGTCGACGATCGGCGGCGCGCACCGGGACCCCAGCCAGATCGATCATGTTCAGCACGTTCGTGTAGACGAGTTCGGCCGAGACGTTGAACGCCAAGACGTCGAACTCGTCGGCGGACCGGTGGGTGTCGACCGAAAACAACGGGATGTCCCGTTCACGCATGAGGGCCTCGAGGTCGACCCAAGGCGCGTACGTGCGCTCGGCGACGGCGTCGGGGCGCTCATTCAGGATCTCGTACAGGATCTGCAAGCCCTGATTGGGCAAGCCGACCTCGTACACATCGGGGTAGGCGAGCAACCAGGCCACTTTGGCCCGGTCATGCTGGGGCGACACTGCCCCGTCCTCGCACCCGATGTAGCGGGCTGGTTTGCGCACCCTCGCCAGTAGCGGTTCGATCCGCGACCAGACAGGTGACATGACACCCGAAGTGTACCGGCGGTCCGGGACCAGGGGGACCCGAGGCTGTGGAAAACCCCTAGCGGAGGCGGCGCATGTGGACGCTCTCGACGAGGCCGATCATGATCGCGAAGGCGATGAGAGACGACCCGCCGTAGCTGACGAAGGGGAGCGGCACTCCGGTGACGGGCATGATCCCCATGGTCATCCCGATGTTCTGGAAGACGTGCCACAACACGATGCCGAAGATGCCGGCACACAGATACGAGCCGAAGGCGTCGCGAGCCAGGTTCGCCACCCGCCAGATGCGAAACAGCATCAACCCGAAGAGTCCGATCACGAGCCCGCCACCCACCATGCCGAACTGCTCGGCCACCGCGGAGAAGATGAAGTCGCTCTGCTGGACGGGAATGAACTTGCCGTTGGTCAACGGACCCTGCAGGTAGCCCTTGCCGAACCAACCACCGGTGGCCACGGCACGCTTGGCGTAGCGCACCTGGAACACGTAGGCCTGCAGGCTCTCCTCACTCGAGTTCTGATTGATGAAGGCCTCGATACGCCGCAACTGATAGCGGTCGACGATGCCGGCGACGATGGCCGCCGCGATGGTGGCGATGGTCAACATCGAGATGAGAATCAAGTAGCGCAATTTCGCACCCGCCATCACGAGCACGCAGATCGCTCCAACGATCAACACGAACGCCGATCCGAGGTCGGGCTGAACGATGATGAGCGCCACCGGCACGCCGACGAGCACCAACCCGTTGATGAACTGCCCGTAACTGATCGACGATTCACGCGTCTCGCTGTAATAAGCCGCCAACGCGACGAGCACCGCGGGTTTGGCGAATTCAGCGGGCTGGAATGCGATCGGGCCGAGGTCGAACGACAGTCGGGCCCCGCCGCGCAACGCTCCGGCTGATAGCACCAGCACCAACCCGATGAGAGAGATTCCGTAGAGGAAATACGCACGATCGTTCAACATGGTGTAATCGAACGACATCACCACGGCGAGCACGACGGCCGCCACGATGAGGAAGATCACCTGCCGGGTCGCGAACCAATAGGGATCACTGTCGACCTTCCAAAAGGTCGCGCTGTAGATGGAGAACGCCCCGATGACCGACAACATCACCACCGATGTCAACAACGACCAATCGATGTTGCGTTGAGGTGAACCGAGGCTCGAGCGGATGTTGCCGAGACCACTGTCGGGCCGACGACGCACGATGGGCAACGACATCAGTCACGACCCCCGTACGCTGCGCCACCGAGACAGCGGGTGCTCGGCAAACGGCGTTCCGGAGCCGCGACCAGAGAGTCGGTGTTCAGCGGATTGGAAGGCACGACCGGATCCATCAACGCCGCACCGTCGAATGCCATGAACATGCACTTCACCACGGGTGCGGCGGCCTTGGCTCCGTAGCCTGCTTTCTCCAGGTATGCCGATACCACGATGGAGCGCGTCAGGTCGAGGCTGAACGCGGCGAAGGCCGACGAGTCGTTCCACGGCAGGCTCGCGGCACCTTGGGCCGTGCCGGTCTTTCCGGCGATGGGCAGTTCGTCGAACGGATAACTCCTGAAGAGTCGTTCACCCGTCGTGGCGTGATACGAGCCGTTGTCGACGCCCGGACCGGTGATCACGCGCGTCAGGCCGTTGACGATCGGATCACGCACATCCGGCGGAATGTTGAGGCTGCGAATCGTGTTCTTCATACCGAGGTTGAGCACGACGTCGGACCGAGAGAGGTCCGCGACGCCGACCTGCTCGGAGTTGGGGGTCCCCGGAGTGAGAAGCGCGAGAGCGATCAGGGGACGATTGACGTCGCCACCATTGGCGAGCGTTCCGTACGCCTGGGCTACCTGAAGCGGCGATGCGGCGAGCAACCCTTGACCAACCGACAACTGAACGTTGTCTCCCACGAGGTAGTTGGGGCTCTCGCCTTCCATGAGGACTCCGTCCTCGACGAGTTGGCGCTTGCTCTCCTTGTCGGGGACGCGACCCGCGGATTCGTACGGAAGGTCGATACCCGTTTTCGAACCGAATCCGAATTTGCGTACTTCCTCTTGGAGAATCGGTTGTCCGCCACGTTCGGAGAAGATCTCCTCGCCGATCTTGTAGAAGAAGGTGTCGGTCGACACCGCGAGGGCATCCTCGACGGTCACGGGGCCGTAACGGCACGCGTAGTTACCTCCACCACACAACGCGTTTCGGTAGATGCACTTCACCACCTGGCAGGTCTCACGATCGATGCTCACGAGGGTGTATGAACCTTGATCGTTGTACCGGTAACTCGCTCCGCCGGGTAGTTGACCCGTGGCGAGAGCCGCATAAGCGACGAAGGGTTTGAAACTCGACCCGAGGTTGTACTGGCCCGAGATCGCGCGATTCACGAGCAACGACTGGTCAGGGTCCTTGGTGTTCGGGAAGATCTGCGCGAACTTGTCGCCTGAGATGCCCGAATTGAACCACCGATTGTCGAAGGTCGGATAGCTCGCGAGGGCCAACACCTCTCCGTTGGAATAATCCATCATGACGACCGAACCCGCCGGAGCCTTCAAGTTCGAACAATCGGGGAACTGGGGCTTCACCGGTTGTCGTTTCTCGTCCTTGGCCTGACACGCCGTGATGAATCGATTCAGGCGCAATTGAGTTTCGAGAGCCTGCTCGGCGAACTGTTGATAGTCGAGATCGATCGCCAATTGAAGGTCGTTGCCCGGGGTGGGTTCGACTCGTTCGATGACGCGCAGAATGGCACCACGCGAGTCGACCTCGTAGCGGACGTAACCCGGAGTTCCGCGTAGATAGGGCTCGAAGATCTTCTCCACGCCGAACTGACCGACGCGCTCGTTCAGGTCATAGCCGAGATCCTTGTATTGCGCCGCGTCACCCTTGGTGATGGCCCCGAGATAACCGACGACGTGGGCCGCGAGGGGTGCGTACGGATACTCGCGCTTCCATTGAATCGTCGCGTCGACCCCCGGAAAATCCTCGGAACGTTCGAGCAGATAGGCGACCGTGTCCTCACTGACCCCTTCCTTCAAGGGCATCGGCAACAACGGGCTGTACTTGGATCCGGTTCTCTCCCCCGTCGAACCGATGGGACCCGCATACCGAGTCTCCATGTCGTCGACGGTCATGTCGACGACCGGAGCAAGACGCGAGAACAGTTCGGCTCGCTCATCGTCGTGCTTCATCGCTTCCCACGCGACTGTGACCGTGACGATGCGTTCGTTGTCGGCGAGAATCCGGCCCTCACGATCGAAGATGCGTCCCCGCTCGGGCAGCAACTTCACCGTTCTCGTCTTGTTCGACTGCACCTTCAGCTCGAGCGCGCCAGAATCGACGACTTGCAGGAACCACATGCGCAGGCCGAGCGCGACGAAGATGACCGATGCGGCGACGCCCAATGCGGCGAGTCGGGAGGAGCGACGCTCAGAGGCCATACCCACAGCCTGACATTCGCTCGGACCGCTTGTTCGTCACGGTCACAGGTAAACCTCGGCCGGCGGCGCCATGCGTTGCAGTCGACGCACCGCGAGGCACCAGCGCATGACGGGTACGACCAGGTAACTCGCGATTCCGTTGGTGACCCCCACGACGACCATCACCTTGACGAGACGCGACGAGATCCAACCCTCGACCCCGATCCAATTGGCGACGATGGGTTGCACGAACACCGCGACCGCGCTGAGTCCGGCGCATGTGATCGCGTTCAACCAGCGCGGGTTGGCGATCGACTGCGAAAAGACGAACCCGGCCGTGTACCCGGCCAACCCGTAGACGAGAGCGCTCAATCCGAGCGGCGAGGTGAGTGCGAAATCGAACATCAAACCGAGCACGAACCCCGCCAATGCCCCACCCTCGGGGCCGGCCGACACACCCGCGCCGATCGACATGCACAACATCAACTGCATCACGATCCCGAACGGTGTGAGTTCGGCCAACAGAGTGGTCTGAACGGCCAAGGCGGGCAAGCCCACCATCAACAATCGCACGACGGGGCGGTTGACGAGATCGATCATCGGCCCGACACCACCGGCTGGTAGAGCAACACGCGCACGAAATTCAGCGTCGACAGGCGGGCGGTGAGTCGAACCTCGAGCACCGCCCCGGCCGTTCCGGTTCGCTCGACGATCTTGATGACGCGACCAACGACGATGCCGCGCGGCGCGAGGCTGCTCGAGCCTCCCGAAGTGATCACCAGCGCGCCGACGCGCACCTCACCGAATCGCGCGTTCTGATCGATGAACTCGACGACCGGAGCCTTGTCACTTCCACGACCACGGAAGATGCCCGTCTCCACTGTCGGCAAGTCGTTGATGTCGATGGTCGTCGACGGCGCCGGCGTGGTGGCACCCGGAGCAATCGTCGAGACCGCGACCGTGGTCGACCCGAGTGCCTCGAAGTCGACGCCCGACAAGTCGATCGTCGTGGTGGTGGTCGACGGCACCGATGTGCTGGTCATCGCGGCGACTGACGTGACCGAACCCGGCGATGCCGCAATGGTGGTCGTCGTCGGTGCCGTGGTGGTTGTTGTCGGCGCCGTGGTTGTCGTCGTTGGCGGTGTGGTCGTGGTGGTCGTTGTGGTCGCGTCCTCTGGTTGATTGACCACTTGCACGGGAATCGCGTATTGAACATCGCTCGCCAACATCACGACCGAGCGATTGGGGAACACCTGGGTGATCTTGCCCACCAAACCGGCCGCGTTCACGACGGTCATTCCGACCTGAAGTCCCCGATCGGAACCCTGGTTGATCTCGACCGTCTGCGAGTAGTTCGACGGCGACGCACCGATCACCTGAGCGGTCACCGATGAGACATCGACCAAGTTGTCGATGCCGTTCAGTGCGAGCAACTCCTGAGCGTCTCGCACGATGGCCAAAGCGGCGATGAAGGCGCCCTCCTGCTGATCGAGTCGATCCTGTAGTCGCTCGTTCTCGGCCTCCAACTCGTCGTAGTTGGTCATACCGCGCCATGCGTTCTGGATCGGTCGGGTGATCACGCGTGTCGCATCCTCGACCGGGTGAAAAACGAAGCCGAACACGTCGCGAGCTCCACTGATGAACGAGTTGTCCTGCCGATCGAGCGTGATCAGAAGGATCGACGTGAGAGCCAAAAGAGCAACGGCTCGGCGGCGACTGA
>JBJTIO010000148.1:0-8275 GCA_046095045.1 Actinomycetota bacterium
TGGGTGCACGACTTCCGGAACGAACGATTCGCATCGGCGCTTCCGTGCTGTTCGTGGTGTTCGGCGTGCTACTGATTCTGGAAGGCGTGTGAGTCGTCAGCCGAGTAGATCTTCGGCGGCCTGACGCACTTGCCAATAACGATCGTCGAGACCCTTCTTCAGGGCGGCATCGACTTCGGGTCCGTCGAAGGGTGCGAGCGCCAACATGGCGCGTCGACGAATGGCGGGCTTGTCGTCGCATGCCGACAGTATCGCCCTCAGTCCTCGCTCGTCACCGATCGCACCGAGTGCAGCAACAGCCGATTCGCGAACAAGTGGTTCGCAATGCGTCGTCGCCATCGTGATGAGCCTGTCGATCACGTCATCGGAATTGAGTTCGTGTTCGCCACACGACCACGCCGCCATCTCGGCGACCATCGGGTCGTCGTCGTTCAGCAGAGGTAGAAGGTCGAAGTCCGGAAACGTTGCCGCAAGTTCGGCGACTCGTTTGCGCACCCGAGCGTCGGGGTCGGTGCGGAATCGACGCAGGATTTCGATCTCGAGTTTGTCCATGCGCGACAGTGCGCCGAGCGCTACATCGCGCACCATCGGCAATTCGTGCTCGAGGGCGTTGAGAACCATGTCGATGTCGCCCGTGTGTCCGGCCAGCACGACCTGACGACGAAGTTCGGCATGAAATGGTGACTCTGGCGTATTCACAAGCGATTCAAGAAATTGGTGACGATCCAAGCGAGGGCAACCGAAACGACGATCGCCGTGGCAATTCCCCCGAAGATTGCTATCGCACCGAGCCCCGCGATTTCAAGAGTCTTTTTTCGAAGTGGCGGTGAATTCTCGGCCGAAGTGGCCTCTGACCTGCCCGATTCGTCGAAGCCGAGTGGTGTCGAGGTGCCCGGTCTGGCAGGCTTTCGCCACGCGACGAGCAAGAGAGCCAGCAGGGCCAAGCCGGCCACCACGGCCGCGCGGACGGAGATCTCGGAGATGGACACTCGACAGGAAACGGTAGTCGGCGATTCGATGCCGCATCCGTCGACCCGCACCTTGGCGTGGGCGATCCCGGCGATGACCCTCGCCTTTGTGCTGACCATCTCGGTTCTGGTCGCCACGGTGTGGCCGATCGAACGCTACGAAACCGCCCCCGGGATGGCGGCTCTCGTGAGTCCACGATTGTCGGTCGAGGGAATTGAATCCTTTCCGCCTGAGCAAGGTGTGCGCTTCGTGACCGCACTCGGCAACGAACTGACGGCGTTGCAGTCGTTCATGGGTTGGGTCGATCCGTACGTGAACGTGCTCACCTGCGAACAACGTTTCGGTGATTGCGAGTCCACGCAGACTCGCGAGATTCAACTCGGTGCGATGGCTACGGCCAAGGAACTCGCGTCGTACGTCGCGGCGGCGTATCTCGGACTCGATGCGACACTCGATGAAGGACCCGCGCAGGTAGCCGGATTCGATGCAACGTTGTGCGACGACAACTCGCCGGAGCAACGAGCGTGCCGTGTTTTGAAAGTGGGCGACGTCATCGAATCGATCGATCTCGGTGCGGGTGCGGTCACGATCGACGTGGTGTCGAAGATTTCGACGGCGCTCGCCGATGCTTCGCCCGGCGACATCGCCACGCTCGTGGTGCGTGATCTCGATGGTGCCATCCGCACGGTCGAGGTCGAGTTGATCCAGAGTCCGGATGATCCGCAACGCACGATCGTCGGTTTCTCCGCTCGCGACACCCGCACGGTCGAGTTGCCCTTCGACGTCACGATCGACACCGATCGCATCGGAGGTCCGAGTGCGGGCCTGTCGTTCACTCTGGCGCTCATCGATCAATTGACGCCGGGGGAGTTGACACCCCCGGGTGGAGTTGCGGTCACGGGCACCATCGCCGAGGACGGGTCGGTCGGCGCCATCGGCGCTCTCGTTCAGAAATCGATCGCGGTGAAGCGGTCGGGTGCGCGGGTGTTCCTGGTTCCCGTCGCCCAAGGAGAGGCTGACATCGCCGCGGCTCGGTCCGCGGTCGGTGCGAGCCTCGAGATCGTGCCGGTGGCAACACTCGACGAGGCGGTGGCGGCGTTGGTCGAACGGGGTGGCACCCAACCATTGCTCGCGGCCTGACGGGCACGCATCGCCCCAGCCCACGGGCACTGACTGTGATCGGCGCCGCACACCGAAAGCCCTGATTGCCACCCATTTTTCGCAGGGTTTTCGTACTATCCCTGCGATGGCTATCTCGTTTTCTCGTCCCGACCCGTCGTCGCCGACCGCCGTTGCTGGCGCGACGTTCCCGTCCGCCCGCCGTGGCTTCGACCAAAACGAGGTCCGTGACTTCCTTCGTATGGTGTCGGCTGAACTGTCGCGCCTGCAGGAGCGAGTGGTCTTTCTCGAGCGTGAACTGGCAAATGCCCAGCATGGAGCCCCTGTCACCCCGATCGAACTCGACGAGGACGCAGTGGCCGAGATGCTCGGTGAGGAGACCCTGCGCATCGTCCAGACCGCTCGCGAGGCTGCGGCCAAGATCAAGGTGCGCGCCGACGAGACCGCGAGCCGCCTGATTCGCGAGGCCACCGACGATGCCGCCCGAATCCGCGAGGACGCCGACCTCGAAGCTGCTCGCCGCCGGCAGGACGCTTCGTCCGATGCCGAGTCGGAGATTCTGATGGCCAAGCAGCAGGGTCGCGACATGGTGAACGAAGCCCGCGCTTACCGCGAGCGAGTGCTGGCCGACGTGGCCCGCCGTCGTGAATTGGCTCGCGAGCAACTCGAGGACCTGATGCACAGTCGTGAGCGTCTGATTCAGGCGTTCGAGCGGGCGCGTCTCGCCACCGACGATGTTCTGCGCGATCTCGACGAGTCGTCCGACGAGACCAACGAATTCGTGAACCTGGCCAACACCACGGGTCCGGTGCCGATCATCGTGCAGGCTGACGAATTGGCGGTCGCCGAATCGGTGACCTCAACAGCGGCGGCTCCCTACGACCAGGACGACGACCCGGTTGTCGACGTTCCCGTGGTGACGACCATCGTCGATCATCCCGAACCGATCGACATCGAAGCACCGGTCGAAGAACCCGAAGTTGTGTCTCACACCGCGACCGAATCCAGTGCGACCGCATCGAATGTGGTGTCGCTCTTCCCGCAGGCTCGCACCATCGCTGTGTCCGACCTCGACGGCGATGAGGACGACGATCTCGACAACGACGAGAACGATCCGCCGCTCGAAGCGGCGCCGGTGACGAACAAGCCCGTCGACGACATCTTCGCCAAGTTGCGCCGCGCGGGCGCCGACTCCGTTGCCAAGAAAGCCGAAGCGAAGGTCGTGAAGAAGGCGGAGAAGAAGGTCGAAGCGACGGCCGACGAGAAGCCTTCCGGACGTCCGTCGCCCGTGAAGCCGATCGAGGCACCGGTCGTCGATGATTGCGTGTCGACCGATGACGCTCCGGTTGCGACCGTCTTCGACGCGCGCTCGGAAACATTGGCCCCGATCATCTCGACGCTCAGTCGTAAGGCGAAGCGAGTGTTGGCCGACGAGCAGAACGAAGTGCTCGACACGTTGCGGGGTCGCACGAAAGTGAAGACCCTCGATGCCATCGTCGGACCCAAGGCCGATCACTCGTCGACATACGTGACGGCGATGGAGGCCGCGGTGAAGAGCGCCGCCCTCGCGGGTGCACGCTCGTTGAGCGACGCGTCCGACAAGGAATTGACCAAGGACATCGCCAAGCAGTTGACGGCGGTCAACGAGCAGATCGTGGCGACGCTCGTCGCGCCGTTGCGTGAGCGTCTGAGCCGGTGCATTTCGCAAGCCGGAGGTGACAACGCCGAACTCGCGACGCTCGTGCGCGCCGTGTATCGCGAGTGGAAGAGTCAGCACATCGACGCCAACGTCGACGACATCGCGCACCTGGCCTACGGTCGAGGTGCCCTCGCCGCTCTGACGCCCGGTACCAAGGTGTGCTGGATGGTCGATCCCAACGGACCGGCGTGTTCCGACGCCGAGGACAACTCGTTGGCGGGTGCGGTGAAGGCGGGCGACGCGTTCCCCACCGGTCATACTCACGCACCGGCGCATTCGGGTTGCCGCTGTGCGCTCGTGACGAACCAGAACTAATCTCGCCTCGTGAGACCCGCCTCTGACCTGCCTCGGGGGCCACGTCGCCCCCGTTCAACTCGTTCATTCCGCTTCTCGAAGGGCCGAACGATCGTCCTCATCGTTGCCGCCGTGTTGGTGTTGCTGGTGCTGTCGGCGCGCACGTTGGCGGGTTTCTACGTCGATCTTTTGTGGTTCGACTCGGTGAACCGAGGAGACACCTTCTGGACGGTGTTGAAGTCGAAGATCTTCCTCGGAGCGGTCTTCTCGATCGGCTTCGCCACGGTGGCGTTCATCAGCCTCACGTTGGCCGAACGTCTCGCACCGCCTGATCTCCCGGATGGTCCCGAGCGCGAGGTAGTCGAGCGCTATCGCACATTCATCGGCAAGCGAACCCGATTGTTGCGCATCGCCGTCTCGGTGATCCTTGGTCTCATCATCGGACTCCCGGCCATGGCGCAGTGGCAGGACTGGCTGCTGTTCCGACATTCGAAGTCGTTCGGAGTGAGCGATCCACAGTTCGGAGTCGACGTTGGCTTCTACGTGTTTCGGTTGCCGTTCCTCACCTTCGTGGTCGATTGGGCATTTGCCGCTCTCGTGATGGTGATCCTCATGTCGGCCGCAATGCACTTCCTGAATGGTGCGGTGCGAGTGAACATGCCCGGCCAGCGCATCACCAAGGGTGGTCGCGTGCATTTGAGCATCCTGTTTTCCCTGCTCGCCATCATCAAGGCCGCCGACTATTGGTTGCAGCGTTTCGAGTTGACCGTGTCGACCCGAGGTGTGGTGCAGGGTGCGACCTACACCGATGTGAAGGCGCAACTTCCGGCCCTGAATTTGCTGATCATGATCAGCCTTCTCGTGGCGGCACTCTTTCTGATCGGAATCCGTTGGGGCGGCTGGCGGTTGCCGTTGTTGTCGATGGCTCTGTGGGCCGTCGTCGCCGTCGTGGCGGCCGCGATCTATCCGGCGATCATCCAGCGTTTCGTGGTGCAGCCGAACGTCACCACGCGCGAACGTGAATACATCGCACGAAACATCCAAGCCACGCAACGCGCCATGGGTATCGACAACGTGCAAGTCGTCGACCTCACCGCCAGCGAGGTGAAGGCGTCCGATGTCGAAAACGATTCGGCGTCGCTCTCCGATACCCGTCTGCTCGATGTGACCGAGATGAAGGATCGCTTCGCACTGGACCAAGGTCAGTTCGCGTTCTATTCGATCAACGATCTCGACGTCGATCGATATGAGATCGATGGTCGCTTGCAGCAAACGATGGTGGCTGCTCGCGAATTGAATCCCGACGGAATCCCGAACAAGACCTGGGTGTCGAAGCATTTGATCTATACGCACGGTTGTGGTGTGGTTGCGGCGAGTGCGAGTCGGGTGACCTCCGATGGTCGGCCGATCTACGAGGAGATTCCGACCGAGCGTCCGCAGATGTACGTAGGCACCGAACAGCCGGGCTATGCGATCGTCAACACCAAGCAGGTGGAGCAGGCCTGTCCCGACACCGAGGCCGAGGCGTACTCGGGCTCGGCGGGAGTGAAGTTGAACTCGACCGTGCGCCGTCTTGCTTTCGCTTTGACCCTTGGTGAGTTCAACCTGCTTGGCTCGAGCCTGATCACCGACGAATCGCGATTGATCGACGTGCGTGACGTGCGAGACCGCGTGGCCAAGATCGCGCCGTTCCTGCACCTCGACGCCGACCCGTACCCGGTGTTGAAGGACGGGGGAATGGTGTGGGTGATCGATGCGTTCACCACGACTTCGCGTTACCCCTACGCCCAGCAGGCGAACACCGACAACCTCAGTGCGTCGTCCGGTCTCAATCACTCGTTCAACTACGTGCGCAACAGCGTGAAAGCCGTCGTCGACGCGTATGACGGGACGATCACGTTGTACGTCACTGATCCGACCGACCCGATCGTGCAGGCGTGGTCGAGCGCATTCCCGGGACTTTTCTCGCCGGCCGATCAGATTCCGGACGCATTGCGCGATCACTTCCGTTATCCCGAGGATCTGTTCCGCGTGCAGACCAACCTGTATGGCAAGTACCAGTTCACTGACGTCGACCAGTTCTTCAACCGCGATGCGGCGTGGAGTGTGGCCCAAGCGGCTCCGCGCGAACCAGAGTTTTCGTCCGCGACCGGCGACTCGACAACGGTCGTCGATGAAACCGCTCAAGCCAACACGGGCGACGTGGCCGATGCGAACGTTGCTCGTTTCGAGCCGTACTACACGTTGTTCCACGCGCCCGACTCCGATTCCGAAACCGGAACGTTCTCGTTGTTGCGTCCGTTCGTCCCGTTCTCGTCGGACGACACCCGCAAGGAATTGCGCGCGATCATGGTCGTGTCGAGCGACCCGGCGACGTACGGGCAACTGAAGGTGTATCGCTACAGCGGCACGCTTCCGGCCGGTCCGGCGACCGTTGCCGCTGAACTCGATTCGAATCCGCAGATCTCACCCGTGATCACCCAGCTCGACCAACGTGGCTCGCGCGTGATCTTCGGTCAGTTGCAGATGGTGCCCGTCGGACAGGGTCTGGTGTGGGTGCGCCCGCTGTACGTCCGCCCCGATGACACCGGAAGCAAGCAGGTGTTCGTGCGTCGAGTGTTGGCGTGGCACGACGGTGAGGCGGTGATCGGCAACACCCTCACCGAGGCGGTGAATCGACTGTTCCCGACCACCGATCTCGACTTGGGCGAGATCCTCGACACGTCTGAAGAGACGACCGATCCCGGAACGACCTACCCCGACACGACCACGGATCCCGGGACCACCGATCCCGACACATCGGTCACCGATCCGGCCACGTTGCTCGAGCAAGCTCAAGCGCTCTTCGACGAAGCTGATGCGGCGTTGCGCGACGGCGATCTCGGTGCGTATCAGGACAAGGTGAGCGAGGCCCAGGAACTGATCGAACAGGCTCTCACCCTCCTGGGTGGCTGATCAGCGCTTCTTCAATGCGATGTCGGCCACCTCGGCCAGATCCTGGCTGAAGCGGATCTCATAACGCGCTTGTTCGTTGGCGAGTCGGGCCTGATCGCTGCGAACGGCCTCGACTTGCTCGGGCAGGTCACCGATGGTGCTCGCGATCTCGTCGGTTCGTTCTCCGAGTTTGTCGATGTCGCTCGACAACTCGGTGAGCTGATGGGTGACCTCGGTGCCCACCTGAGTGACGCGGGCGCCGAGACTGACGATGCGACCGTCGATCTCGGCGAGTCGACGATCGTGCTCGGTGTCGGTCGTGTCGATGGCAAGCAAGCGTTGTTGCAGTTCCTCGATCTGTCGACGCAGTTCGGCGACCTCAGCCGGATCGACCGGCGGAGTCTTCGGCGTGCGCTTGAACAGTCCCATACGTGAACAACCGTAGTTCTACACTCCGAGCGTGCGGTGCATGGCTGTGGTGATGGCGATGGAGGCCGAGGCGCGACCGATCGTCGAATCGATCGGGGCGCGGGAGGTCGAGGGAGCAACTCCGTTACCCGTCCGTGTCTTCGTGGCCCGTGCTGGGGACTGCGATGTCGTGATTGCCGTGAACGGTCGCGATCCACGACATGGTGTCGATTCGATCGGAACCGAAGCAGCGGCTCTGACCACGTGGGAGGTGATCCGGCGTTTTGCTCCGGAGCTCGTTATCTCAGCGGGTACCGCGGGTGGTTGGCAGGCGAAGGGCGCGTGCATCGGTGATGTGTACGTGAGCAGCGACGTGTTCGTGCATCACGATCGGCGCATCGCCATTGCGGGCTTCGACGCCTACGGAGTTGGGCGATACCCGTCGGCCGACACGACCGGATTGGCGGAGTCGCTCGGTCTGAAGCGAGGTGTCGTCACCACCAGCAATTCGCTCGATGAGAGTGACGACGATCGTCGGATGATCGCAGCGAACGGCGGAGACGTGAAGGAGATGGAAGCGGCCGCGGTCGCATACGTCGCGGAGTTGGCGGGAGTGCCGATGTTCGCGGTGAAGGCGATCACCGACCTTGTCGATCATCACACCGCGACCGCGGAGCAATTCGCCGAGAATCTGGCGTTGGCATCGGAGCGATTGGCCGAGGTGCTGGTGAGGACCATCGGGTTCTTCGCGGTCTCGGTTGGGAACGGTGGGCCGGACGCGTAGATTGTCCTTCTTCATCGCGGGGTGGAGCAGCCAGGTAGCTCGTCGGGCTCATAACCCGAAGGTCACAG
>JBJTIO010000149.1:0-6529 GCA_046095045.1 Actinomycetota bacterium
GCGTGAGACCGGCCAATTGGCCGGCACGAGGTAGAGATCGGTGTCACGTGCGAGTTGCCAGAACTCGTCGGCGAATCTCAGGTCGTAACAGACGAAGAGACTGGTGCGAACTCCGGCGAGATCGATCGTGATCAGGCTGTCCCCCGGACGCACATGTGCGTCCTCCCCGCCGTACGTGAACGGGTGGATCTTGCGATAGCGATGAACCGTTCCCGACGGCTCGGCCACCACGAAGGTGTTCGCCGGGCGAGCGTCGGTTCCCGAATCGTGCGGTCGCTCGGGGCACGTACCGGCGATGATCACGGAATGTCGACGCGCCATGGACAGCAAGAATTGCGACGAGGGTCCATCGGTCGGCTCGGCGAATCGATCGTCCTCGACCGCGAAGCCCGTCGAGAAGGTCTCGGTGAAGAGCACGAGATTGGCCCCGTTCGCCGCGGCCTCGGCGACACGTGAAGCCAGGCGCTCGAAGTTGGCGTCGCGATCGCACCACGCGATGTCGTGCTGAACGGCGGCGATTCTCATGAACCCGCTCGCTTCAAACGGGCAACCGCCTCATCGATGACTTCTTCACGCTTGCAAAAGGCGAACCGCACGAGGTGTCGTCCCTCGTGTTCGTGCGCGCGGTCATAGAACACCACGTTGGGCACACCAACGACTCCGCAACGATCGGGTAACTCGCGGCAAAAGGAGTATCCATCGCCGTCGGGTCGAACGTTGCGAATGTCGACCGTGATGAAGTAGGTGCCGCGCGGACGAAACGCCTCGAAGCCCGCCGCCTCGAGTCCGGACATGAGGCGATCGCGCTTGCGTCGAAGGTCGGCGGCCAATTCGACGAAGTAGGAATCGGGTAGACGCAGTCCGACCGCGATCGCCGGTTGGAATGGTCCGGACGAGACGTAGGTGAGGAATTGCTTGGCCGCGCGCGCCGCGGCGACCAGACCGGCCGGGCCGCACACCCATCCGACCTTCCAGCCCGTGGTGTTGAAGGTCTTGCCGCCACTACTGATCACCAACGTGCGTTCACGCATTCCGGGCAGGCTCGCGATCGACACGTGCTCGGCGTCGTCGTACACCAGATGCTCGTACACCTCGTCGGACACCACGATGAGATCGTGTTCGATGGCGAGATCGGCGATCGCTTGCAGTTCGGTGCGATCGAGCACGGCACCAGTGGGATTGTGAGGCGTGTTCACGAGGATCATTCGGGTGCGCGCGGTAATCGCCGAACGCAACGCCTCAATGTCGAGACGGTACGACGGTGGCCGCAACGTGACTGGTCGAGTGATCGCACCCGCCAATGCGATGCAGGCCTGATAACTGTCGTACATCGGTTCGAGCAACACGACCTCGTCGTCCGTCTCGAGAATGCCGAGCAGCGAACCGGCCAGTGCTTCGGTGGCACCCGCCGTGACGAGGATCTCACCGTCCGGGTCGTAGTCGAGACCGTGGAAGCGACGTTGATGCTCGGAGATTGCCAAACGCAGGTCGGCGATGCCGGGACCGGGCGGATACTGGTTCTGCCCCGATTCGATCGCCGCGATGGCGGCGTCGAGCACCGCGCGCGGTCCGTCGTAGTCGGGGAAGCCCTGACCGAGATTGAGCGCGCCCTTTTCCTGCGCGAGTGCCGTCATCTCGGCGAAGATCGTCGAGCCGAAGCCCCGTAACCGACTGGTGAGATGCGACTCGCGAACGGCGACCATGGCGGCAAGGCTAGGCGAGTTCTGATTCGACGGCATCCAACAACGCGCTGGCGCCGAAGCGAAAAGTCGACGGAGAGACCCAATCCGGTCCCATGATGCGGTCCGCGAGTCGCAGGTATTCGCGCGCATCGTCGACGGTGCGAATGCCACCGGACGGTTTGATGCCCACTCGACGATCGATACGCGGAGTGCGACGCAGAACCTCCAACATGGCCTCGACGACTCGCGGAGTCGCCGACACGCGCGTCTTGCCGGTGGAGGTCTTGATGAAGTCGGCGCCCGAGGCGATGCACAGAGAACTGGCGTGCTCGACCGCGGCGATCGTTCCCAACTCTCCTGTCTCGAGAATCGTCTTGAGCAACACGGTGTCGGGCAACGACTGCTTCACCTTGGCGACCATCTGCACCACCGCGTGGTCGCCAACATCTCCGTCGGACAGTGAACGAAACGGGATGACGAGATCGATCTCGTCGGCTCCGTCGGCGACACACGCCGCGACGTCGACCAACACCTTGTCGATCGGATCGGTGCCGTGCGGAAAGTTGACCACGGTTGCGACGGCTGTGCCCTGCAACTCACGCACCGCCGTGCCGACGAATCGCGGCCACACGCAGACCGCCGCGACCGAACCATGCGCTCCGTGCGCACGTCGGCACAAAGTCACGACGTCGGATTCGGTGCATTCGTCGGAGAGGTTCGTGAGGTCGATCAGGTTCAGGATGCGCGCGGCATCGGATCGCGTCATGAAACGAAGCCGCTCAGGTTCTCCGGACCGAATGAGGTCGGCAACAACCCTTGCATCGTGAACACGGCCCGAACTCCGTCGGGACCGCACGCGTAGATCGGCGTGTCGGGGTCGGCGAATTCACGTACCCGTTGACGACAGCCTCCACAACACGTGCCCACGTCGATGCTGTCGCAGATGGTGAGCAGCACCGCAATCTGCGTCTCCCCCGCGGCGACCATCGCGGCGATCGCACCGGCCTCGGCGCAACTACCCACCGGATACGCCGCGTTCTCGACGTTGCATCCGGCGTGAATGGCTCCACTCGGCGTGAGAATCGCCGCACCCACCGGGAAATGAGAGTAGGGAGCGTACGCGTTTCGCTGCACCGCGCGAGCGGCCTCGAAGAGCTCGCTCACCCGATGAGCAGGCGGAAAATCGTCGAAATGTGTCATGCATTCACCCGGAAGACACCTTATGTCAGGTGAAATCTCCGGCGAGCACCCGTCACGGCACGAACTGTGGGAACATGACGCGTGCGCCGAAGTCTGCTGAGCATCTGGAGCTGGTTCGCCCTCGGGGTGATCGTCATCATCTGGACTCCGCTCGTCGCGTTGGTTCGAGTGTTCACCGCCCCCTTCGACAAGGGTCGCTACGCGACCGGGTACGTCTTTCGTCGCTTGTGCGTCGTGCATCAACTGTTGACGCCGATGTGGAAGTTCCGCACCAGCGGCAAGCTTCCCGCCGACAAGCGACATCCGTACGTGATGGTCTCGAACCATGAGAGCTTCGTCGACATGCTGCTGATCAGTCATCTGAAAATCGAGATGAAGTGGCTCAGCAAGAAGTCGATCTTCAACATTCCTCTCGTCGGTTGGATGATGAAAATGTCGGGCGACGTCTCGCTCGTGCGCGGTGATCGCAGCAGCGGCTCGAATGCATTGGCCGTGTGCAAGTCGTGGCTCGATCGCAAGATGTCGGTGATGATCTTCCCCGAGGGAACTCGAAGCGCCGACGGAGAGATGCGCGAGTTCAAGGATGGGGCGTTTCGTCTGGCCATCGAAACCGGAACGCCGATTCTTCCGCTCGCGGTGCACGGAACACGGTCCGCGTTGCGCAAGCACGACTGGAGGCTCGGCGATTCTCGGGCCGAGGTGCGAGTTCTCGAACCGATCGACACGCGCGGCATGACCGAGGCCGACATCCCGGCGTTGCGTGATCGGGTACGCGCGTTGATCAAGAACGAGATCAGCACGATGCGCGCCGCCGCCTGACCCCGGTCAGCGACCGGAGTGTCCGAATCCGCCGCCGCGATCGTCGCCGTCGAGGGCGTCGACCTCGTTCCAAATCACTTCCATCACGGCTTGCACCACCAACTGCGCGATGCGATCACCTCTGTGAACGTGGTAGTCGTGCTCGGGATCGGTGTTGAGCAACACCACTTTGATCTCGCCGCGGTACGCGCAGTCGATCAGACCGGGACTGTTCACGACCGAGATTCCGTGCTTCAACGCCAGACCACTGCGCGGAAGCACGAAGCCGGCGTATCCGCGCGGCAATGCGAGTGCGATACCCGTCGGGATCAGCGTGCGTCCTCCGGCCGCGTGCACCAACGCGTCGTGTCGAGCCACCAGGTCGAGACCGGCGTCACCCGGATGAGCGTAGGTCGGCAATTCGAGGTCGGGATCGAGGCGCACCACGGGCACATGCACGGCCCCGGTCGGTTGGTGCGAGGTCATGAGGGAAAGATAGCAACGGGTCGCACCACACCCATGGCGTAGGGTCTGAACCGTGTTGGTGTGGATGGATCTCGAGATGACGGGGCTCGACCCCAACAACGATGTCATCGTCGAGATCGCCACGATCATCACCGACGATGAATTGGTGGTGATCGCCGAGGGTCCCGACATCGTCATTCATCAACCCGACGATGTTCTCGCTCGAATGGACCCGTTCGTGGTCGACATGCACACCAAGTCCGGTCTTCTCGATGCGATCAAGGCCTCGCGCACCGATCTTGCCGAGGCCGGACGGCAAACACTCGAATTCATCAAGAGTCACGTTCCCGAAGCGCGCACCGTGCCGTTGTGCGGTAACTCGATCGGGACCGACCGTCGTTTTCTCGCTCGGTATCTGCCCGACATCGAGAATCACCTGCACTATCGCTGCGTCGACGTGAGCACCATCAAAGAGTTGGTGAAGCGCTGGTATCCCGGTGCCGAGACCAAACGTCCTTTCAAGGCCGGCAACCACCGCGCGTTGGGCGACGTGCACGAGAGCATCGCCGAATTGCGCTTTTATCGCGAGAAAGTCTTCGTCACCGGTCAGGGATAGGTCCGAGACGACCACGACCACTACCCTCTCCACGTGGCCGATAGTGCACCCCGACCGATGAAGCAGGAACAGCAACCGGCCAGCGATCAGATCCTCGAGATCGCCCCCGGAGTTCTGCGCACCCAATTGCCCATCTCGATTCCGGGTCTCGGACACGTGAACATGTACGTGCTCGAGGACGAACGCGGCGTGGCCGTGGTCGATCCGGGCCTACCCGACAAGAACAGCTTCGCCATGGTGCGCAAGCGCCTCGATCAGGTGGGTGTGCCCCTCAAGAACGTGCACACCGTGATCGTCACGCACAGCCACCCCGATCACTTCGGTGGGGCGTATTGGTTGCGAGCCGAGACCGGATGCGACATCGTCACTCACGAGCGCTTTCGTGTGTTCTGGGATCCGAGCGAACCCGACGATGTCGATCTCGACGATCCGATTGCGGTCGACGAGATATCCGAACGACCTCCGGTGCGACGCCCGTGGGATCCACCGCCGTGGGGCGGACCAAGCATGGAGGTGCCGTGGCAGCGCCGAGCCCGCATGGCCGTGGCCCGCCGTATCCCGAAACTTCTGCATTTGCCCAAGCCCACGGTCAAACTGCGCGATGCCGAGACCTTCCGTTTCGCCCGACGCGACTGGGTGGCGGTGCACACTCCGGGTCACACCGCCGACCATTTGTGTCTCTTCGATCCCGAGCATGGCCTGATGCTCTGCGGAGATCACGTGTTGCCCACCATCACGCCGCACATCAGTGGACTGATGCGAGCGCGCGATCCGTTGAAGTTGTTCTTCGGATCGCTCGACAAGGTGGCCAGCTTCGGCCCTCAGGTGACCAAGGCGTTGCCCGCGCATGGTGACGTGTTCACCGATCTTGCCGCGCGGGCTCTCGACATCAAGGAACATCACATCGGTCGTCTGCAGAAACTCCGCGATGCCGCCACGGCCGAGAGTCGTCCGATGACGGTGATGGACATGTCGAAGCATCTCTTTTCACCGCGAGCCCAAGGTGGCATGGCCGACAGCGAGACGTTCGCCCATCTCGAACATCTGCGTCTCGCCGGTGAGATGAGTCGTCTCGACCGCGATGGTCGTTACGAATACGTGTTGAACGGCTGACTCGTTCAGCCGACGATTGCTCCCACCGACCAGTCGCTCCAGGAACTGCACGAACCTCGGTCGTTGCACGCCTTCACGAGGAACGTGATGACGTCGCCCTTGCGTTGAAAGCGCAATTCGTAGGTGTTGCTTCGGATGTTCTGCTCGTTGCCCCCGAAGTTGTTGTTGCGGCGGTACTCGATGCGGTACTCGGCCACCACGGCGCCGTTGTCGCGGGGCGCGGTCCACGACAGAACCATCGTGGTTCGCGAGAAGCGATCGGTCGCCGCTGTCGGACGTGTGGGAGCACTGGGTACTCGATACGGATCGAACGGGGTGACCGGATCGGAGCGTTGCGACGTACCCGATGATCCACCACCGTTCGCGGCCTCGGCGGTGAACGTGTACGCGGTGCCATTCGTGAGGCTCGACACGGTGCACGAGTTGTTGTTCGACCTCGTCACGGCGACGGTGCACGAGCGTCCACCGGGCGAGGCCGTGAAGGTGATTGTGGTGCCGTCGGATCCGTTGTAGCCGAGGAGCGATGCGGTCAACGTCGCCGAACGGTCACCTGCGACCACCGATTCGATACGGGGCGTCGAGGGACGCAGAGGTGGTCGAGTGGTTGTCGGACGCGTGGTGGGTGTCGGCGGTGGAACGTAGGGCGGGCGGGTGG
>JBJTIO010000150.1:0-24151 GCA_046095045.1 Actinomycetota bacterium
GGCGAGTCGGGCGGTTTTGCCCGCCGTGAAGACACACGATACGACCAGCTGGGTCATCTGATTGGCCAAGGCAATGATCAACAAGAGAGACGGAAACGCCAACGTGACATCGCCGACGCGGCTGATGAGACCATCGATGAAACCCTTGCGCAGGCCGGCCACCATGCCAAGGGTGACGCCGACTGCGGTCGTGAGCACGGTGCCGATCGTGCCGATCAACAACGAGATTCTCGCCCCGTACATCAGGCGTCCGAGGATGTCGCGGCCAGTACCAGGTTCGACTCCGAAGGGGTGATCGAACGAGATTCCTCCAAGGGGACCGGCCGGTAGGCCGTAGTCATTGACCGCGTCTCGGTCGAGGGCATAAGGATCGATGTTGAAGAGGCGCACGAGGATCGGCGCGAAGATCGCCACGAACACGTAGAACATCACGATCCAAAAGGCGACGACCGCCATCCGATTACGGCGGAACCTTTGCAGGCCCAATTGAAGGGGAGACAGTCCAACCATCGCCGACCCGCCATCCGTCGCCGCGACGACGTCCGCGGTTTGTTCCGTGTTCTCCCCCGTGACCGACATCGCCGTTGAGCATACGCCCCAACGACGGGGCGAATCTACGACGTCGGGAACTGCACGATCCGGGCGAACTCGTCGGCGTCGAGGCTCGCCCCGCCAACGAGCGCCCCGTCGATGTCTCGTTGCGCCATCAATTCGCCGATGTTTCCGGCTTTCACCGATCCGCCGTACTGGATCCGCACCGTGTTCGCGGCGTCGGCACCCCACTTGCCCGACACGGTCGCGCGGATGTGGGCGCAGGCCTCCTGGGCATCGGTCGCCGAGGCGGTGAGGCCGGTGCCGATGGCCCAGATCGGTTCATAGGCGATCACGAGGTCGGTGAATTGGGTGGCTTCGCGGCCGGCGAGGGACGCCACCACCTGTCCGCCGATCACGTCGAGGGCCTGGCCGGCTTCGCGCTGCTCGCGAGTCTCACCAACGCAGACGATCGGGATCATCTTGTGCTTGATCACCGCCGACACCTTCGCCGCCACGAATTCGTCGGTCTCTCCGAACAACTGCCGACGCTCACTGTGACCGCAAATGACGTACCGCACGTTCAACTTGGCGAGGAAAGCCGGTGACACCTCTCCCGTGAACGCTCCCGAGTCGGACGGATGGCAGTTCTGCGCACCGAGGAAGAACGGGATGCGATCACTCTCGAGTGTCGTCTGCACGGTGCGGATGTCGGTGAAGGGCGGATGCAACGACACGTCGACGCGCTCGACATCGTCCTTGGTGATCAGGTAGCTCAACTTCTGCACGACCTGCATCGCGTCGTAGTGATTCAGGTTCATCTTCCAGTTGCCGCTGATGAGCGGACGGCGATTAGACGCGGGCATTAGGAGCCTCTCTCAGTGCTTTCAGTCCCGGCAGGTCGCCGAGTTCCAACAGTTCCAACGACGCACCACCGCCGGTCGACACATGATCGACCTCGTCGTCGAGTCCGAATTGCGCCAGGGCGGCGGCCGAGTCTCCCCCGCCCACCACGGTGAACGCCTTGGTGTCGGCCACGGCTTGGGCGACGGTGCGGGTGCCCTTGGCGAATCGATCGTCCTCGAACATGCCCATCGGACCGTTCCAGAACACCATGCGCGCGTCCATGATGATGTCGCTGAAGGCTGCCGCCGAACCGGGTCCGATGTCGAAGCCCTTAGCACCTTCGGGAAGACGACGACCATAGGTGGCGTAATTGCCCTCGGCATCGAGACCGACGATGTCTTCGGGAAGATGAATCTGCTTGCCCGAGGCGAGCAGCCGTCGGCACGTGTCGACCTGATCAGGTTCGAACAGCGACGCTCCGACCGGAAACCCCTGGGCCGCGAGGAACGTGAAACACATCGCACCGCCGATCACGAGGGCATCGACGATTTCGAGCAGCGATTCGACCACTCCGAGCTTGTCGGAGATCTTCGAACCTCCGAGCACCGCCACGAACGGATGCTTCGGTGCCTGACGCAGGCCGAGCAAAACGTCGACCTCACGTTCGAGCAATCGTCCCATCGCCGAGGGCAGGGTGCGCGGCGGGCCGACGATCGATGCGTGGGCTCGATGCGCCGCACCGAAGGCATCGTCGACGTACATGTCGATCCCGTCGACCAAACGGGCGACGAATTCTGGGGCGTCGGATTCCTCACCGGCGTCGAATCGCAGATTCTCGAGCAGCTCGACACCGGGCGCGATCGTGGCCAACAACTCGCGCACTGGAGCCATCGAATACTTGTCCTCGGGCTTGCCCTTCGGACGACCCAGGTGACTGGCGCACACCACCGATGCTCCGCGCTCGCGCAGCCATTCGATCGTCGGCAAAGCGGCCCGCACACGGAACTCATCGGTGATGCGACGTGATCCGTCGGCGAGGGTCTCCATCGGCACATTGAAGTCGGTGCGGACGAGAACTCGTCGACCGGAAACGTCGCCCAGATCCTCGAGCGTGGGGATGCCGTTGATCATGAGTCAGCGACGCTTGGCAGGCACCTTGGAGCCGGTGTACAGCGTGGTGTCGACGAGACGGTTGCTGTAGCCCCATTCGTTGTCGTACCACGCGAGCACCTTCACCATCTTGCCCATGCTCGCGGTGAGACCGGCATCGAAGATACTGCTGTGCGGATCTCCGACGATGTCGCTCGACACGATCGGGTCCTCGGTGTAGGCGAGGATGCCCTTCAACGAACTCGATGCGGCCTTCTTGAACGCGGCGTTGATCTGCTCGACCGTCGCCGACTTCTTGAGGTTCGCCGTGAAGTCGACGATCGAGCCCGTGGGGATCGGCACGCGAAGTGATGTGCCGTCGAGCTTGCCCTTCATGCTGGCCAGGACGAGGCTGGTGGCACGGGCGGCGCCGGTGCTGGTGGGGACGATGTTGATGGCCGCTCCGCGGGCGCGGCGCAGGTCCTTGTGGGGTCCGTCGACGAGCATCTGGTCGCCCGTGTAGGCATGCACCGTCTGCATCAATCCCTGCTCGACACCGAACGTGTCGTCGAGAACCTTCACCAACGGCACGAAGCAGTTGGTGGTGCAACTGGCGTTCGACACCACCTTGTGCTTCTTGACGTCGAAGTCCTTGTGATTCACGCCGTACACGAACGTCGCGTCGGCGTTGTCGCACGGAGCGGAAACGATCACCAACGGCGCTCCACCCTCGAGGTGGTAAGCGGCGGTGTCGCGCTTGGTGAAAATGCCGGTGCTCTCGATCACGACGTCGACACCGAGATCACCCCAGGGCAAGGCCTTGGGATCGCGCTCGCTCAACACCCGCAGAACCTGACCGTCGACACTGATGCCGTTCTTGACCGCCTTCACCGTGCCGGACAACTTGCCCATCACCGAGTCGTACTTCAGGAGGTGAGCCATCGTGTCGAGCGAACCGAGGTCGTTCACCGCGACGATCTCGATCGCCGCACCGCGCTCGCGCACCGCGCGGAAGAAGTTGCGGCCAATACGGCCGAAGCCGTTGATTCCGACGCGAACGGTTCTGGAGGGGCTCATGGTCATCCTTTCGTCGCCCGTCAGGCGAGCACGGGTCAAAACTAGTCGGACGGCGGGGTGGGGCGAGGTTTCGACAGGTCAGCGATCGATGTCACGGTGGCCGACGCGCACCGGATGTCCGGAGGCTTGCAATCGCGCGGCCACCTCGCTCGCCACGGCCACCGACCGGTGTCGTCCGCCGGTGCATCCGATGGCGATCGTCAGATAGCTCTTCCCCTCGGCGGCATACAACGGCACGATGCCTCCGAGAAGACCGACGAGGTTGTCGACGAAGGTCCGAGCCTCGTCATGACCCATGACGAATTCACGCACTGGCGCATCGAGCCCGGTGAGGGGTCGCAAGACCTCGTCCCAATGCGGATTCGGCAGGAACCGAACGTCCATCACGATGTCGGCGTCCATGGGTAGCCCGTGTTTGAATCCGAACGATTCGACGGCGATCCGCAACGTGTCGCGGTCGCCGGTTTCGAATAGTGCGAGCAACTTCGCCTTCAACTGATGGGTGTTCAGTTCGGTGGTGTCGATCACCAGATCGCAGTCACCCTTCATCGGCTCGAGGAGCGAACGCTCGAGTTCGATCGCTTCGATCAAGCCATCGGCCTCGGCCGCCAACGGATGTCGACGACGCGACGCTTCGTATCGCTTCACCAACTCGCGCGTGGAGGAATCGAGATACACAACCCGCACTCGATGACCCTCGTTGCGCATGCGCGACACCTTGGGCATCAGCTCCAAGTGCTGACGACCGGCGACCAAAGCCAAACGCTCGATGCCGGATCCGGGTGCACTCGCCAACTCGACGATGGTGTCGACGAGCGATGTGGGCAGATTGTCGACCACGTACCAATCGAGGTCCTCGAGAACCGCGGCCGTCGCCGAGCGACCGGCACCGGAAAGTCCGGTGATGACGAGGATGTCGGCCATGACGAGAACCTAGTCAACCATCATGTCTTGATGGCGCGCAGGTACAGAAGGCGGGGAATGGTTGCCGCGTCCTGATACTCGTGCGCCCGCGCCAGGAATCCGGGCGGCGGCGCGGGTTCGACCATGCGTCCGAGGGTCAGACCACTGGAGATCATGGCGTTCACGTAGCGACTGAGCGGACGATGTATGAACGGAATGAAAACGTCCTTCTCCACTTCCTCGACCGTCTCTTGTTCGACGAGGTACGGCCCGATGCGCCAGTACTGCTCCGGCGGTTCGATGATCTGATCGTCGATCCAGCCGCTTCCCGGCGTCTGCAACAGCGGATGGTTCAGGAAGAAGCAGAAGCGTCCGCCCGACCGCAGAACGCGAGCCACCTCGGAGATCGCGGCATCGACCTCACGAATATGTTCGAACACCAGACAGGCGACGACGGCGTCGAAGGTTTCATCCTCGAACGGAAGCGAGTCGGCACCCGCGCGAGCGAAATGCGCCTCGCCTCGTTTGGCGGCCACGTCGATCTGATTGCGCGTCGGATCGACACCAACCACCAGGGACGCTCCAAGTCGCGTCGCCAGGCGCGACACCTGACCATCCCCGCATCCGACGTCGAGCACTCGGTCGGCGCCCGCCAATTCTTCGGCGGCCAAAGGAAGAATTTGCTCCTCGTACTCGGGATCGGCGCCATCGGTGAAGCCATCGATCCACCACGACGCGTGCGTTTCCCACAAGTCGTCGTCGGCCACACAACGAGCCTAGGCGTCGGACCCGAGGGGCCGAGCGGTCTACTCTGCGACGATGCCGAACATCGACTTCGCCGTGTGGCCGACTCCGCAACGTTCATGGAACGAGATACGCGATCTGGCGCGATGGGCCGACGACGGCCCGTGGACGAGCATCTGGTTCGCCGACCACTTCATGCCGAACACCGAGGATGGCTCCCCCAAGGATGGTCCGGTCGAGGAATGTTGGTCGATCATCGCCGCACTCGCCGCCGTCACATCCCGCTTGCGCATCGGATCGCTCGTTTCGCCGACCACGTTCCGACACCCGGCGGTACTCGCCAATGCGGCGGCGACGATCGATCGCATCGCCGGAGGTCGTCTGATTCTCGGCATCGGCGCCGGCTGGCAGGTGAACGAACATCAGGCGTACGGCGTCGACATGCTCGAACCCGCCGACCGAGTCGATCGTTTCGAGGAGGCGATCGTCGTCATTCGTTCGCTTCTCGACAACAAACGCACCAACTTCGCCGGTCGCCACTTTCGCATCACCGACGCGCCCTGCGACCCCAAACCCATCGGCGACCCGTTGCCGATCCTCGTGGGTACCGGTGGTCCGCGAATGACCGCCATCACGGCGCGACACGCGAACGAATGGAACACATGGGGTACGGCCGAAACGGCCGCCGAACGAATCGCCGTCTTGCGCCAAGCGTGCGACAAGGTCGGTCGCGATCCGTCGACCATCCGCTGCTCGGTGCAGGGCATGTTCTTCGTCGCCAAGGACGACGCGTCCGCCGAGCGCATTCGCGCGGCGGCACCCGCAGATCGAGCCGTCATCGGAACCATCGAGCGATTCGTCGACGAGGTTGGCCGATACGCCGAACTCGGCTACGACGAGGTCATCTTTCCGGATTTCACCCTCGGACCAACCCCCGAGGCGCGGCTCGACACCTACGGTCGCATTGGCGAAGCGCTGGTCTCCGCGTTTCGCTGATCGGATTCAGCCGAGCGGATGAAAACGCTCGTGAATCGCTCGGGCGACCGCCTCGGGCAACCACGAGATGGCGAGAAGTTCCTCGAGCGTCGCACGCTTCACGGCGTTCACTCCGCCGAGAGTGCGCAGGAGCTTCTTGCGTCGGGCCTCGCCCAGGCCCTCGATGCCGTCGAGCGCACTGCCCACCATGCGTTTGGCCCGCAGTTCACGATGAAACGTGTTGGCGAAGCGGTGCGCTTCGTCGCGAATGCGCTGCAACATGAACAGCGCCTCGCTACCTCGTGGGACGTCGACCGGTTCGGATCGCCCCGGGACGTAGACCTCCTCGAACCGCTTGGCGAGTGAGGCGACCGGAATTTCTGTGTCGAGACCGAGTTCGCGCACCACTCTTTCGGCGACCGCGAGTTGACCCTTGCCACCATCGACGAGAAGCAACTGAGGCGGATAGGCGAACTTGCGCGCCTTGGCCGGAACCTCCTCGCCTTCGAGGGTGCGGTCTCGCTCCTCGATGTAGGCCATCAAACGCCGTCGGAGAACTTCCTCCATCGCCGCGAAGTCGTCGTTGCCGGGGACTTCCTTGATGCGGAACCGGCGGTATTCGCGCTTGGCCGGCAACCCGTCCTCGAGCACGACCATCGATCCGACGTAATCGGTTCCCTGGAGGTGCGCCATGTCATAACACTCGATGCGCAACGGTGCTTCGGGTAGACCCAACAAGTCCTGAAGTTCGCTGAGCGCTCGACTGCGACTGTTGTGGTCGCTCGACCGACGAAGTCGATGACGCTGGAAGTCCTCCTTGGCGTTGCGGTTGACCATCTCCATCAGTTCGCGCTTGTCGCCGCGTTGCGGCACGCGCACTTCGACCCGAGTGCCCCGTTGTCCGCCCAGCCATTGCTCGAGTGTGTCGGTGGCGTCCGGAGCCGTCGGCACGAGCACGGAACGAGGGATGCCCAGCGGAGGCTCTTCGCCGTAGAGATTCTCGAGGATGCGGGTGACCAACCGATCGGCACTCAGACTCTCGACCTTGTCGAGGATGAAACCCTTTCGTCCCACGATGCGGCCCTTGCGCACGAAGAACACCTGAACGGCCGCTTCCAGTTCGTCGTCGGCGATGCCCACCACATCGATGTCCTCCGAGCGCTCCCCCACGATCTGCTGTCGCTCGACCGCTTTGGCGACCGCCGCAAGTCGATCGCGCAACCGAGCAGCCTTCTCGTATTCCATCTCTTGCGCCGCCTCGGCCATTTCGGCTTGCAGACGCGCCACCACCTCGTCGGTGTCACCGTCGAGGAACGAGCACAGCTCGTCGACCATTCCCGCGTAGCGCTCGGCGTCGACCTCACCGACGCACGGACCGCTGCACTTCTCGATGTGGAACAACAGGCATGGTCGGCCGAGCCGCTGATGTTGATTGAACTTTCCCGCGCTACAGGTGCGAACCGGGAAGGTGCGCAAGAGAAGATCGAGGGTGTCGCGAATCGCGTAAGCGTGCGGATAGGGACCGAAGTACCGGACACCCTTCTTCTTGACGCCGCGAACCACCACCGCACGGGGCCATTGCTCGTCGAGCGTGATGGCGAGGAAGGGATAGCTCTTGTCGTCGCGCAATCGCACGTTGAAACGCGGCCGGTGCGTCTTGATGAGCGAATATTCGAGGATCAGCGCCTCGACCTCGTTGCGCACCGTCACCCATTCGACCGACGCCGCCGCCTCGACCATTTGTGCGGTGCGTGGATGCAGGTGCACCGGATCCTGGAAGTAGCTCGACACGCGCGAGCGCAGGTTGGTCGCCTTGCCGACGTAAATCACGCGTCCGAGGTCGTCCTTGAACTGGTACGAGCCCGGACTCTCCGGGATCGAACCGGGCTCCGGGCGACTCACCATGGCGTCAACTCCCCGCGAGCAACGGGGCGAGAAAGCGACCGGTGTGACTGGTTGCGCACGACGCCACCACTTCGGGTGCGCCCTCGGCCACCACCAGTCCACCTCCGCTTCCACCTTCCGGACCGAGATCGATCAACCAGTCGGCGGTCTTGATGACGTCGAGGTTGTGCTCGATCACGAGCACGGTGTTGCCTTGATCGACGAGTCGCGAGAGAACGGTGAGCAATCGCCGCACATCCTCGAAATGCAGACCGGTGGTCGGCTCGTCGAGAAGATAAATGGTGTGTCCGGTGCTGCGCTTGGCCAACTCGGACGCCAACTTCACGCGCTGCGCCTCGCCTCCCGAGAGCGTGGGAGCCGATTGACCGAGTCGCACGTATCCGAGTCCGACGTCGACGAGGGTCTGCATGTGACGAGCGATGGCCGGTTGGTTGGCGAAGAAGTCGACCGCTTCGGAGATGGGCATGTCGAGCACATCGGAGATGTTCTTGCCCTTGAACTGAATCTCGAGCGTGTCGCGGTTGTAGCGCGCGCCCTTGCACACCTCGCAGGGCACGTACACGTCGGGGAGAAAGTGCATCTCGATCTTGATCGTTCCGTCGCCCGAGCAGGCCTCGCAACGGCCGCCTTGAACGTTGAACGAGAAGCGACCGGGCATGTAACCGCGAACCTTCGCCTCGGCGGTGGACGCGAACAGTTTGCGAATCCCGTCGAACACGCCCGTGTACGTGGCCGGGTTCGATCGCGGTGTGCGCCCGATCGGTGACTGATCCATGTCGATCACCTTGTCGAGAAGACCGACACCGTTGATTCGCTTGTGGCGCCCCGCCGGGTCTTTCGACTTGTAGATCTGTTGCATCAGAACCGGCAGGAGGATGTCGCGCACCAAGGTGCTCTTGCCACTGCCCGACACCCCGGTCACGGCAACGAAACAACCCAACGGAATCTTCACGTCGATGTCGCGAAGATTGTGCTCGCGTGCGCCGACGACCTCGAGCCAATCCTTGCCCGGCACGCGTCGCTTGGTCGGAACCGGAATCGTCTTCTTGCCTGACAGGTACTGACCGGTCACCGACTCCTTCACTTTCGCGATGCCCTTCACCGGTCCGCTGTACACGACCTCACCACCATGTTCACCGGCGCCGGGCCCGATGTCGACGATCCAATCGCTCTCCTTGATTGTCTCTTCGTCGTGTTCGACCACGAGGACGGTGTTGCCGAGATCACGCAGACGCACCAAAGTGTCGATCAACCGTCTGTTGTCACGTTGATGCAACCCGATCGAGGGCTCGTCGAGCACGTACAAGGTGCCCACGAGTCCCGAGCCGATCTGGCTCGCCAAGCGGATGCGTTGCGCTTCTCCTCCAGCGAGGGTGCCGGCCGAGCGGGCCAAAGTGAGGTAATCGAGTCCGTCGTCGAGCAGGAAACCGAGACGGGCGTTGATCTCCTTCACCACGCGCTCGGCGATCATCCGATCGCGATCGGACAGAGTGAGACCGGCGAGGAACTTCGCCGAATCGGAGATCGACATCTCGCACACCTCGGAGATGTTGCGATCGTTCACGGTGACCGCCAAAGTGCTCGGCTTCAGGCGCATTCCCTTGCACGCACCGCAGGGCACGAGACGCATGTAACCCTCGTACTGTTCCCGGCTCCAATCGCTCTCGGCCGACTCGTGACGACGTTTGATCCACGGAATCACACCCTCGAAAGTGGTGTTGAACTGGCGCGCTCGTCCGTAGCGGTTCTTGAACTTGACCGTGATGTTGCCGGGCAAACCATTCAGCACGAGCTTCTGCGATTTCGAGGGCAGTTTGCCCCACGGCTTGTTCATGTCGATGGCGTGATCGTTGGCCACGGATTCGAGGATGCGCTGGAAGAAGCCTGTCGTGGCACTGCGCCACGGAGCGATGGCCCCCTGACTCAGCGCCAGATCCGGATCGGGGATCACCAGTTCGGGATCGACCTCGAACGTGGTACCGATTCCGTCGCACGTCTCGCAGGCGCCGAAAGGAGAGTTGAACGAGAAGTTTCGAGGCGCGGGTTCGTCGAAGGACACACCGCAAGCCGGACACGCGAGGTGCTGACTGAACGTGAGCGCCTCGTCCTCGCCCTTGGTCGCGATGATCTCGACCGTCGCGACACCGTCGGCGAGACGAAGGGCAGTCTCGAGGCTGTCGGTGAGACGGCGCTCGATGCCGTCCTTGCGCACCAAGCGATCGACGACCACGTCGATCGTATGCTGCTCGTAACGGGCCAACTTGGCGTCACGCTTCAGGAACTCAACGATGTCGACGACCTCGCCGTCGACCCGTGCTCGCACGAAACCCTGTCCGGCCAGATCGTTCAGCAGGGTCTCGTATTCGCCCTTGCGCGAACGGACGACTGGAGCCAGCACCTGAAAGCGAGTGCCTTCGGGCAAGGTCAGGACTCGGTCGACGATCTGCTGCGGGGTTTGACGCGACAACGGGGTGCCATCCGTCGGACAGTGCTGCACACCGATTCTGGCGTAGAGAAGGCGCAAATAGTCGTAAACCTCGGTGATGGTGCCGACGGTCGAACGCGGGTTACGACTTCCCGACTTCTGATCGATCGAGATGGCCGGCGACAGACCTTCGATCACATCGACATCAGGCTTGTCCATCTGGCCGAGGAACTGACGCGCGTACGCGCTGAGCGACTCGACGTAACGACGCTGCCCTTCGGCGTAGATCGTGTCGAACGCGAGAGACGACTTGCCGCTACCGGACAAGCCCGTGAACACGATCATCTTGTCGCGGGGTAGGTCGACGCTGATGTTCTTGAGGTTGTGCTCGCGGGCACCTCGGACAATCAGGCGGTCGGACATGGTCGGAGATTAGTGATCGACTCGCGTCGCCCCATCAACCGGCATCGCGCATTTCGCGCCGCAACTCGTTGATTTCGTCACGCAGGCGGGCGGCGTACTCGAACTTCAATTCGGCGGCCGCCTCGTGCATCTCCTCCTCGAGTGTCTGGATGAGTCGCGCCAATTCCTGTTGCGGAAGGGTGCGCAATTCGCGCTGCACCTTGTCGCGTTCCTTCTGTCGCCGACGATCCTTGCCGGGAACCGGAGCACTTTGATCACCGTCCGGACGCAACATCGACAGAATGTCGCCAACTGCTTTGCGGATCGTCTGCGGGTTGATTCCGTGTTCCTTGTTGTACGCCAACTGCAGTCCCCGACGGCGATTGGTCTCGCTGATGGCGCGTTGCATCGATGGCGTCACTTGATCGGCGTACATCACCACTTGTCCGTCGACGTTTCGCGCGGCACGACCGATCATCTGGATCAGCGAGGTCTCACTGCGCAAGAAACCCTCCTTGTCGGCGTCGAGGATCGCGACGAGGCTGACTTCGGGAAGATCGAGACCCTCGCGCAAGAGGTTGATGCCCACGAGCACATCGAACTCCCCGAGGCGCAGCGACCGAATGATCTCGATGCGCTGAATGGTGTCGATGTTGCTGTGCAGGTACCTCACCCGCATGCCCTGCTCGAGGAGGTACTCGGTGAGATCCTCGGCCATTTTCTTGGTGAGCGTGGTCACCAGCACGCGATCGCCCATCGTGACGCGGGTGGTCACTTGCTCCATCAGGTCGTCGATCTGCCCCTTCGTCGGTCGGATGATCACTTCCGGGTCGACCAGACCCGTGGGTCGCACGATCTGCTCGACGACACGCTGCGATTCCGAGAGTTCGTAGGGGCTGGGCGTGGCCGAGAGGAAGATGCACTGGTTGACCCTCTGCATCACCTCTTCGAATCGCAGAGGACGGTTGTCGCGTGCGCTCGGCAAACGAAATCCGTGCTCGACGAGGATGTCCTTGCGGCTGCGGTCTCCGGCGAATTGCCCGTGCAACTGGGGCACCGCCACGTGGCTCTCGTCGATGACGAGGAGGTAATCCTTCGGGAAGTAGTCGAGAAGGGTGAAGGGCGGTTCGCCCGGGCTGCGACCGTCGATGTGCATCGAGTAGTTCTCGATGCCGTTGCAGTACCCGACCTCTTGCATCATCTCGAGGTCGTGCTGCGTGCGCATTTGAAGCCGTTGGGCCTCGAGCAACTTGCCCTCCTGCTTGAAGAGGGCGAGACGTTCCTGCAACTCGGCTTCGATGCCGACCATCGCCCGCCGCATGCGCTCCTCGCCGGTCACGTAGTGCGTCGCGGGAAAAACGACTGTCGTCGACAGCTCGTGCAGGGTTTCTCCCGTCAGCGGATCGATCATGGTCAGTCGATCGATCGTGTCCCCGAACATCTCGACACGAAGGACGGTCTCCTCGTAGGCCGGATGAATCTCGATGGTGTCGCCGCGCACGCGGAAATTGCCGCGACCGAGACTCATGTCGTTGCGGTCGTACTGCAGGTCGACGAGGCGACGCAGGACGCTCCGCATGTCGTAGTCGACTCCGACGTGAAGTTCGAGCAGCTGACCGCGATATTCATCGGGGTCGCCCATTCCGTAGATGCACGACACCGACGCGACCACGATCGTGTCGCGACGGGTCAACAACGCGGCGGTGGCCGAGTGACGCAACCGATCGATGTCGTCGTTGATCGACGAATCCTTCTCGATGTAGGTGTCGCTCGAGGCGATGTACGCCTCCGGTTGGTAATAGTCGTAATAACTGACGAAGTACTCCACCCGATTGTCGGGAAAGAACTCCTTCATCTCCTGGGCCAACTGCGCGGCCAGGCTCTTGTTGGGCGCGAGGATCAACGTCGGGCGTTGCGTGCGCTCGATGGTCCAGGCGATGGTCGCGCTCTTGCCCGACCCCGTGATGCCGAGCAACGTTTGGAAACGCAGACCACCTTCGACGCCGTCGGACAGTTCGGAGATCGCCTTGGGCTGATCTCCGGCGGGCTGATAATCGGCGACGACGCGGAACGGGATCTCACCTCGGGTGCCGACGTCGATGGTCACCCGACGAGACTACTTCGCACCCGTGAGATGGGCGAACACCTGTTCTTTGTTTCAGGTCTTGGGTTTCGGAGCGACGGGCTCGTAGTCGGGAGGCAACTGTGGAAGCGAACGCAACCACTGCCAGAGTCGGTCGATCTGCGGTTCGAGGTCGGCCGGCGACCCACTGTTGTCGACCACGAAGTCGGCGGTCTTCAATCGGTCCTCTCGACTCGCCTGTCGCGCGATGCGCGCGCGAGCGTCGGTCTCGTCGAAACCGCGGTGTGCGACCAACCGCGCCACTTGGGTCTCGACCGGTACGTCGACGACGATCCGCCCTTGCAGTCCCTCGCGCGGATTCTCGGTGAGCAACGGGATGTCGAGCACGACCACATTGTCGGTTCCTCGTTGTTCGATCATGCGTCGGTTCATCTCACGGCCGACGGCCGGATGAACGATCGCGTTGAGTGCCTTCAACGCCTCCGGGTCGGTGAACACGATGTTGGCCAACACCTGACGCTCCAACGAGCCATCGGCCGCGATCACTTCGTCGCCGAAGCGCTCGGCGAGCTCGAGCAGTACCGACGAACCGGGAAGTTGCACCTCGCGAGTGATCGCGTCGGCATCGATGATCACCGCACCGCGAGCGCGCAACAGTTCCGACACGGTCGACTTGCCCGAACCGATTCCACCGGTCAATCCCACGAGGATCATGCCGACACGCTAGGCGAGGGATCGTTCGGTACCCTGCCCCCGTGACCGAGCGCCGTCGACGCCGATCCCCGAATCATCCTTCCTTACGTCCGATTCCTTCGCAGGACGAGACGGGTGAGATGTCGTGGCCGTTGGTCGAACGTCGCCGCGGGGATCGTCCGCCCGACGGTCCGGATCGTCGCGTCGGATCCGGGTCGCTCGACGATCTCATCGAGGCCAACGGGTTGTTGCACTCTCTCCAACGCCTCGCGGTCACGATCTCGTCGAGTCTCGACGAGGACGAGGTGATCCACCGAGGCATCGAACAGGCGCGTGCCCTGGTGCACGCCGATGCGATCACGGTTCTGCTGGTCGATAGCTATGGTCAGTGGCGTTCTGTCGGCGGACCTTCCGATGTCGACCAGACGAATCCCGATCTCGACGCTCGCGTTCTCGACTGCCTCGATTCGAATCGCGCCGTAACGGTCGAAGGACATCCGGTATGGCCATCGGCCAACGTCGGCGTGTACCGAGCACTGCGGTCGCGCGGGGAGATTCTCGGATTGATCGCCGCCGAATGGTTGCCGAGCAACACACCGACCGCCGCCCAATCCGAAGCGTTGGTTGGTGTCGCCGACGCGATGGCGATCGCGCTCGACAACTCGCGTATTTTCGGACGTCTCGCCGAGCGAGCGGCCACCGACGAACGAGCCCGGATGGCTCGCGAACTGCACGACCGAGTGGCGAGTTCGCTCGCCGCACTCGGCTACGACCTCGACGGACTCGCTCGCGAGGCACCCGACAACGATCGCATCGCTCAGACGCGCCGCCGACTCACCTCGACGATCGAGGAACTGCGCGGCATCCTCGACGACCTGCGCACCGGACGTGACGGTCTCGGGTTCTCGGAGGATTCGGTGCGCGATCTCATCGCTCGGGTGAGTTCTCGTAGCGCGGTCGAGATCGACCTCGTCGGAAGATTCGCCCCGATCGAAGAGCCGGTCGGCTCCGAATTGATGCTCGTGTTGAGCGAAGCGTTGCTGAATGTCGAGCGCCACAGCGGTGCCGATCGAGCATCGGTGAACGTGATGCACGAGCACGGTCGACTCGAGATTCGAGTATCCGACAATGGGCGAGGTCTGGGCGATTCCCGCGAGGGTCACGGCATGCGCGGTATGCGGGAACGAGCGGAGTGGATCGGAGCCTCGATCAATATCGATTCATCGACTTCAGGAACGTCGATAACGGTCACCCTCGAAGGAGAGCATTGATGCGCGTGCTTCTGGCCGACGACCACACCATCCTTCGCGAGGCGTTGCGTCGCAACCTCGAGGAACTCGGGGTCGACGTTGTGGGCGAAGCCAGCGACGGCCCGTCGGCGGTGTCGCTCGCGTTGGAACTTCGACCCTACGTGGTGTTGATGGACGTCACGATGCCGGGAGGCGACGGTATTTCGGCGACACGCTCGATCATGCGCGCCGACGGCCGCCAGTCGGTGGTCATCCTGTCGATGCATTCCGATCATGCGACGATTCGTGAGGCGATCGCAGCCGGCGCGGTCGGCTACATCGACAAGTCGTGTTCCGTCGATGAGGTGGTCGATCTGGCGCGGCGCGTGGCCAGTGGCGACGTGACCCTCTCCCCCGCGGTGGCCGCGGCCATGCGCGCCGAAATCGACGCCGACCACGGCCACGATCTGTCCGAACGGGAAATCGAGGTACTGGACGCCGTCGCGGCGGGCTGCTCGACGGCGGAGGTCGCCTCACGTTTGTTCATCAGTCAAAAGACCGTGAAGAATCACTTGGCGTCGATCTACGCCAAGCTCGATGCGCGCGACCGCACCGAAGCGGTCATTCGAGCGGTGAAGCTCGGAATCGTGCGACTGGTATGAGGGCTCAGGCTTCCGCCGGAGCGCCCTCACCCGACTCGCCGTAGTACTCGGCCCAGGTCGCCTCGCGCGACGCGTCGTCGGCACCAGCGGTCCAGTTGCCGTGCTCGTCGACCTCGAAGTGCTTGCGGTACTCCTCGGCGAGTTCGCCACCTTCGGCGGCTTGCTTGATCGAGAGGCTGATGCGACGGCGCGCCAAATCGAGATCGATGATCTTGACCCACAGTTCCTCACCGGGGGCGACGACCTGCTCGGGCGACTCGACGTGCTGGGTGCTCATCTCGCTGATGTGCACCAATCCTTCGATGCCCTCGCCGACCTGCACGAAGCCACCGAACGGAACCAGCTTCGTGACACGGCCGTACACCAGTTGACCGACCTCGTGACCGGAAGCGAACACTTCCCACGGATCCTTCTGCGTCTGCTTGCGCGAGAGGCTGATGCGCTCGCGATCGAAATCGATGTCGAGGACCTTCACGGTGACCTTGTCGCCGATCTTCACCTCGGTTCCCGGATGGTCGACGTGGTTCCACGACAACTCGCTCACGTGGATGAGTCCGTCCATGCCACCGAGATCGACGAAGGCACCGAATGCAACGACGCTCGAGACCGTGCCCTCGCGCACATCTCCCACCTTGAGGTTGGTGAGGAATCCGTCGCGAACCTCCTTCTGCGTCTCGTCGAGATACGCCCGACGCGACAACACGACGTTGTTGCGGTTCTTGTCGAGTTCGATGATCTTGGCCTGCAGAACCTTGCCCACGTAGGGCTGGAGGTCGCGAACGCGGCGCTGCTCGACGAGCGAAGCCGGCAAGAAACCGCGCAGACCGATGTCGACGATGAGGCCGCCCTTGACGACCTCGATCACGAGACCCTCGACCATTTCCTCGGCGTCCTTCTTCTTCTCGATGTCGCCCCACGCGCGCTCGTACTGGGCGCGCTTCTTCGACAGGATCAGACGACCTTCCTTGTCCTCCATCGTGAGAACGAGCGCTTCGACCTCTTCGCCGAGCTTTACGATCTCGCCCGGGTCGACGTCGTTGCGGATGCTCAACTCGCGACTGGGAATGACTCCTTCGCTCTTGTAGCCGATGTCGACGAGAACTTCGTCCTTGTCGATCTTGACGACGGTTCCACGCACCACCTCTCCGTCGGCCAGAGGCTTCATCGTGCCTTCGATCGCGTCGGCGAAGGTGCCGGCCAAATCGTTCTCGGTGATCTTGCGGGGGGTGTAGTTGCCGTCTGCGTCGACCGTTCCCATGGGAGCGAATTCGGACGAGGCGGGGGTCAAGGTGTCGGACAAGGGACTGATCGCTTTCGGATACTGAACATAGAGGGACAGGGACTTGCCCACCCGCGAAAGGTGGACCGAGGAAAGATACCAGCGGATCAGGCGGTTTTCCCCGGGCGGCGGTCAACGCCGAGTGGCGATCATTAGATACTCGGGACGGTCGACCTCGGGTGGACGAACGCCGTAGTCCCCGGGCTCGACCGAGGACAGGTTGACCACCTCGAAACCGTGCACCTCCATGAGCAAGCGCAGTTCACGGGGCGTGTAGCACCCCGTCCAGAGCCGCACCGACCGCGGACGCCCCTGTTGGTCGTGCACTTCGGTGTTCTCGACCGACACTCCGGTCGCCGGGTCGAATTCGGCGTCGAGGTGGTGTTTGACCACGAAGAAGGCGTTGAAAGCCGTCAGTGCCAACCGGCCGCCGGAACGCAATGCCCCCGCGATGCCCGCCATCACCCGCCGGTCGTCACGTTCGTCGACGTGCATCCCGAAAGCCCCCTGACAGAGACAGATGACGGCGTCGAATCGACCGGCGAGGTCGTTCCGATCGACCACGTCGCGGGCATCCAGGCGTTCGAAGGTCGCACCATCGGGGGCGTCGGTCGAGGCGATACGCACGAAGTCATCACTGATGTCGATGCCGTGCACGACGATTCCCCGCTTCGCCAATTCGCGGGCGTGACGTCCGGGGCCGCACCCCACGTCGAGCACTCGCGAACCCGGAACCAAACCGAGGGCCTCCACAAGGTGGTCGCACTCCTGCCGCGTTCCCTTGGTGAACGAGTACCGCAAATAGGTCTCGCCCATGTGCCGAGCGAGCTCCTCGAACCAGTGCTGGTCCTCGGTCACGATGCGTCCGTCACCCTTTGGCGGCGGCCCACGAATCGCCCCACGCCGAGTTCACGGCGAGCGGAACCTTCAACTCCACGCAGTTCTCCATGATGCCGAGAACCAACGGACCCACTGCGTCGACTTCTGCGGTCGGCACCTCGACGATCACTTCGTCGTGCACTTGCAACACGATGCGCGCGGCGAAGCCGCCCGACTCGAGCGCGTGGTCGACGCCGATGAGAGCCTTCTTGAAGATGTCGGCCGCGAGCCCTTGAATTCCCGCGTTCATCGCCTGACGTTCGCCCATCTGTTTCACTCGGAAGTTGCCGCTCTCGAGTTCGGGAATCCGACGACGTCGACCGAAGAGGGTCAATGTGTAGCCACGTGTCTTCGCTTCGGCGACGGTGCGGTCCATGTACTCGCGGACGTTCGGGAAAGCGGCGAAGTACGCCTCGAGGATCTCCGACGCCTCGCCCGTCGGGATTCCGAGTCGTTGCCCCAAACCGTAGGCCTCCATGCCGTAAGCGAGTCCGTACGACACCATCTTGGCGCGCGAGCGTTGTTCATGACTGACCGCGTCGACGTCGACACCGAACACTCGCGCGGCCGTGGCGTTGTGCACGTCGCGTCCCTCGCGGAATGCCGCGATCAAGCCCGGGTCGTCGGCGAGATGCGCGATGCACCGAAGCTCGATCTGGTTGTAATCGGCCACCAACAAATGGCAACCCGGAGCGGGCACGAACGCGGTGCGAAACACGCGGCCTTCGTCGGTGCGCACGGGGATGTTGTGCAGATTCGGCCGGTCGGATGACAACCGTCCGGTGCGCGCGACCGTTTGGTTGAAACTCGCGTGGATGCGGCCGTCGTCGGCGACCTCGGCGATGAGACCCTCGCCGTAGGTTCCGCGCAGCTTGTCGACCTCGCGGTAACGCATGAGCGGATCGATGAACTCGGGCCACTCGTCGCGGATCTTCTCGAGTGTGGCCGCGTCAGTGGAGTAACCGGTCTTCGTCTTCTTCGGCGGGGTGAGACCCTTCTCGTCGAAGAGGATCCGTCCGAGTTGCGACGGCGAGTTCGGGTTGAACGCCGATCCGGCGATGGTCTGCAATCGCTCCGCGAGTTCACGGGTCTCGTTCGTGAGACGTTCGGAGATGGAGCGCAGCGTGTCGCGATCGACGGCGATACCAACGTGCTCCATCCGGGCGAGGATTCGTACGAGCGGATTCTCGATCTCCTCGTACAAATTCGTCATCGCTTGCGTGGCGAGGGCCGCGCGCAATGGTTCGACCACCTTGCTCACCGCCAATGCCGCCCGACCCGCTTGCTCCGCGTCCGACATCGCCGAGCCGTCGAGGTCGAGTTCACCCCGCGTGCCCGCGTCGTCGGCGAAGCGGTACGACGTGTACTTCGCCAACACCTCGCCCACCGAATAGTCGGATTGGGCGGGATCGATCAGATACGCGGCGATGGCGGTGTCGGTGCGCAACCCGCGCAGATCGACGCCGAGATCGAGCAACGACCGCATGAGGCTCTTCGCATCGTGCCCGTCATGAATGACGGAACCCAACCAGTCGGCGATCGACACGAGTTCGCCACGGTCGAACCACACCACTTCTCCAAGATCGGCGTCGACCACTACGGCGACCCCGAGCAGTTCGGATCGCCCCGGGGCGCCAGACCACCAGCCGTGCAACTGGGTCGCACCCACCGTTCGCACCCGAGCGACTCGCTCGTCGAGCGTGCCGGACACGATCTCGGCACTCAACACGCCGGAGGGCGCCGCGTCCGACGGCGAAGGTTCGGCCGATGCGGTGACGACTCCGAGTGCGCCGAGCACCTCCTTCAGCCGTTGACCCATGGTGCGGAACTCGAGGGCTCGAAAGAGTTCATCGACTCGCGTCATGTCGGGGGTGACCCCCGAATCGGCAAGGTCAACATCGATCGGAGCATCGTGCCGCAACCTCATGAGATCCAGATTGCGTCGGGCGATGGCTTCATTGCCCGTGAGCGACTCGCGCAATTTCGGAGTCTGTTCGGATGCGTGGGCGAAAATCCCGTCGAGGTCGCCGTAGGAGTTGATCAACTTCGCGGCCGTCTTCTCGCCGACGCCCGGAACGCCGGGCAGGTTGTCGCTCGAATCACCCCTCAGAGCCGCGTACTCGACGTACTTCGACGGATGGACTCCGGTCTTCTCGACGATTCCCGCCTCGTCGTACAACGCGTAGTCGGTGACTCCACGCTTGTTGTAGAGGACGCGCACGACGGGATCGCGAACCAACTGATAGCTGTCGCGATCACCGGTGACGATGATCACCGAGAAGCCGGCGTCGACGGCGCGATCGGTCACCGTCGCGATGATGTCGTCGGCTTCGAATCCTGAGCATTCGATGGTGGTCACTCCGAGAGCCGCGAGCACTTCCTTCACGATCCCCATCTGCTGACGAAGAATCTCGGGCGTCTCCTCGCGCTGTGCTTTGTATGACGGCTCGGCGACGTGTCGGAATGTCGGCTCGGGTCGGTCGAACGCGACGATCACGCCATCGGGACGACGATCCTTGAGCACGGTAAGCAGCATCGACGTGAATCCGAAGACCGCGTTCGTCACCTGACCCGACGCGGTCACCATGTCGGCCGGTATGCCGAAGAAGGCGCGGTAGGTCAGCGAGTTGCCGTCGAGGACGAGAAGGGTGCGATCGGCCACGAGTGCATCTTCTCACGCGCGACGGTGAAGGTTCGCGGTTCGAAGGGTCAGTCCGGCCGCAGGTCGCCCGCGACGACGCGTTCGGCGACCTGGCGCATCGTCGAACGTTCCTTCATCGCGGTGCGTTGGATGAACGAAAACGCGTCCTGTTCCTTCATGCCGAACTCGTCGATGAGTCGACCCTTGGCCCGATCGATCACTTTGCGCGATTCGAGTTTCTCCTCGAGCGAATCGACGTGACCGGACAGGACCTGAAGTTCACGGAAGCGCCCGATGGCCACCTCGATGGCCGGAATGAGGTCGCTCTTTTGATACGGCTTCACCAGATAGGCCAATGCACCGGCATCGCGGGCCTGCTCGATGATCTCGCGCTGACTGAACGCCGTGAGCACGAGCACGCCGCAGATGCGCTCGTCGCCGATCACCTTGGCAACCTCGAGACCGTCCATGCCCGGCATCTTCACATCGAGGATCGCGAGGTCGGGCTTGAGTTCGCGAACGAGCTTCAGCGCGTCGTCGCCCCGTCCGGTCTCGCCCACCACGTCGTAGCCCTCTTCACGAAGGGTCTCCAACAGATCGAGGCGGATGATCGCCTCGTCCTCGGCGATGACGACACGGACGCTCACATGGTCATTCAACCACCTGATTGCTCGATCCCCGAAGGCGGTCAGGCGCGCATTTGTTCGAGCAGCAGATCCTGTTTCGATTCGAGTTCGGCGATGGCGGCCAGAATCGAGTCTCGATGACGGACCATGGCATCGGCGTGCCGGCGGGCTTCTCGGTATTCGAGGTCGGCGCCCGGCGTCTCCGAGACAAGCGACCGCAATCCCATGTCGTCGGCCTCATCGACCAGATGAGCCATCTGCTCCTCGACGATGGCGAGCGATGAGCGCAACTCGCGCAGACGTCCACCGACATCACGCAAACGCTTCTCGACCAGACGGCGACCCATGACGGAAAGTCTACGAATTCGCCGGATTTCGCGGGTGACGTGCGTGCCCCGGGTGGGATTCGAACCCACACCGTACGGAGTTTGAAGCCGCTGCCTCTGCCGTTGGGCTACCGGGGCGCGACCGACACGCTACCCGTCGGTGGGGCTCGACCCTCCGACGAGAGGACGTTGGCCCGCCCCGCGAGGGTCTAAGTTCGGAACGTGCTCGCCTTCACCTTTCCCGGTCAGGGATCCCAGCGGCCCGGCATGGGTCGACCGTGGGTTGACCACGACTCGTGGGAACTCGTCGCCGAGGCGAGCGAGGTCGCCGGTCGCGACGTGGCGCGATTGTTGCTCGACGCCGACGCCGACGAACTGAAGGACACCCGAAACGCCCAACTCACGACCTTCGTGTCGAGCCTGATGGTGCTCGACGCCGTCGAGCGCCTCGGTGTGGAGCCAAGTTTTTGTGCCGGGCACAGCCTCGGCGAGTACACCGCACTCACGGCCACGGGCGCGCTCGGATTCGATGACGGGGTGCGCCTCGTGAGCGAACGCGCCGACGCGATGCACGAAGCCGGATCGGCGAACCCCGGCACGATGAGTGCCATCCTCGGACTCGATGACGAACTCGTCGAGGTCGCGTGCCGTCGCGCCGACGCCGATGTGTGGGTTGCCAACTTCAATGCACCCGGTCAGATCGTCATCGCCGGATCACCGGACGGAGTCGCTCGCGCGATCGAGATCGCCAAGGAACTCGGCGCGAAGAAAGCGATGCCCCTTCCGGTGTCGGGTGCGTTCCACACGCCGTACATGACGCCCGCGCGCGATCGGTTGCGCCAAGCGATCGCCGCCGCATCACCTCGCGACACCGAGGTTCCGGTCATTTCCAACGTCGACGCCGCGGCGCACGATCACGGAGACGAATGGGCGAGTTTGCTGTCGGCGCAACTATCGAGTCCGGTTCGCTGGAAGCAGTGCTTGCTCACGCTCGCCGAACTCGGCGTGACGAGCCTCGCCGAACTCGGACCCGGCGGAGTGCTCACGGGCATGGCCAAGCGCACTCTCGAGACTGCGCGGACGATCTCGGTCGCCACGCCCGACGACCTCGACAAGTTCATCGAATGGGTCAATGCCTCCAGCCCCACGGGCGCCGCCCAACTCGAGGGTGAGCACCTTTTCGCCGTCGAACGACTGGTCGTGAGCCCGGCGGCCGGAGTCTTCTCTCCACGGGCCGATCTTGTTCCGGGAACCCGCATCGAAATCGGCACGAACATCGGAAGCGTCGGCGACGCTCCCGTCCTGTCGGCGTTCGACGGTGTACTCCAAGCCTTCATCGCCGTCGACGGTGAGCGCGTCACGTTGCGCCAGCCGATCGCCTGGTTGAGGACCGCCTGACATGCCGGCCACCTTGCCCGGTTCGCGGGGCATCCGGATCACCGGTTGGGGTCGAGCCCTACCCGAGAAGGTCGTGACGAACGCCGACCTGATGCGCACTCTCGACACCTCCGATGAATGGATCAAGGAACGCAGTGGCATCGCCGAGCGTCGCATCGGAGGATCGACCGCGGAACTGAGCGTCATCTCGGGTCGCATCGCACTCGAGCGAGCGGGCGTCGATCCGTCGCAGATCGACGCCTTGGTGCTGTCGACGACCACGCCCGATCGCACGGTGCCGGCCACTTCGGCGACGGTCCAGAACGCACTCGGTTTGTCGTGCGGTGCGCTCGACATCAATGCGGCCTGCAGTGGCTTCGTCTACGCCCTCACGGTCGCCAGCGGACTGATCGCGATCGGCGCGCGCAAGGTGCTCGTGATCGGCACCGACACGTTGTCACGAATCACCGATTGGGACGATCGCAACACGGCGGTCCTCTTCGCCGATGGTTCGGGTGCGTTGGTGCTCGAGGCCACGGACGGACCGGGTCAGTTGCTCTCCTGGGACATCGACGCCGATGGATCGGCCGAAGAACTGCTGTATTGCGATCTCGGTGGTTTCATCAAGATGGAGGGTAAGGAGGTCTTCCGTCGTGCCGTGCGCATCATGGTCGACTCCGGGCTGAAATCGCTCGCGGCCGCCGGAGTGTCGCCCGCCGACGTCGCCCTCGTCGTGCCCCATCAAGCGAACATTCGCATCATCCAAGCCGCATGCGACCGATTGGGCGTGCCCATCGAACGAGCGGCCACGGTTCTGCACTACACGGGCAACACGTCGTCCGCGAGCATTCCACTCGCTCTGGTCGACGCGATCGAAGCGGGACGACTCCACGATGGTGATCTGGTGCTGCTCGTGGGATTCGGGGCCGGCATGACCGCCGCGAGCGCCGTGTTGCGTTGGGGCGCGCCATGAGTCGCGTCGTGCTCGTCACCGGTGGTTCACGCGGTATCGGATTGGCGACTGCAGAACGGTTTCGCGACCTCGGCGATCGGGTCGCCGTCACCTACAACTCTTCTCCCCCGCCCGACGGGTTCCTCGCGGTCAAATGCGACGCGCGATGCGGGCGAGGGGCACGGTGGCGGCGAGTTCGCCGAGACGGTCGGCGCCGAGGGTGGCCGTCATCTCGGTCTCCACCGGTCCGGGTGCGACGACGTTCACCGTGATCGAACGGCTGGCGAACTCGCGAGCGAGCGAACGAGCCAGACCCACCAGACCGGCCTTCGAAGCGGCGTAGTTGGCTTGACCGGCCGAGCCGAGCAATCCGACGACGGAACCCACGAGAATGATGCGCCCCTTGCGGGCTCGGATCATCGATCGGGAGGCCCGTTTTGCGACACGGAATGCCGCGGTGAGGTTCGCATCGATCACCTCGTCGAACGATTCCTCGGTCATCTTCAG
>JBJTIO010000151.1:0-3808 GCA_046095045.1 Actinomycetota bacterium
GTGCACGCGCCGATATGCGTCGGTGTTGGTGAAACCCGGGTATCCGATGAGCCATCGACCGATGACGTCGTTCGCCGTTCGGTCCCGAAACAGCAGGCGATGTGCTGACTCGTGCATGAGCGAGGCGAATTGGGCGTGAGCGCGACCCATCAACAAGAACACCGGCAACCACACGACCGGTCCGAATCGAACGGCGCACACCAGCAGTGCGATCGTCTGACCGTACAGCGAAACGAGCGTCATCAAATTGCGAAGAGTTGGGATGCGTCGCATCGCGTCGCGCGCCTGCGGATGGAGTCGACCGTCACTTCCAACCGAATCGGTGCTTTCACCGTGGGGCAAGACTCGCTCGCGAATCATTCCCCCCAATCGGGGTGACTCACCAACCACGGTCGACCCATTCCTGCAGATGTGGTCGTTCAGTTCCGATGGTGGTGTCGAGACCGTGGCCGGGCAACACGATCGTCGACTCCGGAAAGACGAAGAGGAGGTTGTCGATCGAATCGATGATCGTCTTGAACGAGCCCCCTGGGAACTTCGTGGCACCGGGACCGCCGGGAAAGAGAGTGTCGCCGGAGAAAAGCAACGGGGTGTCGACCACGGCGAACGACATCGAACCGGGCGTGTGTCCCGGATTGTGGATCGAACGAATGCGCAAGCGACCGACTTCGATCATCTCGTCGTGAGCGAGAAACGCGTCGTAACCGAGGTCGCCGAGCATCGGAGCATCGAGTTCGGTGACCGCCACTTCGTAACCGGCCTCGCGCATGGCGGGAATCGCTTGTATGTGGTCGTGGTGTCCGTGTGTCTCGAGAACCCGTCGAACACCGAGTCGCTTGCTGATTTCCAGAAGTTTCTCGTGTTCGTTCGCCGCGTCGATGAGCACGGAGTCGCCCGTCGCCCGACAACGCACAACGAACACGTTGTTGTCGTACGGACCAACGACGAGTTTGTGCACCTCGACGTTGGTGTCGGACCAATGAAGACTCGCCACGGTGTTCACGGGATCATTCTCTCACGACGACCGGAGTCACGCGAGGGTGACGGCAACCATCCGTGGTGCTGCCGTAGGGTTTCCGCGTGCCCAAGCAGTCCGATCCCAAGGCATTGCGCCGTTTGGCCGAGATGCAGACCTCGGAATCCTCGACGTCCACCGAGGCGCAGTCGGGCAACGAACGTGGGCTCACGCGGCAGGTCGTCATCAGTTTGGTTTTACCCGTACAATCGTCGTATTTCCGGCGTCAGGCGTTTTCCCTTCTGTTGCTCCTCGTCGGGGTGGCACTTCCCATCGCCGTGCTCTTGGTGCTCATCCTGCGACGAAACGAACTGACGACGCTGGTACTCGATCAGAACGTGTTGCGCGCGCTGGAGATCGTCGGCGTGTTGTTCCTCGTCGTACGCATTGTCGCGGTGATTGAGGTGATTCGATCGCGCGGGGTCGGTTCGCGGCGGCGCCTTGCCACAGGTGTCGCAATCGTCGGAGTCGCCACCATTCTTGCTCCAACGACCTTCGCCGTGTCGCGGGTGCACGATCTTTCGGGGGTCATCGCCGACGTGTTTGTTTCCTCGGGGAGCTCCGATCCCTTGTCTTCCGGTGCGTCCGGTGAGAACGACGAGTTCACGACCGTTCTCTTGATCGGCGGCGACGAGGGTCCGGGCCGATGGGCGATGCGCACCGATTCGATGATCCTCGTCATCATCCACCGCGATTCCGGACGCGTTGCGATGGTGTCGGTTCCCCGCAACTTGAATCGTCTGCGGTTCGACCCCACATCGGCGATGGGCATCGAGTTTCCCAAGGGCTTCGACGGTCTGACGAACGCGATCTATCCGTACGTGTATTCCCACGAGGAGATGGCCGCTCAATACGCTAGGGGCGAGCTGCAACCGGAAGCCGTCGTATTGGCGAGCGGATTGAGCTATTCGTTCGACACCACCATCGATGACTACGTGCTCGTGAACATGCAAGGGTTCCTCGAGTTGGTCGACGTTCTCGGAGGCGTGACTCTCACGCTCGACAAGAAGATTCCGATGCCCGGAAACGTTCCGGGGGCCAAGCACGCCTACCCGCCCTCGATCGGTCCGGGCGAGGTCGAGATGGATGGCACCGTTGCCCTCGGTTTCGTGCGCTCGCGGAGTGCCGACAGCGACTACGGGCGCATGGGCCGTCAACGTCAGATTCTCGCGGCGTTGGCCGAGCAGGCATCAGGCGTCGATGTGCTCCGCAAGTTCCCCGATCTGGCCGACGTGATGCGATGGACAGTTCGCACGTCGCTGAACACCGATGAGTTCGCATTCCTGATGTCTCGACTTCAGGACGGTGCGGCGGTCAAAGAGTCGGTGAGTCTCGCACCGCCGTTCGTCGACACGGGAAGCCCCGATTACCCAGCGATCGCCGAATTGATCGACACTCTCGAAGACGCGCTCGCCAAACACGTCGATTTTCCGTACGCCTGACGATCAACCGCGAATACGATTCCATTCGTCGGGGTCGCGACCGAGTTTCACGAGTCGCTTCGTCACCGACAGGGGCGCGCCGATGTCGCCACCCTCGCGGATGGTGCGCACGTGGTCTCCGTCCTCATCCCAGATGTGGCAGGTGTTGAGGTTCGACTTGAACGCCAACTCGCGCGACTCGGGAGAGAACTCGGGTTTGGGGGCGCCCGATTCGGCCATCTCGGTCATGCGCAAGACCCGCATGCTCCATCCACATTGAACGGCCACTGGCCCCATCGCTTGCAGCAATGCCGTGGTGTGGGTGCAACCACGCGGGCCTCCGAACAACTCGCGCACTTTGTGGGTGAATCCGCGAGCGATGGAGAGCCCGACCAACTGCTTGTACTTGATCGCGATTCCGGGACACTCGTGGTGAGGGAATTCCTTCAGTTCGGCGGTCGCGTCGATGATCTCGAGCATCGGAAACGACACGCGCAATTGCACGACCATGTGATGAATCGTGAGTGGTTCGGGATCGTTGCTCACGTACATGCCCGCGGGCTTGTCGTCGCGCACGGCACCCCACAACAGAATCTCGCCGTCGTTCACCTTGAAGGCGCGCACCTCGTAGTTGCGCGTGTGGATGGGCAACAAATCCGGGTTGTCGGGCAGGATCGGATGCGGATTGGGAGTCGGTTGTGCCACGTGAACCTCAGCCCACGAGCAGCCGACCCAAGCGAGCCAGGCTCGGCTGGGTGGAACCCAACTGCAGTTCGAGTTGCTTGTGCAACAGGAAGAAGCGATGCAAGGGATAGTCGCGATCGACGCCGACTCCACCGTGCACGTGATGTGCGCCGTGCATGATGCGCCAACCACCTTCGGCCGCCCAGAACTTGGCCGACAGCAACGCTTCCTCGGCGGGTAGCCCCTCGCTCAGTCGCCACGCGGCCTGCCACGCCGTGAGTCGCACGCCCTCGGTGTCGATGTAGGCGTCACCAGCGCGCTGCGACACGGCTTGGAACGACGCGATCACCTTGTCGAATTGCTGACGCCCCTTGGTGTACTCGGCCATCAACAGCAAAGCCGCTTGGCACGCACCCGAAGTCATGATCGCCGCCGCCGAGATGCCGCGATTCAACATCGCTCGCGTGGCGTCGGGGTTGCCGAGGCACTTCGCGGTGGCGCCGTCGAACTCGACCATGGCATCGGGAACGCCGGTGGTGGTGTCCTGACGCGTGACGCGCACACGCGGATCGTTCGCTTCGACGCAATACAAGCCGTCGGCCGCCGTGACGACGAAGCGCGTGGCGATCATTCCGTGCGGCACACAAACCTTCGTGCCGGTGATCTTGCCGTCCTCGACCACCGTTGC
>JBJTIO010000152.1:0-28147 GCA_046095045.1 Actinomycetota bacterium
TCAACACTTCCTTGCGAGTCTCGCAACCATCGCCGTCGGCATCGATCCAGTGGCGGAAGAGATCGCGGTTGTAGCCGCTGGTGTACTCGGCTTCCACGCGCAAACCCACCGGATCGGCGGGCGGTGGCACGGTGGTCGGAACAACCGTAGTGGTCGGTGCCGGAACGGAAGGTGTGGTGGATCCGTTGGTGATCGTCACCGCGGTGGAATTCGTCGAGGCGTTGGTCGCCGTCGAGCCCGTCGATGCGCTAGGTGTAGCGATTGAGTCACCGACCGCCGCGGTGCCGTTACCGACACTCGAGTTGTTGGAGATCGTCGTCGTGGTCATCGCCGACGACTCAGCAGACGAGGACAACGACTCTTCACTGGCCGTGGTGGTGATCGGGGAGTCGGGTGAGTCGTCGGACGCTTCGCTCGCACCACAACCGATCAGCAGCATCGCCACCAGCTTCCACCCGATTCGTCGCACGACGAGAGCGTAGGCGCGTCACTTCGACAGTCGACGAAGTTGCGACTCGACATACGGCCGAATTCGGCGCATTCCGCCCCTGTCGGTGTACGCAACCCGTAGACGCGCGAGCGCGGCGACCACCGCGGCTCGATTCGGCTGCCATCCGCGCCGTTCGCATTCTTCGATCCACTCCGCGGGCGTCACGTGTCCGCGCTGACCGTTGCATCGACGACACGCCGCGATCTCGTTCTCCAGGATGCTCGGACCACCCTTGATGCGTGGCACGAGATGTTCGGTGGTTGCCTCCACCAAACCGACGGCGATGGGTCGACGACACCAGATGCATTCGGCACCATCGCGTTCGAGGATCACCGCCATTCGGGCTCGTCGATTGAGGCTCACCCGCCCATCTCAGCAGAATCGGTCGACGAACGAGAGAATGAAGGCGTGATCGGTCGCTTCGCTCCCTCGCCCACGGGTCCGTTGCACGTGGGCAACCTGCGCACCGCGCTCATCGCGTGGTTGCACGCTCGGTCGGGTGGCGGCCAGATGGTCGTGCGCATCGAAGACCTCGATCGCGCCAACAGCAGTCGACAGAACGAGGAACGCCAACTGGCCGCGCTCGCCGCTCTCGGACTCGATCATGAGCCGGTCATGGTCCGACAGAGCGAACGGTTCGACATCTACCGCGACGTGATCGCCGAATTGCGACGTCGTGACCTGGTGTACGAGTGCTATTGCACCCGACGCGAGATTCGCGAGGCTGTCAGCGCGCCACACGGACCCGAGCTGCTGTATCCCGGCACTTGCCGCACGCTCACCAAATCGCAGTTGGCCGAACGCGCCGATCGACCTGCGGCGCTTCGGCTGCGCACCGAATCACCGACTCTACTCGTCGATGATGTGGTGGCCGGGCCTACCGATTCGGTCGTCGATGATTTCGTGTTGCAACGCAACGATGGTGTGCCGGCCTACAACCTGGCGGTTGTCGTCGACGACGCTCACCAACGAGTCGATGAAGTGGTGCGCGGAGACGATCTGTTGGCGTCGACGGGTCGCCAGATGCATCTGCAACGCCTGCTCGGTTTTTCGACCCCGCTGTACGTGCACGTGCCGTTGGTTTTCGGACCCGATGGTGAACGACTCGCGAAACGTCACGGTGCGGTGACCCTCGATGACCTCGCCGAGCGTGGTATCGACGCGGTCGCCGTGTTACGTGTGCTGGCGCGCAGCATCGGTCTCAAGGGCGACGCTGCGATCACCGCAGCGGATCTTGTCGGCGGGTTCCGGACCTCGCTTGTGCCAAAAGTCGGTTGGATAATCCCCGTCGATTGGCAGACTGAACGACATGTCCGCTGATCCGTTCGACCTCGTGTTCGGCTATGGCGCGGGCGTCGACGCGCGCGAAGGCCTCGAAGAAGTGGCGAATGAGATGGTCGTGCTTCCGTTCTGGACGCCTGACATGTGCGATGCGATCATTCGTGCCGCCGAAGCGGTTGGCGGATTCGAGCCGAACCCCGACGATCCGGTTCCGGGTCGCGAGGTGAGCCTGGCCACCATCAGCCCGCGACTGTACGAAAACCTCATGATCGATCTCGGAATGCGCATTTGGCCGCAACTTCTCGCCAAGTGGCCGCTCATCGACTATTACGGACTACGCGACGCCTTCGTCATCCGCTACGACATGGACGGCCAACGCGAACTTCGTATTCACCACGACGTCGCGCAGTTGTCGGCGTCGGTCAAACTGAACGATCAGTACACCGGAGCTGAACTCGATTTCCCGCAGCAAGGGTTCCGGAACACCGACATCCCGGTTGGTTCGCTAATGGTGTGGCCGTCGCTCGTGACGCATCCGCATCAGTCGTTGCCTTTGCTCAGCGGTACGAAATACTCGCTGACGATCTGGTTCGAAATACCCGAGCACTACTCCTGACCGCGGGTATCCACCGCTCTTGACGATCACGGAACTATTTTTCGCCCTGTTGTGAGGGCGGATGCGTTGAATCGTCGAACTATCGGGATCATCGTCGCGGTTCCGTGTTTGTGGGCAATCACGTCATGCGGTGGAGTCGTCAGTTCGAGTGCCGAAGCGGCCACGGTCGTGCCGGCGACGATTGCGCTCTCACCACCGACCCTGCCTCCTCCGACCTTTCCTCGGCCCGTCATCACGGCACCGCCGACGCTCGCCCCTCCGCCCGAGCCCGTGCGACTGTCGGCCGTTCCCCTCGACGTGCCTCTGGTGGCGATCGGAGAGGCGAGTGGTGAAGAAACCAAACGTGTGCAGCAACGATTGATCGACCTCGGCTTCTGGGTGCAGGCCGCCGACGGTAAATACGGGGTCACGACCTCGCAGGCCGTGATGGCGTTCCAGAAGTACATGGGGCTGCCGGCAACGGCGATCGTCGACGACACGACCGCGTCCCTGCTCACCGTGGCCGACATGCGGGCCAACGGCACGGCCACGGGAGGAACCTTGTTCGAGGTCGACAAGGACCGCCAACTCATGTTCATCATCGTCGACGGTCTCACTGTGTGGACGATCAACGTGTCCACCGGCTCGGGTATCCCCTTCAAGGAACGCGACAAGACCCAATGGGGCAACTGGATCCAGGGTGACGCGCAGACCCCCGATGGCATCTTCGTCGTCGATCGTGAGCGGGAGAAGGGTTGGCACGGGGGAGACCTCGGCGACATCTATCGGCCGAAGTTCTTCAACGGCGGAATCGCCCTGCACGGCTCGTACGAAGTGCCCAACTACCCGGCCTCGCACGGCTGCGTGCGCATGTCGACGGGGGCCATGGACATGATCTGGCGCGACGAGCTGGCACCGATCGGCACCACGGTCTGGGTGCATTCCTCCACCCCCGCGGCGTGACACGCTGACGGGGTGATTCCCGTTCTCTCCGCCAGTCGCCCGTGGGCCGACCCAGCGTTGGTCGCCATCGGACGTTTGCCCATGCGGCAGGTGATGACGCCGCACCCCGACCTCGAATCGGCTCTGGTCGATCGTGATGAATCACCGTGGTTCGCGTCGCTGAACGGAACGTGGAGCTTTCGACTGTTCGATTCCCCCGACGCGGTGACTGCGTCGTCGTTGTCGAAGGAGTCGTCGCGTGATCGTGCTCTTGCCGTGCCCGGCAACTGGACCGTGCAAGACGTCGGCGATCTCCCGCACTACACCAACGTGCAGATGCCGTGGCCGTTGCGACCACCGGCCGTACCCGAGCACAACCCGACAGGTGTGTACCGCCGCACGTTCAAAGTGCCGCGCCACTGGAGCAAGCGTCGCACGGTGTTGCACGTTGGTGGCGCCGAGAGCGTGCACGCGGTTTTCGTGAACGGTTGCTTCGCCGGTTATGGAACCGACAGTCGTCTCCCGAGCGAGTACGACATCACCGATCACCTCGAGCCCGGTTCCAACACGTTGGCGATCGTGGTGGCGCGATATAGCGCGCAGTCGTACGTCGAGGATCAGGATCAGTGGTGGATGGCGGGGCTGCATCGCGAGGTGTTCCTTGAGTCGCGCGGTGTCGTTCACATCGAACGAATGCACGCGCACGCCGACTGGGATCACGAATCCGAATCGGCCAAGTTGACCGTCGACGCGTTGGTCGGAGTGCTCGATCCATCGGGAACGCTCGTCCTCGGCAAGGGCTGGAATGTCCGCGCGACGCTCGTCGACATCGATGGTCGTCGCATCGGGCGAGCGGTCACCGCGCGTGTCGCACATCGTCACGTCGAGCCGTATTCCTTCACCGGTCACGTGGCCCGACTCGAGATGTCGCCGTCGCGGGTGCGCCCGTGGTCGGCCGAGCAGCCACACCTGTACGGTCTCGTCTGCGAACTTCTCGATCCCCATGGTGACGTAGTCGAAGCGGTGAAACAGAACGTCGGCTTCCGACGCGTCGCGGTGATCGACGGTCTAGTCACGGTGAACGGACGACCGATCACGATCATGGGCGTCAACCGCCACGACCATCACCCCGAACGAGGCAAGGCTGTCACCGTCGACGACATGCGCGACGACATCGTGGCGATGAAGCGCGCCAACATCAATGCCGTGCGCACGTCGCACTATCCGAACGACCATCGCTTCTACGACTTGTGCGACGAGTACGGGCTGTACGTCGTCGACGAAGCCAACATCGAGAGCCATGGCTTCAACACGAGCCTTTGCCACGATCCTCGTTATCGCGCGACGTGGATCGAACGATTCGGGCGGATGATCGAACGCGATCGCAATCACCCGAGCATCATCATGTGGAGTCTGGGCAACGAGTCCGGCTACGGCGAACATCACGATGCGTGCGCCGCATTGGCTCGGCGGGTCGACCCGTCTCGACTGTTGCATTACGAGGGTGCGGTCTTCCATGCCGGCTGGAGTAACGGTGGAATGAACGTCACCGACGTGGTGTGTCCGATGTATGCGCCACCGTCGGCGATCGAGATGTACGCCGACAAGAACCTCGGCACGCGTCCCTTGATTCTGTGCGAATACAGCCACGCGATGGGCAACAGCAACGGTGGTCTCGCCGACTACTGGGAGATCATCGATCGTCATCGCAATTTGCAGGGCGGTTTCATCTGGGAGTGGAAGGACCATGGATTGCTGCAGACCTTGCCCAACGGTCTGCAGAGGTTCGCCTACGGAGGTCAGTTCGGCGATCAGCCCAACGACGGCAACTTCGTGGCCGATGGCATCGTGTCGCCCGACGTCGATCCGCATCCGGCGGTGCAGGAACTGATGTGGGTGCATCGCCCCGTCGCTGTGCAAAGAGCCGGTTGGAAGTTGAAGGTGACCAACCGACAGGCGTTCGGCGACCTGGCGTGGTTGCGTGGCGAATGGGAACTCACGGTCGACGGCAAGAAGGTGCGATCGGGCCGACTCACGGCCGACGTTGCGGCCGGTCGCACGACGACCATCGAGTCGCCCGTCGATCCGCGCGACATCGATAGTCTGAAGGGTGATGTTCATCTGAACGTGCGTTGGCGCGTGGCCCGCGCGACTTCGTGGTGCGCGGCCGGATTTCTGGTGGCCTGGGATCAGATGGTGTTGCGCGAGGCTTCAGCGCGGGCACTACCGCGCCGTGCGGGTGACGCCGAGGCACACGAAGTGACCGTTTTGCTTGGCGGTGCACCGCGCCTGAATTTGTGGCGAGCCGCGACCGACAACGACGGATTCAAACTGATGCCCGGCCTGTCGGCGACGATGGCCATCGGTGGCAAGGCGTTGTGGGAATGGATCGATCGGGGAGTGTCGACCCGACCCGCCGACGATCTCGTCGATCATCGCGCGTCGACATGGGTCGATGATGACGACGCTTTGGTGTGCGAGCACACCGTCGTCGTTCCCGAATCGCTGACCGACCTGCCGCGCATCGGAGTCGTGTTCGCTCTGCCCGCCGGGTTCGATCGGCTGAGATACTTCGGACGAGGTCCGCTCGAGAACATGCCCGACCGCAACAGTGGCGCGATGCTCGGCGTGTGGGAAGGTCCGGTCGACGAACTGCCCTACATCGTGCCGCAGGAGTTCGGGCTTCGCACCGACTGTCGTTGGATGGAGATCATCCGCTCGCGCGATGGTCGGCGCTTGCGCGTGGAGGCGCTGCAGCCGGTCGGCCTGCACATGTCGGCGACGCATCACGACGATCATCAAATGTTCGCCGCCGCCGACGTGACCGAACTCGTGCGCCACGATGGACTGTTCGTGCACGTCGACGTGGCGCATCGTGGTGTGGGCACCGCCAGTTGCGGACCCGACATGCATCCGCGTCACGTGATTCCGGCCGGGACGCATCGCTTCGCCTACCGGCTGCGACTTCTCGACCGCTAGTCGGCTCGTCGCACGCGCAAACGACGATCGTCGGCCGTGAGGCACCGACCGGTGTCGAGGTCGAACTTCCAACCGTGGAGCGTGCAGATCAACGTGTTGCCGTCACACTCGCCGAACACCGACAGATCGGCGCGACGATGGGGGCAGTAACGCTCGACGATGTGATTACCGATGCGAATCTCGTCGCTCGGCGGAGGTGGAGCGATCTTGCGCACCGCTTCGGCTTCGGTGCGCTGCATGCGCTCGACCGAGAGCGACTTGAAGAAGTTGTAGAGGTACTCGTTGTAGGCGCCGGCCCGCCACGCGCTGAAGCGACACGAGAGGAAGAGCTTGTCGCTCCAGTCAACTGCGTTGTCGGCCACTACTTTCTCGACGAGGCGCCGATCGATCTCGAATCGAAAGCCGTGCTCCTCACCATCGTGCTCACGCACCCGCCGATTGGGGAAGTCGATCAACACGTCGACGTCGCCGGCTCGTAACACACACGCCGCCCCGATTGCGTTGCACAACGTGGGTGCGAGCGTCATCAACGGCTCCCACCACGCACGCAGACGCCCGACCAGATCGGGTGCGGGCTGGGGCCACGATTCCTTGAGTTCGCGCAAAAAGGGCAGATAGTCGGCCTGATATTTCTCGAGGTATCGACGCTTGTCGGTGAAGATCGCCCGCACATCGTCGTCGGACATCGGATGACTCGGCGAGATCGTGGTTCCGCATTCGATCATGGTTCCGGGGATGTTCATGATGCCGTTTCGACCGGTGCCATCGAGGCGACGCAGGAACGCGGTCTGATCGGGAAAGATCGACACTTCGTCACCATCGATCATGTTGAAGCCGAACAGATCGGGATCGAGGAAGCACGGAGGGCCGGCCGAGGGCACGACGGCGCGGGCGTCGAGCGCCTCGACGTAGCGAAGAGCGCGCGTGAATTGCGATTCGACCTTCACGTCGAGTTGACGACGCATCTCCTCGGGGGAGTTGTCGTAGACCATCGGATACCAGATGGCACCCGAGAATTGGAGCCAGTGCTGATCGACCGGGCCGTGTGATCGCAACGCCTCGACATCGTGCGGTCGACAATCGTTCTGATCGACGATGCGATGCGTGCCGTCGCTCACGACGAGCGCACTATCGCCGCCCGGTCCGTCGGTGATCGATGTTTCGACGTGGATGGCGATGGTCAGTCCGTCGCCGAGATCGAGTTCTTCACCATTGGTTGTGCGAATGAACTCGTCGAACCCGAGGGCGCGTAATCGACGTTCGAGCTCGTTCGTGGGGTAGTCGGGAAGCAGCACCGGCGTGTGTCGCGGAATGTTCTCGCTCAACCACCGTTCGTCGAAGTGATCGCCGTGGAGATGGGAGATGTAGAGATACGACGGATGGAGAATCTCCTCACTCAACGGATGCGGAAGTCGATCGTTGCGCGGGAAGACGAACCACGATCCGAAGAACGCCGGGTTGAACCACGGATCGCACAGGATCGTGCCCTGTCGGGATTCGATGAAGATGCCGGCGTGACCGATCGAGGTGGCCCGCATCGTGGTCGCTCGCACGCTCTCAACCTACCGATTCACGTGGTGACGATCGTCGGGACGAAGGTCACGGCGTGGGCGGATCAGTGAACTTCACACCACCGCGCGAGACGTGCTCGGTCCACTTCGTGCCGTCCCAATAGCGAAACTCGTATCGACCAGCGGGATCCTTGTACCAGTCGGCTGGCACGGATGGTGTGGTCGTCGTGACGGTCGTGCTGCCGACGGCGGCCCATCCGTTCTGCTCCGAGGCGGGAGTCGGTGTCGGCGAGACACTGGCGCTCGACGATGTGTTCACCGTGGGTGTCACGTTGCCGGTCGAGATCACATTGATGGCCGGGGTCGACGCCGACTTGGTTCGGCTGAGATACGCGACGATCTCGCTTCCGGTCGACACGATCGACACCACCGACCAACCCTCGAGTGCCGATGCGTTCAAACGCTCGGGCAGTTTGGCGTGTTCACTCGCGTAGACCGATACCGATGAGTATTCCTGCATGACGCGAGTGTAGAGCCCGATCAGTTCTCGGTCTCGGCGGCGCCCTCCACTGATACCAGTCCCCGGGCCTGAGCCTCCGATGATGGGCCATCGAAGATGAGAGCGCCGTCGCGCAGGGCGATCGTGCGTCGAGCCTTGGCGACGAACCCGAGCTCGTGCGTGGCGACCACGAGGGCCGCTCCAGCGGCTGACGCCTCGTCGAAGAGATCGATCAAGGCTTCCTTGCCCTCGGCGTCGAGGCCGACGAAGGGCTCGTCGACGAGCATCACATCGAACGGTCGCACGAAGGCGATCGCGATCGCCGCTTTCTGCTTGAGTCCGCGACTGAATCGTGTCGGCAGATCGTCGGCGCGTTCGTAGATACCCAACTGTCCGAGCAGATCAGCGGCTCGTTGTTCCCACACGGCGACGCCGTGCAGGCGGGCCGTGTACTCGAGGTGTTCCCAGACCGACAGATCCTCGTAGAAAGTGGGCGTGTCGGCGAGGTAGCTCAATCGTCGTCGCGCCTCGAGCGAGCCGGGGGCATGACCAAACACCGTGACCGAACCCGACGCGGGTTCGAGCAGTCCCGTCGCCATACGCAGGAACGTGGTCTTGCCCGAACCGTTGTGTCCGATGAGAGCGACACGCTCGGCCGCGGCGACATCGAGATCGAGCGGCAGCAACGCGGGGCCGTCGCCGTAGTCCTTGGCGAGGGCGATCGCCGACAACGCGGCGCCGGCGTCCGTGGTGCGTCGCGGTGAACTCTTCGGCTCCTCGACGCTCGTCGATCGTGACGGTGGTTTGGGATGTCGACTCATGTGGATGCTCCATGACTCTTCTGGCCGCGACTCTCGGCGGCCGCTTTGGCGAACCAGTTCTTGATGTCGTCGCGGAACCGAACCCAACCGGCAACGACGAATGCGAGAAGGAGTACGGCGATCGCCGTGCGCGTGGCGGCGGCCGGACCGCCTTGCTCGTTGTCCATGGCCTCACGTGCGGCCACCATCGGCAAGCTGCCGACGATCGAGAGTGCGATGGGCCAGATCGCCTTGATCAACGACGCCGTGCCCGCCACTTCGGGAGGCATCATGTTCTGTTGTTGGGTGGTGTTCAACTGATCGGGCGCACCCGACACGATGTTGATGCACGCACCCGTGATGCCACCGATCACTGCGGGCACCGACACGATCGCCGCCAAGCCGAGATCGTGGCTGTCGGTGAGCCACATCGTGAGCGTGATGATCGCCGCGACGGGTATCGCCATCGCGACACACGGAGCGAGCAACGCGACGTACATGCGACCACGTTCGCGCGGATAGGCGTCGGTGCGATCTCCGTGATCGATCTCTTGTGCGAGCGGCTCGCACAGTTCGAGCGCGAGCACGAAGAGCGCCACGCCGCTGCCGACGATCGCAGCTGTGGTGCCCTCGTACGCGGCCGTCAGACACAAACCGGCGATGACGGCCAACACCACGATGCGCATCAGGCGACTGATCGGGAAGCGCAACAACCCGTGCCACCCGCGCCGCCACTCGGGAGTGAAGCGACGACCGCCGGGCACCTTGAACCAGGCCGCCGAGCGATTGCGTTCGTGGCTGAGTTGACGACGAAGGAGAGTGACGGTGCGCAGATCTTGAAGGGTGACCGCGAACCGCAATTGGGTCACGAGTGTCGATCGACGCGCGAGGGCCTCGAGCGACTGACGACCAAGGAGCACGAGACCGATCGCCAGCAAGGCGATGACCACGATGGACGGCACGACCTCGACTGCACGCGCTCTCTCGCCCCACAGGGCGAGCCCACCGTGCAGATCGGCCGGACCGCTGAAGGACGAACCGGGTAGAGCCGACCAGAACTGCCACACGAGCAACGCACCACCGATCGCCGTGGCGAGCCAACCGCGAACGCGCAAGCCATGAGCGACGAGTGCGGCGGCGACGAACATCGCACCGGCCGTGGCACCCCAGAGCAACCCCGAACCGGCCCACGCCATGCTGGTGCCGGGCAGGCGACGACCGGCGAGTTGTCCGGCGACCGCACCCACCGCCGCACCTGCGAACACGATGGAGCGCAACTTCTGGATCGCGGGACGGAGCAACACGCGATGTCGACTCACCGGTGCGAGCAGCACGTGGCGCACGTCGGCGTCCTCGAGCGCCAAGGGTCCGCCGCGCGAACCCGACCGCAGTCCCATCGCGAGCGCGAGCACCAGTGCGAGCCCGAGCCAGCCCGGTCCGAATCGCAAAACGTCGGCGCTCGCGGCGTCGGAGACCGGCTCGTCGGGAACGAGACCTGAGATGAAGAGAATGCCACCGCCGAAGATGAACGCGGCGAGATATACCCGATACAACGCCTCGAACCATTCGAGTTCGGCGAGCCGGTTTCTCTGTCGCGCCTTGCGCAAGGCGCGAACGGCATCGAGTGGTGATCGATCAGTGACGACCGGTGCGACGCTCTCGCCGGTCTCGATCGGAGCACTGTCATCGCTGGCCCAGCCCGACCACGATGCGACGAACAAGCGCGGGGCGGCGAACCCGATGTGTTCGAGCGCGACGATGTTGAGACACGCCGAGACTCCCGAACCGCAGTAGGCCACCGCATCGTCACCGGTGCGAATCCCGAGTCGGCGGTAATGATCGACGAGTTCGTCGTTGTCTCGCAACGAACCATCACTCAGGACCGCCGCCCACGGCGCGTTGCGAGCAGTGGGAATGTGACCAGCTCGAGGGTCGGCACCCGACACACCCGCGGCCCCGGTGAAACGTTCGGACGCCCGAGCATCGATGAGCACCGCCGAGCGATCGTCGATAATGCGATGAACTCCACTCGTGTCGATCAATCGGTGCGCGGGCCAATCGGTGGGTTCGAAACGGGCGGTGCGCGATTCGCGCGTTGGTCCGGCCTCCAGCGCGGGGCCACCGGCGCGCGCCCACGCGTCGATACCGCCATCGAGCAGTGACGCGTCACGTCCGATCATGCGCAACATCACGACGAGTCGTGAGGCGGTCATGCCACCGGTGTCGTCGTAGGCGATCACGTGCGTGTCGTCACCGATACCGAGGCGACTCATGTGCTTGGCGAAGGCCGCTGGTGACGGAAACGGATGTCGTCCCTCCGTCGGTGATTGCGCTGGTCGCGCCAGATCGCGATCGACGTCGACGAAAACCGACCCCGGAATGCGCCCCGACTCGTGCACGGCGCGCGCGTCGCGACCGTCGAGATACCAACGAACGTCGGCGAGTACCACGTTGGTTTGGGAGGCCAGTGCGATCGCATCGTGTGCCGACACAACGACGGGAACGTTCGGGACTTTGGGCACCTTTTCGTCCACGGGCTACATCATTGCGGGTTGGAGGGGCATACTGAGAAAGATGGATGTAAGAACCATCGAACTCTTCACGTCCTTGTTGGCCGTGGTCGCCCTCATTGGTGCCATTGCCCATCTCGTGGCGGCACGAACCGGCGTGGTGTCGGCCGTCGTGACCTCGGTGCACGAGATGTCGCTGTGGTTGGCCTGGGCGGTGGCCGCGGTGGCGACCATCGGCAGCCTGTATTTCAGCGAGATCGCCGATTACGTGCCGTGCCGGCTGTGCTGGTTCCAACGCATTTGCATGTATCCGTTGGCCGGAATCCTGTTGGTCGCCGCTCTTCGTCGCGATCGCAACGTGCGCTGGTACGCGCTTCCTCTGCTCGTGGCCGGAATCGCCGTGTCGACCTATCACTACATCATCGAATGGCGACCCGCGTGGGGAGATGGGGCCTGCAGTGTGGGCCCGTCGTGTACCGACGTTTGGTTCCGCCGCATGGGTGTCATGACCTTGGCCGGCATGGCGTTGTGCGGATTCGTCGCGATTCTGACACTCTTGTTCGTGAGCCCTCGGGGCGCATCCGAAAGGAATGAAGTGTGAGTACGCAGAAGAACAGCTCTCGATTGGTGGTGATCGGCGTCGTCGTGGCGGTGATCGTCGCGCTGTTGATCGCGGTAATCTTTGGGTCGGGAGAATCATCGGACTCCACCGACTGGCCCTTCGTTCCCGGAGCATCGGACGCTCCGAGTGGCGACGTCGAGCAGAACCGCCCGGTCATGGTGGAGGGTCAGGCTCTCGATCCCTTGGGAGACTCGGCGGCCGACCCGTCGATTGGTGCCCCGGCGCCGGCACTGCTCGGCGCGAACTTCGATGGTTCGAGCGTGAATGTGACTCCCGGCGAGGGCGGTCCGATCATGGTGGTGTTCCTCGCGCACTGGTGCCCGCACTGCAACGCCGAGATACCGCGACTGATCGAATGGCAGCAGTCGGGTGCCGTGCCGTTAGACCTACGCGTGATCGGTGTTTCGACGGGAGTCGCCTCGGATCGTCCGAACTATCCGCCGTCCGATTGGGTCGTTGCCAAGCAGTGGCCGTGGCCGGTGATGGCCGACTCCGAGGGTCAGGATGCGGCGATCGCCTATGGCGTGAGCGGATATCCGTTCTTCGCGATCGTTGGTGCCGACGGAACGATCAAGGTGCGCGCATCGGGCGAGCTCGAGATCGACGCGTTGAATCAGATCGTCACCGACGCTCTCGCCAACTGACGTCGTCAGTCGACGGCTTGCTCGGCACGCCGCAACACTTCGCGCACCGGAATACCGAGCGCCGTGGCGGCTCGTGCGGCATCGTCGAACTCGACCTTCACGCGATGCTCGGCGATCTTCACCCGAATCGGGTGCCCGTCGATGTCGACCGTGATCTCACGACGAGCGTGGGGCCAACGACGCATCGATGACGCACGCACCCCGAGCGATCCGGTCTCGCGCACCAACAACGACGCCAACTCGCCGGCGCGACTCTCGTCGCACAGAACGTGCACGGTGTGCGCGGGTCGACCCTTTTTCATGATGATCGGTGTGATCCACGCATCGTGGGCGCCGGCCGCGAGCAGTTGGCTCACGGAGTGTGCCAACACTTCGCCCGTCGCATCGTCGACGTTGACTTCGAGCAAGCGCACGGTTTGGCCCTGATCGTCGATCGCCGTGTCGGCCGATTCGCCGATGACCACCTGCACAACGTTCGCCCGCGTCGCGATGTCGGCGGCCCCCGCGCCGTAGCCGACGCCCGTCATGTTCAGGGCGGGAAGCGGACCGAACTCGTCGGCGAGAGCAACCAGAAGAGCGACTCCGGTGGGCGTCGACAATTCGCGTCGATCGTCGAGTCCGACGGTGGGCACTTCACGACGCGCGCACAGTGCGACGACCGCGGGCGCCGGGTTGGGCAACGATCCGTGTTCGGACGAGATGAGGCCATGGCCCATCGCCACGGGTCCGGCGACGATGCGATCGATCCCCAACACCTCGAGGGCCGCGCAGGCGCCGACGATGTCGACGATCGCATCGGTCGAACCCACCTCGTGGAACTCGACCGCGTCGATGGTCACACCGTGGATGGAGGCTTCCACCTCGGCGAGCACGGCAAACACGGAACGAGCACGCGTTCGCACGCGTTCGGGCAGGTCGGCGTCGCTCAACATCGCGTCGATCTGCTTCCACGCACGGTGGTGGTCGTGGTCGTGCTCGTGCACGGCGACCAAGGCTCGTGTGCAACCGACACCACAACGTTGGGTGCGTTCGAACGTGAGCGCGTAGTCGTGCACCGGCAACGCGGCGAGCATCTCGCCGACACGCACCTGATCGGCGCCGGCATCGATGAGAGCCGCCATCGTCATGTCGCCCGCGGTGCCGGCCGAGCAGTTGAACCACGCGACGCGACTCATGCGGTTCGACCTCGCACGATGCGCGCGACGGCGCACGCCGCGCCGTAACCGTTGTCGATACCGACGACCGTGACCCCGCTCGCGCATGTGGCGTGCATCGCGAGCAGTGCCGTCACGCCTTCGAGACCCGACCCGTAGCCGACGCTCGTGGGGACGGCGATCACGGGTTTGCCACTCAACCCACCGATGACGCTCGCGAGTGCACCTTCCATTCCGGCGACCACCACGATCACGTCGGCATCCATGATGTCGTCGACGCGATCGAGAAGGCGATGCAGGCCGGCGACACCAACGTCGGTGATGCGATCGGCCGCGATGCCGTGCGCGCGCAATGCGAGCAGACATTCATCGACGACGGGAACGTCGGCTGTGCCGGCCGAGACCACGATGATGCGACCGTGAGCGATCGGCTCGGGCGCTCGCCACAACATCGAACCGTTCGCCATGAGTGCGGTTCCGTGCGCGGCTTCGAGCGCCTTGCGCTGATCGTCGTTGGTGCGGGTGACGAGCACAGCGCCCGATCCGTTCGCCAGAAGTTCGCCGACGATCGAGACACATTGTTCGGGACTCTTGCCCGGCCCGTAGACCGCTTCGGGAGCTCCTTGACGCAGGTGGCGGTGGTGATCGACCAAGGTGTCGTCGACCTGACGGAAGGGCAGGCGCTTCAGTCGTTCGACGGCTTCGTCGGGCGTGATGTCGCCCGAGGAAACACGGCGCAGAAGGTCGTGCACGAGATCCGGATCCACGTAATCATCCTGCCACTTGACGTGCGCCCCCGTAGCCTTGACCAACGTGAACGCCGCATCCGCATCCTCGAACAACTCCGGGACCATCGCCAAGGTGGGATTCTTCGGGCCGTTCGGCACGTTCACCGAGAAAGCCGTTCGCTCGCAACCCGATCTGGCCGTTGCCGAGCTGGTCGCCTACCGCACCGTTCCCGACGTGCTCGACGCCATCGCGAGCGGTGAGGTCGACCTCGGCGTGGTGCCCATCGAGAACTCGATCGAAGGCACTGTCAACTTCACGCAGGATGCGTTGTCGTTCGATTACGACTTGTTGATTCAGCGCGAGATCGTGATGAACATCGAGCATTGTTTGCTCGCGTTGCCGGGCACGAAGTTGTCCGACATCACGACCGTGATGTCGATTCCGGTGGCCACCGCGCAATGCCACAGGTATTTGCGCGAGAACTTGCCGCTCGCTGAAGTGCGGGCGGCGAACAGCACGGCCGAGGCCGCACGTTTGGTCGGAACCGAGAAGTTGTCGGGAACGGCCGCCATCGCTCCGTCGAACGCGGCTCCTCTGTACGGGCTCGACGTGATCGCGTCGAACATCGAGGACCACGCGGGTAACCAGACCCGCTTCGTGGTGATCGGTGCGTCCGGTGTTCCGGCACCGACGGGGCACGACGTCACGGGCATCGTGGTGTATCAGCGCGCCGACGAACCGGGAAGCCTCATCTCGATCCTGCAGGAGTTCGCCGCTCGTCGCGTGAACATCACCAACTTGTTGTCGCGTCCCACCAAGGACGGCGGGCTGGGCGATTACTGCTTCGTCATGTATCTCGACGGGCACATCGCCGACGAGTTGGTGGCCGACGCCCTGCGCGCGCTGCACGCCAAGCAGGGCGGAGTGAAGTTCCTGGGTTCGTATCCGGCCGCTGGTGCGCAGGCCCACACGGCGCGCGAACACGCCGACGCGCGCTGGCAGCAAGCCGACGACTGGATCGACCGGCTGCGCGACTCGATTCGCTGACGCGTCCGTGCGCCTAGTCTGCGGACATGGGAGCACATGACGAAGTCGCCGTGGTGACCGGCGCGAATTCCGGAATCGGGCGGGCGACCGCTATCCACTTGGCGGCGAACGGCTATCGGGTGTTCGGCACGGCGCGAGGTTTGGGCAAAGCGACGAAAGCCAATTCGATGGCAGCCGATGCTGGCGTGACACTCGAGTGGGTCGAGATGGACGTGGGCGACGACGACAGCGTTCGCAGCGGCATGACCGAAGTGTTCGAGCGCGCTGGTCGCATCGATGTGTTGGTGAACAACGCCGGTGTTGGCGGCAACGCGGTGGTGGAGGAGTGTCCGCCGTCGTTGTACCACGAGGTGATGAACGTGAATCTGTACGGACCCGTGCGGTGCGTGCAGGCCGTGTTGCCGCACATGCGCGAGCGTCGTTCGGGAACGATCGTCAACATCTCGTCGGTGGTCGGACGCTTCGCCGCGTTGGCGCAAGCACCGTACGTCGCGTCGAAGTGGGCGCTCGAGGCGATGTCGGAGGGGCTCGCCCAAGAAGTCGCGCCGTTCGGAGTGCGCGTGGCGATGGTCGAGCCCGGCATCACCAAGTCGGCAATTTTCGCCAAGAACATCGACGCGCCGAACTCGAGTGGTGCGTACGAGGCGCCCTACCGACGCATGTTCCAGTTCTACGCCGCGGGAATGGCGCAAGCGACCGATCCGTTCGAGGTGGGTGCGGTGGTGTTGCACGCGATCCGCACCGACGAGCCGCGATTGCGTTACCCGGTGTCGTGGGGCGGGCCGGAGCTGCTCGGCAACCGCCCGAACGTGAGCGACGCCGAGTGGGTGGCGCTCGGCGCGATCGAAGACGACGCGGAATACATCGCCGAGTTCGAGCGACTCTTCGGCCTGAGCATCGCGACCTGACGAGGATCGGATCCGGCTCGCTAGCCTCGATTCCGGAACGGTGGCAGAGCGGACAAATGCAGCCGCCTTGAAAGCGGCCGGGTTTGTATCTGGCCCTGTGGTGAAGTGTTTCCCCTGCTCAGAGGGTACGGGACTGGGTTGACGGCCGCACGTTGGTCGTGAACCCCAACCGCCCTCCTTCTTCTCCTCGACCCAACGGAGGAGCAATGGACGAAGGAACCTTGAAGCAGCTAGCCGTGTTCATGAGGAGCCGGAACTACAGCGAGAAGACGATCAAGCTCTATGTGGCGTCCAACCGGCACTGGGACGTCGAGCCAGGCGACATTGATCGTCAGGCGGTGACATCGTGGATCTGGGGCGCCGATACACAGTCGAAGCGGCGACATCGTTGGCTGGCCTCGAAACAACTCATGGCTTGTCTGCAAGAAGTTGGACTGGTCGACGACGCCTCCCGGCTGACCGATGGATTGAAGATGCCTCAAGAGCCGCTGAAGGTCCTCCCGGCATTGTCCGACTCCGCCCTCGACTTCATGGTCAAAGCGTGCTCAGGCAAGCGCTTCATCGACCGACGTGACAAGGCAATGATCCTCACTCTTGCCGCGACTGGGCTCCGAGCAAACGAGTTCATGTCTCTCCTGGTGGAAGATGTCGACCCCGAGGCCGGTCTTGTCTTTGTGCGTCATCGGGGCATCTCGCGGGGGAAGACCGGACGAGAACGCGTTGCCTACTTGGATACCGCTAGTCAGCAAGCGCTCTTCACGTACCTTCGTCAGCGCGCAAACCTTTCACCTCAGTCATCAGCACTGTGGTTGACACGTTCTGGGAAGGCGGCTCAACCGGACGTGCTGCGTGGCGTCCTCAGCTGCCGGGTTCGTGGAAGCAATGCGCGTGTCACACCACATATGTTCCGTCGTCGCCTCGCCATCAAGTGGTTGACCGAAGGCGGCAGTCAGGTCGGTTTACAGCAAGTCGCAGGTTGGCATGGTGGGCAGATGCCAGCGCATTACTCGGCGATTGCGGCGGGTCAAATTGCGCAGGCTGATTACCAGCGGATTTTCAGAACACAGGCCTAGTCACGTATCCCGGACTGCAACACCAAGTGCACGTTGGTCGCCAACCGGTGAACGTGGCGCTCTAGCCGTCTGAGCTAATCGCCCCAGCGAGTCGCCACGCTACCGCTCGGACAGGACCACGCACACCTGGCCCGGGCCACGCGGGCCGTGCAGGAACAGGCGGGAACGATGTCAGTCGGCTCGCCACCGGCGTTGGAGAGCACCACCTGAAAGGACTTGTCATGCATCTCCAGTCATACCTGTTCCACCTCCGGGCCAGGAACCTCTCCCCGCGCACAATCAAGACCGCCGGGGAGTTCATCAGCCAGTTCCTCAATACGCACGAGCCGCTCAAGAAGACCTGTGAAATCTTCGGGGATCTCATCCATTGAGCGGGCGGCTGATCGAAGCGTTGCCTCGTCAAACTTTGCGTTCATAACGTCGCGCAATCAGGTTTTAAAAGTTCCTGAGGCAAGACCCCTCGTGTATCACGAGGCGTTGCGCTCCGCCTCGGCCGGCACCGCGCATCACCAGTCCGAGGCCTACATCAAGGCCGTGAAGCGACTCAGTGATGCGAGCCGGGCACTCGACTCGAACGCCAACGAGCGACTGCTACCCGAGAACCTGCTCTGGTCGTTGCCCTCCATTTGACGAACGGCCCGACGGCTCAGCCGCCGATGAACTCCCAGGCGTAGGTGAACGAGATCACGCCGTTCTTCTTCTCGAAGGATCCGCCACCCCTGATGAATCCGACAGGCCTGATGAACAGGTCGAAGGTGGAGATCTTCAATACCCCCGCATCGTTGTCGTAGTACGTGGGGGTGATCATCTCGGGATCGGTTCGCATCCCCTCCGAATACGACAGGGCGGGATATCCCTCGCGATACCAACGAGCCATCGTGTACTCGTCGGCCAAAGGTGCGGCGGCAAAGGGTGCGTCGGACTCGGTCAGTGCAGTCGCAACCTCGGCGAACGTGGCCCCCGACTCGATCAGCGGATCGATGAACGTGGTGAAGTCGGCCCTGAGAGTGATCAACAGATCCCGTAGTCCCCATCCCGTGCTGTAGGCCGTCCGACCGGCCAAGATCGTCGGGTCGGCCAGATCCTCCGCGTTGGAGAGCACCATGACCCAGAGGTTCTCGTCGAGGGGAACCTCGATCTCGATGTATTCGCTGCCGATCTCGAACCGCCGTCCGTACTCAACGACGTCGCGACACTCCTCGACGACCCCCATCTCGGGCCGGGCGCAGTCATCCAGTTGGTAGACCGCGAAAACAGCCACGCCGGGGTTCGTCGGATCCCACGACTTGAGGGCCCCGTAATACTCGCCATCGGCGAGGGTGCCGTCACCCGGAAAGTCTGGGGAACCCACGGCTCCCCCGTAGCCATCCAGTCAACATCCGACCGCGTTCCAGACGCGATCGGCGAGCGCGGGTGGGAGGTTCTCGAAGTCGACCTCCTCCCACGAGTCGGCCAGCGGTGTAACAGTGGTGGCCACAACCGGTTCCGTCACCGTCACCACCGCCGAGTCGTCGACCTCCTCCCACGAGTCGGCCAGCGGTGTATCAGTGGCGGCCACAACCGGTTCCGTCACCGTCACCACCGCCGAGTCGTCGTTCGCCGACCCCAGTCCACAGGCCGACACCAACACCGTCGACGCCAACACTCCCCACCCGCTTCCACGTCTCATACGGCCATTATTGCTCGGCGGTGGACCACGACGAGACAGGGTCCGGTTGGGGTGGGTCGGCCCTAGAATCGTTCGTCGCCCGCCCCCGGGCCCGACGAATTCGACAGCGAAGCCCTCGACCTCGAAGATCGAGTCAGCGACGGTCTTGGTGGATTTCACACTCTTCTCCCCACGCCCCAGAAAAATCTCTCTCGATCCTAGGCAGAGCACAACGCTTGGTCTTTCGGCCGTTTCTAGACGGTGTAGAGCACCACGTTCCAGGTTTCGTCATACCTCCTAGACTTGGTCTTGGCATACACGTCGTTTCTCCATCACAGTGGAGTTCGACTGACATCAAACCTGCTCATAGCGGTCGGCGGCACGAGGTTCGCGTTTGGACACCGATCCGGGCCGTGACTGGTGGGCGATACCGGGCTCGAACCGATGACCTCCACGGTGTGAACGTGGCGCTCTAGCCGACTGAGCTAATCGCCCCAGCGAGTCGCCACGCTACCGCTCGGACAGGACCACGCACACCTGGCCCATGCCCTGACGATCACGGAATCCCTGCTCACCGGGGTGCGCAGGCCACGTCGAACGGAACGAGTCGAGTGACCACCGCTTCGTGGGACCCACTGCACGGCACCTCGAACGCTTCCTGCCGTTGATCGTCGATGTCCACACACGATCCGGCCTGAATCAAGTTGTCGATCGGCGCCGGACCGGCCGGATCGGTGAGAGCGCCGATGATGAGAATGGCCGCGGTTCCGAGCACCACGAGAGCGAGAACGAATCGCCACGGAAAACGCGCCGGTGTCAGGTTCGGTCGGACGTACTGAGGGTTCGGCGCCGTGGCGGTACTCGCGGTTGAGCGACTGTGACGCGGAGCCTCGTCCACTCCGCTGCGCAACGACGCGTCGTACATCGCGCGTCGTCCCGGATCGCCGAGAACCGACCACGCACGGTTGATGGCCGCCATGTCGGAACCCGATGGCGCCGTTCCTCCGGCCGCGGCAACGGCATCGGGGTGATGACGACGAGCAAGAGCGCGATAGGCCGATCGGATCTCGTCCGCGGTCGCCGAAGGCGACACACCGAGGATGTCGTAGTACGCGCCGATGGCATCGAGGCTAAGGGCGCGACGCCAGAAGCACCGAGTTCAGTAACCGAGTTCGGGGTCGACGGGCCCGATCAACTCGCGCCCGTCCAACCACGCGCGCACGTTGGCCGAGATGCGCTCACTGAGCAACGGCACCGCCATCTCGGGCGTGTTGCCCACGTGCGGGGTGATCACGCAGTTGTGGAGTGACCACAGCGGGTGACCCGCCGGCAACGGTTCGGGATCGGTCACGTCGAGTGCGGCACCACCGATCACTCCGTTCTGTAGAGCCCACACCAAGTCGTCGGTCACCACGTGCTTTCCGCGCGCCACGTTCACGAGCCACGCGTGCGACTCCATGGCCTCGAACTCGTTGCGTCCCATCATGCCGATCGTGTCGGCGGTGAGCGGGAGAGCCAGGATCACCACGTCGGCACCAGGAAGTGCGTCGAGGAAGCGATCGCTTTCCAGAACCACGTCGACACCGTCCATGTCGTTCACGCGATTGCGCACGACGGTGATGTGGCAGTCGAAGCCGGCCAGTAGTCGCACGATCTGCTCGGTGATACCGCCACCACCCAAGATCGTGACGCGGGCACCGATGAGGTTGCGACCCTGAGGCTTCGACCATTCGGTCGCCCGTGAATACGTGGAGATTCCACGCAAGCCGAACAACGACAACGTGACCGCCATCTCGGCCACGGGTTCGGCGTACACACCCTTGCCACACGTCCACAACCGTTGATCGTCGATCAGGTGTGCGAACTCTTCGACGCCGGCGAACGGCAACTGGATCCATTGGAGATGATCGGACGCGGCCAACACGGCTTCGAGACCATTCGGATCGCGGGCCGCACCCCAGACCAGTGCGTCGGCTCGATCGATGGTGGAAAGTTCACCGCCGGCGGCCGTGACGGCTTCGCGCATCCACTCGGGTGCCGTGTCGGGAAGAACGGCGATGCGCGGGGACTCACTACTTGGCGGTTGGTCCATGACGAGCCGAACGCTAGTCGGCAAGGATCCGTGCGGCCACCGTGCGGCCCGACTCGACCGCACCCTCCATGTAGCCGGTGCAGGTGGCCACGTGTTCACCCGCGAGATGCACTCTCCCCCACGGCGCCCGCAACACGTCCCAGTGCTGAAGCACCTCGCCTGGTCGATACACCGAGTACGCGCCTCGGGCGAACGGCGTCGCGGGCCAGGCTTGCGACACCGCACCGATCGCATCGGCGGTGATGCCGTGGACTCTCCGCATGTCGGCGGTGATCGACGCGATGCGTACGTGATCGGGCTGTGAGGCCAAGTCGAGTCCGCCGTCGCCGCCGCAATACGACATGAGCACTCCCGACTCGCCCGGCTGATCGACCGTCGGCTCGTAGAGGCGCTGGCTCACCGAGTCGGTGGTTCCATAACCACGCAGCCATTCACGGTGCGCGAACCGAACCGCGGTCTTCGTGATGTGGCCCCAACCGAGGCCGTGCACTGCTCGATGAAGATCATCGGCCATCGGAGTTCTGAACTCGACGGTGCGCAACGGTCCGAGCGGCATCGCGAGCACCAGATGGTCGGCCTCGAACTGCGAACCGTTGGCCTCAGCCACTCGGACCGAATCGGCCGACTGATCGACCCATGCGATCGGTGAACTCAGTCGTAGGTCGACCGCTCGGCTCACGTCTCTCCACAACCCTTCGACGATGCGCGACAAGCCGCCAACCACACGATGGGCCCGGAATTCGACGCCCAGCCGCGCGAGTTCGACGCGCTCCTGGGCGCGCTGCTGTGCAACGAACAACAGCGACACGTCGTGCGGTTCGGCTGCGAACTCGCCTTGAGAGTTGCGTCGCGCGAACAGTCGAGCGACCGCACCGAGGTCGAGTTCTTCCATCGCATCGGCCAGCGACAGCGAATCGAGACGGGCGGCGTCCGGATGAGTGGAGGGCCGAGACGCATCCGGCATCGCGTCGCCGGTTGCGTCCACGAACTCGTCGTAGCGGTCGAGTTCGTCGATGGCCTTCGAGTCGATGTCGCCGATGCGTTCGCCGGCGTACCGAACGCCGTTCCAGTACAGCCAACGTCGAATGGTCGACCACAGCATTCCTTCGCCTTCACGCTCGACTCCGAAGCGGGCCATCAACTCGTGCATTCGCCAATGCGTCGAGTCGACCCATTCGGCTCCGGTCTCGACGACGTGGTCACCGAGAGCGACCGTGCGCACTCGCCCACCGACACGCTCGGTCGCTTCGAGCACGACGACGTCGGCGCCACCGCGAGCGAGCGATTCAGCCGCGCTCAGGCCGGCCAGGCCGGCGCCCACCACGACGACGCGCATGGAAAGATCAGCTGCCAGCGAGAGTGGCGGCGATCTGACTCGACGACTCGCCCGAACGGCGCAGCACGCGAGCCACGAACACCAACGCGGCCATCGTCACGATGAAGAGAACCACCGCACCCACGCCCCAGAACGGCTTGATGGTGCTCTTGGTGGCACCGAGCAGTGCGACCGGGAACGTGGTGGACCCGGCTTCGCTCACGAGAGTGGAGATCACTGCGTTGTCGAGACAGAGGGTGAACGACAACAGTCCTCCGGCCACCAGAGCCGACGAGATCAGCGGCAAGGTGATCTGACGGAAGGCGCGAGCCGGAGTGGCACCCAGGTCGGCGGCGGCTTCTTCGAGCGACTCGTCAAGGCCCGACAAACGGGCACGCACGATGAGCGTGACCACTGCACTCGCGTACAACGACTGACCCACCCACAACTTTGCAATACCGCCACTGAACGGACCGATGCCTTCTCGGAACACGTAGCCGAGAACCGGGACGTCGGACACTCGCTGGAACCAGGTGACGAGCGCGATGGCATCCATCACCTCGGGCGTGACGAGGATGAGGAAAACCGTCCCCATGAAGATCTTCGACCATGTACCGGGGCGGCGCGCCAGGGCAACGCCGGACAGTCCGCCGAGGATCACCGCGATCACCGTGGCACCGAATGCCGCCAGGAAGGAATTGCGGATGGCGTCACCGATGCTGACGAAATCGAAAACATCACGGAACCAGTCGGTGATGAGTCCGTTGACGACCAACGCCACTGCGAAGCCGATAGGGCCGAGCCAGTTCAGTCGACGATTCGGGAGCGCACCGCGCGCTGCGATAAGGCGCTTGGCCACAGCGAAGACTCCGACGATCACGAGGAACCGAAGCGCGAGGGCAAAGGTCGAGCCACCGTCGAACAATTCGCCCCACCACTTGTTGCTCGGGTTGCCGGTCCAGATGGTGAACGAGACCCCCCCGTTGAACGAATGCAGAACGACCAATCCGATCGGGATGAACATGAACACCAGGACGAGAACGGTCCAGATACTCATAGCCATTCGCATCGGTTCGACTCGGGACACACGAGCCGGTTCGGAGCCGAGTTTGGCCACCGCGGCGGCCGAACGTTCGTGGCGCGCGGCCCGCAGTCGCTGTGCAACCGGGTCGAGCAGACGAATGGCTCGCGGGATGACCACGTAGATGACCGACGCTGCGATGAGAACTGCGAGTACTGCTCCGATCATGAGCACGGCCATGGCCGATCCGAGCGGCCAGTTCTGCGCCTGCGAGAACTGTGACGCGACCATCGAGCCGATCATGTTCCCCTTGGCCCCACCCAACACCGTGGCGGTGACGTAGTCGCCACACATCGGGATGAACGTGAGCAGGACGCCGGCGATGATGCCGGGGCCGGCCAACGGCAGCGTGACACCGAAGAACGTGGCCACTCGTCCGGCACCGAGATCCTTGCTCGCCTCACGCATGCGCACGTCGATGCGATCGAGAGCGACGAACAAGGGCAGGATCATGAAGCCGAGGTAGTTATAGATGATCGCGATTTGTACCGCGGTCTGGGTTTGCAGCAACTGGATGCCCTGCTCGCCCACCACACCGATGTCGGTGAGCCACTTCGAGAAGGTTCCGTTGGGCGCCAGAGGGATACGCCAGGCCACTGTTCGAATGAGGAACGAGGTGAAGCTCGGCACGATGATCGCGGCCAGGATGATGGCCCGCCACCGCTCGCTGACTTTGAAGGCCACGAAATAGGCAACCGGCAGGCCGATCAGTACACAGAGCGCGGTGGCCAGGATCGCGATCCGAAGGGTGGCCCGGAAGACCTTGAAGAACGTGTCGTCGAAGACGTCGGCGTAGTTCTTCGTGGTCAGATTGCTGAGATCGACCGGCAGCAGGCGGCTGACATCTTTCGTTCCGAACGAGTAGATCACCACGAAGGCGATCGGAATCGCGAAGAACAGCAGATACCAGATGATCGACGGGATGGCGAGGAGGAACTTGGGTCCCCGCCATCTCCGGCGATCAGGTGCCGACACCGCGGCGGTCACTCAGGATCAGCCTCCGGCCTTGGCCTTCATCTTGTTGAGGATGTCGACGTGACGGTCGATGGCCGGAGTGATCTCCTGGGTGCGGAACGTGCTCACCTGATCGTCGGTGAAGAAGATCATGTCGCCGTACTCGAGGTCGGGAGCCAACTCGGAAATGAGCTGCGACATGCTCTTCAAGCCAGTGTTGTAACCGTGGTACTGAAGGTCCTTGATCGAGATCTCGGGGATCAGTTCCCAGTTGATCCAGGCGTGGGCCGCTTCGGGGTTCGGTGCTCCGGCGGCAACACAGTACGTGTCCATCCACAATTCGGTCTCGGGTGCGCCGAGAACCCACTTCCACGCAGTCGGATCGCCGCCGGCATCCTGGATGCGGTAGTACGCCTGGCGAGCGTCACCGTTCCACGCCATCGAGATCGAGTAGGCGCCTTCGGCGATCGCGGTGCTCGGGTAGGAGTCGAACGCCTTCACGTGCTGCGCGAACTCGTCGACGAGGAAGGCCTCGCACTCGTCGAGCAGGGCCGGATCGGTCGTGTTCCAGTCGTGGCCGTTGGACCAGAACCACACGCCACACATGTTGGGGCCGGTGTCGAGCATCGAACAGTTACCACTCGCCTCGTTCATGCACGCGTCGAGGAAGTCCTGCCAGTTCTTCAGCTCACGCGTGATCACCGACGTGTCGTAGAAGAAGCCGGTGGTACCCCAGTTCTTGCAGACCGAATAGTCGTTACCCGGGTCCCAGGCCTGGGCCAGATAGGACGGATCGACATTGGAAATGTTGGGGAGCAGCGACTTGTCGAACTTCTGGATGAGACCCTTCTCGATCATCTGCGGCACGTATGGACCGGTGGGCACCACGATGTCGAACCCGCTGTTGCCGTTCGACGACGCCAACTTGGTGATGAGGTCTTCGTTCGAGCCGTAGTAGTCGACCTTCATCGTGGCGCCGAGCTCGGCTTCGGCCAACGCGCCCACGATGTCGGGATCGTTGTAGTCGCCCCAGGTGTACATGGCGAGGGTTCCGCTCGCCTTGTTGATGACGCGGCTCCAGTCACCGGATGCCTGCGCGCCAAGGGCGTCCCCACCGGAGTCGCCACCCGACGAGCCACCGTCGTCGTCACCACCACAGGCCGCCACGACCACCGCGAGACCGGCGGCCGCAGTTCCGGCCTTCAACACGGCGCGGCGCGACAGACGCTCACGGAAACCGTGCGGAGCGAGGATCCTCATCTCCTTGGGCATCTTCGGTGTGTTCATGGCTTCTCCTTGCTGTGAATGGAAATTGCTGAGGGACTAGAGATCGTCGTCTATTCGTCCGACACTTCATCGGCTTCGGCCAGCACGATGTCGGCTTGCCGCGACGAGAACAGGTATACGTCGTCGGCCGACCATCGGGCCCAGACCGAGTCGCCGGCGTGCAGACGAGAGGCGTTGGCGCGCGGTGTGAGGACGAGCACGTCACGGTCGGCCGTGTGCACCACGTACTGGAGCACGTCACCGAAGTGGGACACGCCCGCGACGGTTCCCTGGAAGGCATTGTTGGTGTCGTTCGGACGTTCGACCGACAAGTTGATGCACTCGGGGCGAACCGCGGCCAGGGCGCCCTGACCGTTCGGGACGTCCTCTTCGGGACGACTGGCCACGAACTCGGTGCCGTCGTCGGCACGAGCGCCGTGCTCGGTGGCGACACCACTCCAGAAGTTGTTTCGACCGATGAATCCGGCCACGAAAGCCGAGGCTGGATGCTCGTACACCGTCTCGGGGTCGCCGAGTTGTTCGATATGGCCGTCGAGCATGATCGCGATGCGGTCGCTCATGCTCATCGCCTCTTCCTGGTCGTGGGTCACGAACACGAACGTGATGCCCAGTCGACTCTGGAGCAACTTGAGTTCGATCTGCATCTCTTCGCGAAGTTTGCGATCGAGCGCGCCGAGAGGCTCGTCGAGGAGGAGAACACTCGGGCGATTCACGAGAGCGCGGGCCACCGCGACACGCTGCTGCTGACCACCCGACATCTGACGCGGCTTGCGATCGGCCAGCTTGCTCATCTGGACCATGTCGAGGGCCTCGGCAACTCGGGTGGCGATGTCGGACTTGTTGACGCCCTTCTGACGAAGGCCGTACGCCACGTTCTCGTTGACGGTCATGTGCGGGAAGAGCGCGTAGTGCTGGAACACCGTGTTGACGTCGCGCTTGTACGGGGGAATTCCCTGCACGTACTGGCCGCTGATGCGAATGAATCCTTCGTCGGGCTGCTCGAAGCCGGCGAGCATGCGAAGGGTCGTGGTCTTGCCGCAACCCGATGGGCCGAGAAGCGAAAGGAACTCGCCCGAGCGGATCGACAGACTGAGGTGATCGACGGCAACGACCGAGCCATAACGCTTGGTGACGTTCTCGAGTTCGACTGCACCTCGGTCCTGCGACACCTGCCCGAACCCCCTCCCCAGAGATGTCCTTGCCACGACGACGACTCGTCGGAGACGCCTCGGTGGATCATAGGACACACCGCCACGTCACGAGGCGACAACTAGGGTGAACGTCAGGTGACCGAGCCGTCACCCGGACCCGACCATGACCGACGATCGCCAACTCAACGCCCGTCGGCACCTCTGGGGTCACTTCACCAACCTGCACGCCACTCAGCGCTCGGGTCTTCCGGTGATCAGCCGAGGTGAGGGTGCGTGGATCTTCGACGATACGGGACGCCGCTATCTCGATGGACTGTCGGGCCTCTTCACGGTGAACATCGGCCACGGTCGTCACGAGCTGGCCGAGGTGGCGGCCCACCAAGCCGAGTCGTTGGCCTACTTCCCTCTCTGGAGCTTCGCCCACGAGCCCGCGATCGACCTGGCCACGCGTTTGGCCGACCTCGCCCCCGGCGATCTCAACCGTGTCTTCTTCACGACCGGAGGCGGCGAGGCGGTCGAGTCGGCCTGGAAGATCGCCGTGCAGTACTTCGCCGCCATCGGTCAGCCACAACGCCGCCAGGTGGTGAGCCGGAACTACGCGTACCACGGCACGACGCTCGGAGCGCTCAGCATCACGGGCATCCCGGGTATTCGTGAGCCGTTCGAACCCCTGCTCCCCTGGGCCCTGAAAGCCGCCAACACCAACCGGTACCGCTGCGGGTTCTGCGCTCAGCAGTCGGCTTGCTCGCTCGCCTGCGCCGACGACGTGGAACGGGCGATCGTCGAGGCCGGACCCGACACCGTGGCCATGGTGATCATGGAACCGGTGCAGAAC
>JBJTIO010000153.1:0-5293 GCA_046095045.1 Actinomycetota bacterium
CGTCTTTCTCGCCAACGGTTACGCCGGAACGACGATCGACGAGATCGCCCGAGTCGCCGAGGTGTCGCGAGGATCGATCTACACCTACTTCCCCACCAAGCGCGACGTTCTCGTGGCGGTCGGAGCCGACAGCGTGCGCGCCACCGAGGGATTGGTCGCCGAACTCGAACGGTTGGGTCGCACCCGTGCCGGACTCGCCGAATGGGTGACGAACTACTTCGCGTTCCTCGACGTGCATGGTGCGTTCGCCTTCGCATGGACCGAAGCCGCGCAAAACGACGACGAGATCCGTGTTGCGGGCATGAAGGGCCACTTGCACATGTGCCGCGACTTCTCGCACCGGCTCGAAGAGGCCACCGGGCGCACCATCGACGAACCTGAAACGTTCGGGCTGACCATGATCAGCATGCTCGAACGCTTGTGGTCGTACGGTGCGCTCTACAGCGGTCGCACCCGACGCGACGTCGCGATCGACCTCGCCGCCCACACCATCTGGTCGGCGGTTCGGGGCTGACGCACCCGACCATCTAAGGTTCGAACATGACGACGAACAAGATGTGCGAAGGACGAATTTGCGCCGTGACCGGCGCCGGACGAGGAATCGGTCGCGAGTACGCGCTGTTGCTCGCCGCCGAGGGTGCCAAGGTCGTGGTGAACGATTTCGGTGGCGCCCGCGATGGTTCGGCCGGTGGAGGCAGCAACCCCGCCCAAGACGTCGTCGACGAGATCAAGGCCGCCGGTGGCGAGGCAGTGGCTCACCTCGGCGACGCCAGTTCATACGCCGACGCACAAGCGATGGTGAAGTTGGCCATCGACACGTTCGGCGGCATCGACGTGGTTGTGAACAACGCTGGCATCCTGCGCGACCGCATGCTCTTCTCGATGTCGGAAGAGGAATGGGACGCCGTCATCAAGGTGCACCTCAAGGGCACGTGGGCGTCCAGTCGCGTGGTCGCCGAGTATTGGCGCAATCGAGCCAAGGAAGGTCTGAAGAACGACGGCCGCATCATCAACACCACATCGGTGTCGGGTCTCTACGGCAACCCCGGCCAGAGCAACTACGGTGCGGCCAAGGCCGGCATCGCCACCTTCACGTTGATCGCCGCCGAAGAACTGGCGCGCTACGGCGTGACGTGCAACGCGGTCGCACCCGGCGCGCTCACTCGTCTCACCGAGGATCTCGGTCTTCCGCCGGAGATGCTCGAGCGTTTCGGACCCGAGTGGGTTGCCCCGGTGATCGCATGGCTCGCGTCATCGCAGTCGGCCGACGTCACCGGTCAGGTGATCGAATCGAACGGCAGTCTTCTGGGTATCGCTCAGGGCTGGATTCGCGGACCGCACGTCACGAATCCGCCGCTCGATCCGCACGAGATGGACGCCGTGATTCGCGGATTGCTCGCCAAGGCGACGCCGCGCACGAAGATGTCCGACATCAACTGAGTCGCGTCACGACCACGCGGCGATGAGTTCGTCCGACGTGACGATGGTGGCGATCATCGAGAGCGAGTTGTCGATCACCGCATCGGCGTACTCGGTCGGGATCCCGCACACCGCGTCGCGCACGATCACGACCTGATACCCGAGATCGCACGCGCTGAGCGCGGTGCCGAGAACACCGAGGTTCACGCTCACACCCATGATCACGACCGTGCGCGCGCCCAAGTTGCGCACCACCGCGTCGAGTTCGGTGCCCGTGAACGCGGTCATGCCGTGGATGCGACTCATCTTGATGTCGGCCGGTTGAACATCGAGTTCGTCGACGATCTCGGCGCCGGGTCGACCCGCATCGATCGGACCGAAACCCACCTCGGCGCGTCGCTTGGCACCAAGGGCGAAAATCCGGCAGTTCACCGATTGCCCCGCTCCGTCGAAACGCTCCTCGACCACGGCATGGAGCACCCGGATCCCCCGGGCGCGGGCCTCGGCACACACCCGCCCGGCCACGGGCAAGATGCCGGCCTCGCGCACCGCCACCGGCAGGGCGGCCAGGATGGCCTCGTCGCCCACGATGCCCTTTTGCAGTTCGTTCGTGATGACCACGGTGTGCGCCGGATCGACCGTGGCGCGCAAGCGGTCCGAGGAAGTCGCCATGCCCCGACGGTAACCCACTCGGCATGGACACGAGAGAAAATTGACGGTAGTGTCAAGTCGTCCGAGGAGGAACCATGACTGCTCTCGAATCACCCCTGCGCCCCGCCGACGCCGACATCGACTACGCGCTGTGCGACGCCGACCAGCACTACTACGAGGCGCAGGACTGCCTCACGCGTCATCTCGACAAGAAGTACAAGAACGTCGTCAAGTGGATCGACGTCGAGGGTCGCACGTCGGTGATGATCAACGCCAAGCAACTCACCGTGGTGCCGAACCCGACCTACAACCCGGTCGGCGCACCCGGCACTCTCGAGACCTACTTCCGCGCAGAGAACCACTCGGGCATGGAACTGCGCGACATGATCACCATGCAGCCGATTCAGCCCGAGTATCAGAACCGCGACGCACGCATCGCACGACTCGACGAACAAGGCGTGCAGTTGGCGTGGCTCATTCCCAGCCTCGGACTCGGCATCGAAGAAATGTTGCAGGAAGACCCCGAGTCGGGCATGGCCGTGTTCACCGCGTACAACAAGTGGTTGCACGACGACTGGGGCTACGACCGCGACGGTCGCATCCTCACCGGTCCGATGATCTCGCTGATGGACGCCGAGTTGGCCGAGAAGGAACTCGATCGCGTGATGGAGATCGGCACGAAGATGATCATCATGCGCGCCGGCCCGGTGGGCAATCAGTACGGTCGCCCGCCCTCACCGGCCGATGTTCGTTTCGATCGCATCTGGGCCAAGATCGCCGAGGCCGGCATCATCGTGGCGATCCACGCCGGCGACGCCGGTTACAACAAGTACCTCGGCGATTGGGGCGAGCCCACCAAGTACATGGGCATGAAGTCGTCACCGCTCACCGAAGTGCTCGCCGTGGGCACCGAGCGACCGATCTTCGACATGATGGCCGCGATGATCTGTCACGGTCTGTTCGATCGTCATCCGAAGTTGAAAGTCGCCACCCTCGAACTCGGTTCGGCGTGGGTTCCCGAATTGCACCGTCGTCTGCGCGTTGCCTTCGGCAAGACGCCGCAGTTGTTCAAGCGCAACCCGAACGAGTCGTTCCGCGAGCACGTGTGGGTCGCTCCGTTCTACGAGGACAACATCTCGCATCTGCGCGACGTGCACGGTGCCGATCGCATCCTGCTCGGCTCTGACTGGCCGCACCCCGAGGGACTGTCGACACCGGGCAAGTGGGTCGGCGACTTCGTCGATCTCGGTCCGACCGACATGCGCAAGGCACTGCGCGACAACCAACTCGAGCTCTGCGGTTACTGATCGAGATACTCGCGCGCCAATCGCGCCGACATTCCGCAGACGATCTCGTAACCGATCGTCCCGAGAGCGGAACCCCAATCGTTGGCGGTGATGGTCTGCTCGCCCTGTGAGCCGATCAACACCACTTCGTCGTCGATCGCGCAGGCATCGTCGCCCATGTCGACCATCAACTGGTCCATGGTGACCACCCCGACGATCGGTCGACGCCGCCCACCCACCAGCACTTCTCCCCCGACGGCCGAGAGTCGACGCGGAACTCCGTCGGCGTAGCCGATCGGAACCGTCGCCACGGTGGTGTCACGATCGAAACGATGTCGGTGGCCGTAACTCACGGCTTCTCCGGCCGCCACGCGTTTCACGAACGACACTCGCGATGCGAGTCGCAAGGCCGGACGTAAGGAGTGACAGATTGAGTCGAGCGAGGGATCGGGAGCGATGCCGTACGCCGCGATGCCGACGCGCACCATGTCGCGACGGGTGTCGGGATGCGCCAGGGTTCCGGCCGAGTTCGCGATGTGCAGCCAACCCGGATCGATGCCCGCACGGCGCAATTGTTCGATCACCGCGTCGAAACGGCGAACCTGTTGTTGGGTCACCGGCGAATCGCGATCGTCGGCGCACGCGAGGTGCGTGAAGACACCACCGAGTGACAACTGCGGAGAACGCGCCAACACGCGACCTCCCAACTCGACCGCCGCGTCGGGGCGAGCTCCAACCCGATTCATTCCGGTGTCGACCTTCAGGTGCACCTCTTGACCGACGACATCGCGTCGTCGCGCCTCATCAGCGATGGCATCGATCGACGACACCGAATACACGGTGGCGATCAATCCGTGAGCAACCAATTCACCGAGTTGTTCGCGCGGCTGTTCCGAGAGCACCAGGATCGGAGCCTCGATTCCGGCGCGTCGCAGCTCGACACCTTCTTGAACCAGCGCCACGCAAAGTCCGTGCGCCCCGGCCTCGAGGGCGACCTCGGCGACGCGCGTGGCACCGTGCCCGTAACCGTTGGCTTTCACGACGACCATGGTGCGCGCCGGCTCGGCGAGTGCGACGAGCTGACGCACGTTGTGTCGAATCGCCGACAGATCGACCACCACTCGTGACGCGCGACTGGACACGTCAGGCCCGCACTTCGGTGATGGCGCGTGGCAAGAGGTCGATGAGATCGGACGCGATCATCCCTTCATCGGCACCGAACAACGACGCGGCGTGCGCGTGCAAGAAGGCCGCGCTGGCCGCGGCGCGGAACGGATGCATTCCTTGGGCCAGCAACGAACCGATCATCCCGGCCAACACGTCACCGGTTCCGGCGGTCGCCAAACGACGGTCACCGTTCGACACGATGAGCACCTCACCCGACGGCTCGGCCACCACCGTGGTCGGACCCTTTAACAAGCACACGCAGTTGGTGTCGGTGGCCAGTCGGCGCGCGCTCTGAATGCGATCGTGCGACGGCGGATAGCCGAGGAGGTTCGTGTATTCGCCGTCGTGGGGCGTGAGCACCGTTCCCGCCGCGCGGGTGCGCACGATGTCGCGTGCGCCGTCGCCTCCCCACGCAACGGCGAACAATCCGTCACCGTCGATGACCATCGGGATACGCGAACCGGCGATCACCTTGCGTGTCTCGGTCATCGTGCCGTCATCACGACCGAGTCCGGGACCGACCACCATCGACTTGAAGCGAGCATGATCAGCATTCACCTCATCGAGCACGTCTCGCGACCAGCCGAGAACCGGAAGCGACTTGCGCACGACCTCGGTCGGCGTGCCGCGATCGCTCACGATGCCGGGCGATGCGATGTGCACCCTTCCCGCACCACTGCGCTTCGCAGCGAGTGCACTCAAGTGCGATGCGCCCATCATGCCCGGGCTTCCGGCGAGAGTGAACACGGCGGCCTTCCACTTGTGGGCAT
>JBJTIO010000154.1:0-6602 GCA_046095045.1 Actinomycetota bacterium
GCTCAGGCTGTCGAAAACGGTGTTGATGGCGAAGATCGTTGGGTCGCACCTCGACGAATTGCTCAAGGATCGACGAGGTAGGTCCGATACCTCGGCTCGTGTTGAGCCAGTCGATCATGGACCCCCATTCCCGGCCCCCGCGCCGCGCCCATCGCATCGCGCCGTTCGTGGTGATGATCTCACTCGTGGAGTACGCCGTCGTGATGTTCGCGATGTTGACCGCGCCGACCGCGGCCAAGGCCGCCGGACGCCCAACTGGCATCGACACGTCGGATTCCACCCCGTGGGCGTCGCCGACCATGCCGATTCGCTGCACCCCGACCCAGATCGCGAGTGGCGACGTCGTCGCGTGCGTGATCTCGCAGTACACCGACCCGATCGTTCGAGGTTGGGGCACTCCCCCGATGCCCTACAACGCCGACGGATCGGCGAACGACGGCTGGAAGTGGCTCGGCTGGTCGTACACCGGATCTCCTGCGTTGAGCGCGTGGGAACAAGCCCTCAGGAAAAATGCCGGCAAGGTCGGCACCATCAAGGCCGGTGCGGTGCAGGCTCCTCCGGGGGCCCTCGTGCTTTTCGAGGGCTTCCTCGCCGAGATTCAGGCCAACGGATTCAAGGTGCGCGACGTCATCGGTTACAACTTCCGCTGCACGTCGAACACCCGCAAGGACTGCGTCGGACTCGGAATCGACTCACTCTCGAATCATTCGTGGGGCCTCGCCATCGACATCAACGTGTCGGCAAACCCCGAGATTCGCTACACCCCGGTTGGTGGCTCAACGACGGCATGTGCGACTCCGATGCGCACCGATCTCCCCAAGTGGGTCGTTGATACCGCTCAGAAGTGGGGACTTCTCTGGGGTGGCTACGGTTGGAATGGGGGATGCGTCACTCCGTCCGCTCAGCGTTCAAATATCTTGCGCGACCCAATGCACTTCGAATTTCGTGGCACAGTCAACGATGCGATAGCGATCGCTCAATTTAACGGTGCCTCCCTGACGCGTTATTGCAGCGACCAGATCGATGGCACCGCGAGCGTACGCGTCTGTGCGTGGGCCGATCGTCCGCAGGCTGGTTGGCGCACCCCGATCACGTTGTCGGCTCCCGCCGGAGCGACGGCCGCATTGGTGAACATCACCCTCACGGGAGCATCGACCGACGCGTTCGTGACGGCCGAGCGCTGTGACGTGCCGATCTCGGATGAGCGTGGTTGGTCGAACGGGAACGTCGGTAAGGACGGGACGACCGCGAACCTGTCGGTGGTGCCCCTCGATGCCCTGGGACGCTTTTGCATTTTCAACTCGCACCCGATGCACGTGATCGTCGACGTGCAGGGTTACTTTGTGCCGTCGCGTGCCGCTGGCCCAATCGGCGGCAAGTTCACACCGATCGTGCCGACGCGCGTTCTCGACACGCGAAAGGGAACGCGTTGTGACGCGGCAGGGACGTGCAATCTCGGTGGTCGGGCTATCTCGAACGGTCTCAACGGTGTGCCGATGCCGCAACTCCCGGCCGGAGCGACGACGGTGTTGGCCAACGTGACCGTCACCGACACGGTGCGCGGCGACAGCTTTCTGACCGCGGACTCATGCGAGTCGTTGACCGCGCGAGGCCAGACCAGTTCGAACCTCAACTTCGGCGCGAACGACACGGTGTCGAATCTCGCCGTGGTGACGGTGGGTAACGTGGGTGCCTCCCGCGGATTCTGCACCGCGACCACCTCGGATCTCCATCAGATCATCGATGTGCAAGGTGCGTTCTCGACCAACGGTGCGTGGGGATTCACCCTCGCGAATCAAGCGCGCCTCGTCGATACGCGCAAGTGCTACGTCGATGGTTGCGGCGTAAGGCGTCCGGCCGGGGGAGTGCTGCGACTCACCGCACCGGCGGGTTCGTCGGCGGTGCTCGTGAACATCACCCTGACCGACAGCCTCGGCGCTGGATACGTGCAGGCCGACAAGTGCTCGATGCTCGCACCGAGCACCGAGACGGCATCGAACGCCAACGTGATTCCTGGTCGCACCTCGGCGAACATGGCCGTGATTCCGGTTGATGCCGACGGGTCGTTCTGTCTGTACACGTCGTCGGCGACGCACCTGATCGTCGACGTGCAGGGTTCGTTCTCGCCTTCGGGCGATCTGCGTTTCGTGTCGTCGACGGTCGAACGTCGATTCGACTCGCGTCAGAACGCCGGCTGAGTCACGAACGTCGGTTAGGTTCGCCTCGTGCGAATCATGACGTGGAACATCTGGTTCGAACACGGGCCGTGGACCGAGCGACACGCTGCGATTGAGCAGGTGATCGAACGCGAATCGCCCGATGTCATCTGCCTGCAAGAGGTTCCGTGTCGACGCGTCGGATCCAACTCGACCACCTATGCGCACGATCTCGCACGAAGGCTCGGATTTCATGTTCACGTTTCGGACGGACCGTGGTTTCCACGACCGACGACGAGCGACGAGATGGCGATGGGGAATGCCATCGTGTCGCGTTGGCCCCTCACCGAGACCGGTCAGGTCTCACTGCCGGGTGTCGACGGAGAGCCGGGATATCGCAAGGCGGTGCACGCTCGGGCCTTGACTTCGTGGGGTGAGTGGCCGGTGGTATGCGCACATCTCAATCATCGATTCGATGAGTCGGCGGTACGTCTGCGACAAGTCGACGCGATCGCCGATCTCGTGAACGAGGTACGAGGCGATCCGGGCGTCGATCCGCCGGTAATCGTCGCCGGGGATTTCAACGCGGTTCCCGACAGCGACGAGATTCGGCGACTCACCGGACGAACGGCACCGCGTCACGCGAATCTCGTGTTCAACGAGTGCTGGGAACTTCGCGGTGAGGGATCGGGCCACACCTGGCGGGCCGACAACGGCTACCAGGCCGATGCGAACTGGCCCAATCGACGACTCGACTACGTGTTCGTATCGTGGCCACGACCCAAGCCGATGGGGCATCCGAGTCGTGCGTGGCTCGCGGGAGTGGAGCCCGAACTCGTGGACGGCAATCCGATCCACGGAAGCGACCATGCCGCCATCGTGGTGGATCTTCGGGTCGATTGAGACCCGACTAGGTTCTGTGGTCGCATGGCGACGTTGAGGTTTAGTTTCGGCACGATGGGCTCGGGTAAGAGCACGCTCGCGTTGCAGATTCATCACAACCTCGCGGTGCGCGACCTGCGGGGAATCTTGCTCACCAAGCTCGATCGCGACGGCACGCAGGTGACGAGCCGATTGGGTGTGTCGGCACCCGCGGTCGAGGTTTCCCCAGATCTCGATCTCTTCGAGTTGGCTCGATCCCGCTCGCCGATCGACTTTCTCGTGTGCGATGAGGTGCAGTTTTACACCGTCGAGCAGTGCGACCAACTGGCGCGAGTCGTCGACAATTTGGGTGTCGACGTGTACGCGTTCGGTCTTATCACCGACTTTCGTGGACTGTTGTTCGACGGCACGCGCCGCATGCTCGAGGTGGCCGATGAGCGCGTCGAGATGCAGGTCGAGGCGCGATGTTGGTGCGGCTCACGAGCCACGCACAATGCTCGCGTAGTGAACGGCGTGTTGGTGTATGAGGGCGAGACGGTGGTGGTCGGCGACACGGGTGACGCCCCGGAGCCGATGTTCGGTGATGTCGTGAGGTACGAACTGTTGTGCCGGAAGCACTACCTTTCGGGGGAGATGAAGTGATCGGAGGGGATCATGAAACGTCTGGCCATCGGCACAGCCGCTCTGCTCGTATTGGTGGCTTGTTCGGGGTCATCCGGAGGTCCGACCACATCTGATGTGTCGACCCCGTCGGATGGTTCGACGGCGACGACCAACCAATCGATCGGTGAAGACTCCATCGACTCCGTGATATCGGCGGAACCGATCTACGCCGATCTGGTGATCGACGGTTCGACTCGGATTACGTCCGAAATTGGACCGGAAGGCGGAGAACTCAAGACGACATCGGCTAACGGCGACATCTTTCGACTGATCATTCCTGCGGGTGCGCTCTCCGAGAACGTCGAGATATCGATGAGCGCGACTTCGAACGACGCGATTTCTGGTGTGAACATCGAACCGGATGGGTTGCCCTTGAACGACGTCGGGTTCGTCGAGATGACGCCGGCCACGACCGTGGATGGTGCAACGTCCGTGTGGTGGGACGACACCGGTGAGATTGGGCGCCCAGTCGCAACGCTTGGCGACGATGGGGTACTCCGCTTCGTGATTTCACACTTCAGCGGCTACGGACAGTCGTCGCCCTCGAGTCCGACCCCGGCCCCGACACCGATCGACGACGCGTTGGCTCGGATACGGAGCGAGTTGTCCAAGGCCATTTCGAAGGGCGTGTTCGACGGTGAGGAACTCAAGAACGTCGAAGCCGAACTTCGCGCAACGTGGAAGTCGTATCTCATGCCTCTTCTGAAAACGGGATCGAAGGCCGGCTGTGGGGCACGCAACATTCTGAGCGAAACGGTTCGATTGGACGCGGTCGTTCAGACCCTCGGATTAGATGAACTCGACGGGGAGATTCAAGAAGAACTCCAGAAGCAACTCGACCCGATCTATGAGTCGATGAAGAATTGCGCGCGTCAGGAGTGTTCGGAGGGAAAGACCGAAGCCCCCATGCACATGTTGTCGGCCGTTCAGATCGGACAATTGTTCGGATCTTCCAAGGCCGAAAGCGAAGGCATGGCCATCATGCGAGAGGTCTTCTTGAGCGGTGTCAAATCGCCGTGGGTTCGTTGCCGAGCATTCGATGTCTCGCTGTCGGTCGACATGACGTGGGAGTTTCGACTGGCGACTCCAGAATTCTCGACCCTGCGAGGCGTCGCGGCTGGTAACGGCGTCCTCGAGCCCGTCGAGGGCGGTCATTCCGGCGATATTGGAACCTGGGAAACCGGTTCGGGGATGGCGGACTTTGGGAGTAAGAACGGTTCGTTACTGCTCACCGGTTTGTCGATGGCCCTCGGTGGTGGAGAACAAAACGTCTCGTGTTCCGAATCATCGAGCAATCGGGGCCTGGTTCGGGTGTCGTTGGCATGGAATGCAGGTGATTTGCCGTTGGCAAAGCTCGAACCCTTGTCGAGTCCGATGACCGTGAGTTGCAGTTCCGCCGCCGGGTCGAGTTCGTTTGATTTTCCTAACCCCGCATTCCTCCTCCTCACATTCGATCCGGCCACCCAAGGGTTCAAGTCGTCTTTCGACCATCAGTTCACCGAGAATGAACTATGGCCCTCCGGGGGGCTGTCGTCAGTTCCTCTGGGATTTCGATGGAACGAATTGATCGACGTCCAACCGTTGATCGTCGCCGATGGAGATGGCTACTTCAGCCGGCGAGCCGACACCAAGGTCTCGTTGAAATTGCTTCTCGCGTCAACGCACTCACCGCGACAGAACGTTCCACCTTCCGACGGACTCGTACCGACGAGTCAAGGATTGGGTATGACCCCGTGATGGGGAACGATCAGTTCCAGGCGCACGGCATGCGTTTGATGCCGTTGATGAACGCGCTCTGCAAGTAGGCCGGCTCTCCGGTGATGCGCATGTTGGGCAGGCGTCGGCGAATCTCGTCGAACATCACCTGAATCTCGCGTCGGGCGAGGTTCGCTCCGAGGCAGAAGTGTGGTCCGCCCGCTCCGAAGCCCACTTGGGCGGGTGCCACCGGTCGGGTGACGTCGAACTGGTGGGGCTGATCGAACACCCGCTCGTCACGATTTCCCGAGCAGTAGAACATCACGACCTTGTCGCCGGCGTTGAGCTTCTGGCCCGAGAGTTCGGTGTCCTCGGTGACGGTGCGGCGGAAGTGGATCACTGGTGTCGCGTAACGCACGATCTCCTCGACCGCGGTGCGAGTGTGCGTCTCGAAGTCGTCGAACCAGATCTTGCGCTGCTCGGGGAAGTCGGTGAGCAGTTTCATCCCGTGGCTGATCGCATTGCGCGTGGTCTCGTTGCCCGCGACGACCAACAGAATGAAGAACGAACCGAACTCCTGGGGGGTCAGACGCTCTCCGTCGACGACGGCGTTCATCATGGCCGACGTGACGTCGTCCTGGGGGTTGCCCACTCGGCTCTCGCCGAGAGCTTGGGCGTACATGAACATCTCGAGCGCGACACCCATCAGGTCCTCGTACGAACCGACGAACTCGGGATCACCGACACCGAGGATGACGTTGGTCCAGTGGAAGATCTTCTTGTGATCCTCCTCCGGGATACCCATCATGTCGCAGATGATCGCAAGGGGGAGCGGAGCCGCAATTTCCTCGACGAAATCGCATTCACCTTTCGGAAAACGCTCGAGCAACTCGTCCACGAGACGCTTGGCGCGGATCTTGACCTGATCCTCGACCCGACCGATCTCCTTGGGTGTGAACCCGCGTGAGACGATGTTGCGCAGGCGGAAGTGCTTGGGGTCGTCCATGTTGATCATGGATCCGAAGAATTCGTTCATCTCCACCGGAAGGTCTCCGATGTTGGATCCCTTGCCACTGCAGAACAACTGCGGATTGCGGCTGATGTGCCAGATGTCGTCGTGGCGGGTCACGGCGCGGTATCCGGGGCCAGGTGGGAAGGGCGCGCCTTCGATGACTCGTTCCTCGAAGAACTGAAAGGGCGATTCGT
>JBJTIO010000155.1:0-3772 GCA_046095045.1 Actinomycetota bacterium
CCTCGACGGCCCACGGTGCGAGCATACTTGTATGTCTATGGATCGCGTCGCGGACCGCATCGTGGTGCAACGCAGTGATCCCCTCGCCGGTGAGGTTGTGGTTCCGGGCGCGAAGAACTCGGTGCTGAAACTGATGGTGGCGTCGCTGTACGCGACCGGTCGTCACGAACTCACCAATGTTCCCGACATTTCCGACGTCGAGACGATGGGCGCGTTGCTCGGCGCACTCGGTGTGCGGGTGAATCGCGATCCTGACGACGACTCGATCCTGCATCTCGTCAACGACGGAAATGTGCGCACGATCGCCCCACCCGACTTGGTCACCAGCATTCGCGCGTCGATCAATCTCCTCGGACCACTGCTCGCCGTCGCGGGCACGGTGCGACTCGACATGCCCGGGGGTGACGACTTTGGTAGTCGTCCGATCGACATGCACGTGGCGGGCCTCGAGGCGATGGGTGTCGTGTTCTGCATCGACGAACAATCGATCGTCGCCAACGCTTCTCGACTGCACGGTGCCGACATCACGCTCGACTTCCCATCGGTGGGCGCCACCGAGAACCTCGTCACGGCGGCCGTGCACGCCGACGGTGTCACGCGCATCATCAACGCCGCGCGCGAGCCCGAGGTGGCCGATCTCTGCGATCTGCTCGTCGAAATGGGTGCGCGCATCGAGGGCATCGGCACGTCGACGCTCACCGTCGAAGGTGTCGAACGCGGCTCGTTGCGCCCGGTGTCGCACGCGGTGGTGACCGACCGCATCCAGGCCGCGACGTATCTCGCTGCGGTCGCCGTCGCCGGGGGCGAGGCCGTCGTGCGGGGCGCGCGCGCCGAACACATGGTGGTGCTGCTCAATCGCATGAACGACATGGGGTTGCATCTCGAGGCCGTGCCCGGGGGAGTGTCGATCCGATCGGAGGGTCGCATGCGCGCCGTCGACGTGCAGACGCTTCCCTATCCGGGGCTGGCCACCGACTACAAGCCGTTGCTCGTCACCATGCTCGCCGTCGCCGAAGGCATGGGCATCGTCACCGAGAATTTGTATCCGGGCCGATTCAGATACGTCGAGGAACTCTCGAAGCTCGGCGCCGACATTCGCACCGATGGTCATCACGCGGTCGTGCGTGGCATGGAACGGCTGCGTGGTGCCGCCGTGGTGGCTCCCGACATTCGTGCCGGTGCCGCTCTCGTGATCGCGGGTCTCACCGCCGAAGGTCGCACCGTGATCTCCGGCATCGAACACATCGACCGGGGTTACGACGATCTGGTGGGGCGCTTGGTGTCGCTCGGCGCCTCGGTGGAACGCGCCTACTCAGCCGATCTCTGAGTCGCTCCGTTCGCTGTCGTCGCCCGCACCCAATCGCCGACGCACCACGGCCAGCAACGCGACGATGATCGCGATCGGTCCGGCGACCATCAGGATCTCGTCCCAACCGCCCTGATGGGCAAGCATTCCGCCGTACGCGCCGATCATCGGTTTCCTTCCATGACATGCGCCGCTTGACCGAGGTTCTGACGCCCTTCCACTCTACGATTCGAGGTGCTCCCCAACCCATTTCAGGTGATCACGTGACCAGCATGCGAACCCAGGTCGAAGAGACCATCGAGGCGATCCGCCCGGCTCTTCAGGCCGACGGTGGCGACATCGAATTGAAAGATGTCGACGAAGCCACGGGCGTCGTGAGCGTGTTGCTGGTCGGTGCGTGCGGCACCTGTCCCACGTCGACCCAGACGTTGAAGCAGGGCATCGAGCGCATCATGCGTGACCGCGTAGATGGCGTCACCGAAGTGGTGAACGTGGGAACGGTCGCCCCGTGAGTCGTCGCGATCGCAACCCCGACACCTTGTTCGCCGCTGCCCTCGACGGCGATCGCAGTGCGTTGGCGCGACTGCTGTCGCTGATCGAGCAAGGGGGCGACGCGGCCCGCACCATCGGACGACTCTCGTACCCGCGCGGCGGCAACAGCTACACCGTCGGTCTCACGGGTGCGCCGGGCGCCGGCAAGAGCACTCTCACGTCGTCGATCATCGGTCATTTGCGTTCGATCGAACTCGAGGTTGCCGTTCTTGCGATCGATCCGTCGTCGCCGTTCACCGGCGGAGCGATTCTGGGCGATCGCGTGCGCATGCAGGATCACGCCACCGATCCCGGCGTGTTCATTCGCTCGATGGCCACGCGCGGACACCTCGGTGGTCTGTCGCTCGCGGCGCCCGAAGCGATTCGTCTGCTCGATGCGATCGGCCGCCTCTGGGTTCTCGTCGAGACCGTTGGTGTCGGACAGGTCGAGGTCGAGATCGCCGGCAAGGCCGACACCACGATCGTCGTCGTGAATCCGGGTTGGGGCGATTCGGTGCAGGCCAACAAGGCCGGTCTCATGGAGATCGCCGACATCTTCGTGATCAACAAGGCCGACCGCAAAGGCGTCGACGAGACTCGTCGCGACCTCGAACAGATGCTCGACCTCTCCGATCTGGCGCACGAAGCGTGGCGTCCGCCGATCGTGCCCACGGTGGGCTCGACCGGTGAGGGAGTGTCGGCTCTGTGGGATGTCGTGCGACAGCATCGCGACTTCATCAGTGCGAACGGTGAACTCGAGCGCCGTCGACGATTCCGGTTGCGCGAGGAGTTGCGCGAGATCGTGGCCCGTCGCCTCGAACAGCGAGCGCGCGAGATCTGCACCGGCGAACGCTGGGACGCATTGCAGGAGAACGTGATCGGCCGCACGCTCGATCCGTGGAGTGCCGCGGACGAGATGTTGAAGTCGGTCGGCGCCTGACCGGAGAGGAATCGAACATGTCCGACGATTTGGTTCTGTGCGAGCGTCGCGCCGACGGTGTGGCCGTGGTGACGCTCAACAACCCGAAAGTGAACGCACTCAGCCAAGCCGTGTTGGCACGACTGCGCGAGGTGGCGCTCGATCTCACCGCCAATCCGCCCGGAGCCGTGGTCATCACCGGCGGCGAACGCATCTTCGCCGCTGGGGCCGACATCAGCGAGTTCGGCGGAACCTCCGAGGGTGAACGCATTGGCCTCGGATTTCATTCGGCGCTCGACGCGGTCGCGGCGATTCCGCGGTTCGTGATCGCGGCGGTGAGCGGATACGCGCTCGGCGGCGGATGCGAGTTGGCGCTCGCGTGCGACTATCGCATCGCCGGCGAGAAGGCCGTGTTCGGCCAACCCGAAGTGCTTCTCGGCATCATCCCCGGCGGTGGCGGAACGCAACGTTTGCCTCGCCTGGTCGGTGCGAGCCGCGCCAAGGAGATGGTGATCACCGGGCGACAGGTGAAGTCCGACGAAGCACTACGCATTGGTTTGGCCGACGAAGTGGTGTCGAACGACGTTCTGCACGAGCGCGCGCTCGCGCTGGCATCGTCGATCGCCTCGGGCGCGGTGCAGGCTCATGCCGCGATGAAGACCGCGATCGACGATGGTCTGTCGATGTCGCTAGTCGATGGACTTTTGCTCGAACGTCGACTGTTCACCGACATCTTCGCGACCGACGACAGTCAGGTGGGCGTGAAGAGTTTCCTCGAGACCGGGCCGGGCAAGGCGACGTTCCGCGGTCGCTGATCGTTCGCTCGTACACCTCGCGCGTCGAGGTGGCGATGGCATCCCACGAGAAACGACTCGCCAACACCTCACGACCATGCGACTGCATGTGGAGCGCGAGCGTGCGGTCGCCGAGCACGCGTTCGATGGCGTCGGCCAATTGGCGGGCGTTGCCCGGCTCGAAGAGCAACGCGGCTTCGGTGCCCTCGATGATCTCGGCCA
>JBJTIO010000156.1:0-11557 GCA_046095045.1 Actinomycetota bacterium
TGTGAGGGCGTCATCGGTGAAGGCCTGTTGGACCTCGATGGTCTCGCCGGTGTCGACGAACTTGTACACGTAAGTGGGCATGGGCGGTGTCTCCGGAACGTGAAGTCTAGAGTCGAAGCATGTTCATCGCTCCACCGACGCACGGCACGATCGAGATGTGGCGATGATCAACACGGCGGTCGTTCCGGCGGCGGGCATGGGCACGCGCATGTTGCCGGCCACCAAGGCGGTGCCCAAAGAGTTGTTGCCGGTCATGGAGCGTCCGGCCCTGCAATTCATCGTCGAAGAGGCCGTCGGTGCGGGCGTCGATCATCTGGTGATCGTCACGAGTCGGTCCAAGCCCGCGATCGAGCAGTACTTCGCCCGAGACGCCGACGTCGAGGCAGCATTGACGCGACTGGGTCGTCACGACATAGTGGAACGGTTGAGCCGGTTCGGATCCGATGTTCGGGTGTCGTTCGTGTTCCAGGATCAGCCGCTCGGGCTCGGGCATGCCGTCGGGTGTGCCCGCGATGCGGTGGGCGATCAGCCTTTCTTCGTGATGCTTCCCGACGAGTTGATGGCCGATTCGTCGTTGCTCGTCGCGCTGTCCGAAGTTCACGGGTCGACGGGTGTTGGCGCGATCGCGGTCAAACGCATGCCGCGTGCGGAGTTGTCGCGTTACGGGGTTCTCGATCCCGTTGGTGACGAACGAGAAGTGGGTGGATGCACGGCGATCCCGTTCGTTGGTGTGGTCGAAAAGCCGTCGATCGATTCGGCTCCGAGTGATCTGGCGATCATCGGTCGATACGCGTTGACTCCCGACATCTTCGACGACCTCGCTCGACTGCGGCCGGGCAACACCGGAGAACTGCAACTGACCGATGCTCTGGCGTCGCAAGCCACTCGAGCTCCATTGTGGGGCGTGCTCTCCGACATCGGCCGACGCGACATCGGGACTCCGCTCGGGTGGCTCCAGGCCGTGGTCGAAGCCGGACTCGCGCACCCCGAACACGGTGACGCGTTCCGTGATTGGTTGAACGAGATCTGACGGTCAACGTCACTCGACGCGCGTGAACCAGCCGTCGATGTCGAGCGGCAGCCCGAACTCGTCGACGTCGAATTCGTGCACCGGAAAATCGTCGTCACGATGGATGGCCCATCGATGCGTCGCGAGACGGGTGTAGTCGAGTCGGGCGCGACCGATCTCGAGTGTCTCGGGATCGACGACGACCGAGTGCACGATGGTCGAAGCACCCACCGCGAGTCCGAGTCGTCGGATGCCCATCGCTCGGGTGAACGGACTGCAACGCACGTCGACGTCGTCGCAACCACCGAGGTCGCGTCGTTGTGAGCCGTTGACCTCGCCCCATCTTCCGCGACCGTCGTTCGCCAGCCACAGATCGGGCTCGTCCATGTCGCGGAACAACAACATCTGCTGGAGGTGCCACGTGGCGGTGAATCGCATCACGTATTGCACGTCGCCGTGTTGGGTCGAGGGAGCGCTCACTCGCCCGTCGACGGTCCACGCCTCGTTCTCGAACGACATCGTCAGTTCCTCGAACACGTCGAGGTCGTCGACGCGACCGGTCCAGCGTGCCGAGAAGCCACGTAGGGGTAGGTGTGCGTACGCGGTCGGCTCCACTCCACGAGTGTGCCATCGGGGCGGTACCGTCATCGGCATGCCGGGAGGATTGACGCCGATCGACGAGGCGCGGGCGCACGTGATCGGGTCGTGCGACGCGATCGGCGCAGTGGTCGCCTCCGCGCGACCGGGGCGCTTTCCCGATTCGCTGATCGGATGCGTATTGGCCGCCGACGTGATCTCGCGCGAGGACGTTCCGCCCTTCGCCAACACCGCAGTCGATGGGTACGCGGTGCGCAGCGTCGACGTGGCCATGGCCACCCCCGATTCTCCCGTCGAGTTGCTCGTCGTGGGCGAGGTGGCGGCGGGTTCGGCCGCCACATGCGTGGTGTCCGCGGGCTCGGCGGTGCGCATCATGACCGGCGCTCCGATGCCCGATGGTGCCGACTCGGTGGTCATGGTCGAGGAAACGCGCTTCGACGGTGACAAGTCGCGGCTCGACGGCTCGCAACGCGTGATCATCCGCAAGGCCACCCGACCCGGAGATGGCGTGCGCGGCGCGGGCGACGATGTGCGGGCGGGCGACACGGTGTTCGGCGTTGGCGCCATCGTCACTCCGGCGGTTGCGGCAGTGCTCGCGAGCATCGATGCCCGTGACGCGCTCGTGCACCGGCCGCCGCGAGTCGCAGTGCTGTCGACTGGCGACGAATTGATCGACGATGGTTCGCCGTTGCGGCCCGGACAGATTCGCGAGAGCAATCGCACCATGCTCGTCGGTTTGGTGCGAGCCGCCGGCGCCGAGGCGGTCGACTTCGGCATCGTGCGCGACGACGAAGCGTTGCTCGAGAGCGTGTTGCGCTCCGCGGCATCGGAGTGCGATGCCATCGTCACGAGTGGTGGCGTGAGCATGGGCGACTTCGCCGTGGTGAAGGCCGTGCTGTCTCGCATCGCCGACATGCGCTGGATGCAGATCGCGATCAAGCCAGCCAAGCCGTTCGCATTCGGACGACTCACCCACGAGGGTCGCACCGTTCCCGTGTTCGGGCTTCCGGGTAATCCGGTGAGTTCGCTCGTGAGTTTCGAACTGCTCGCCCGACCGGCGTTGCGTCGCATGGGCGGGCACGGTTCCGAGACGCTCGATCGCCCCACGGTGTCGGCGATCGCCGACGAGGCGATCAAGCGCAGTCCCGACGGCAAGATTCATTACCAACGCGTCGTCGCCCGATTCGCCGATGATGGGCGGGTGCGGGTGCGTTCCGTTCACGCCCAAGCGAGCCATCAGTTGGCGGCCACGGCCCTCGCCAACGGCATCGCGATCGTTCCCGATGGTGACGGAGTGCCCGTCGGGGGAGAAGTACGGGTCATCCTGCTCGTATCCTGAGCGCATGGCGAATTCGGGATCATCCGACGTTTCGGCGCGCGATCTCGTCGACCCGTTCGGACGCACCATTCGCGATCTGCGCATCTCGGTGACGGACCGTTGCAACTTCCGGTGCACCTACTGCATGCCGGCCGAGGGCATGACCTGGTTGCCTCGCTCGGAGGTGCTGAGTTTCGAGGAGCTCGAACACGTGGCTCGCCTGTGCGTCGAGCGTTACGGCGTCGATGGAATCCGACTGACGGGTGGTGAACCTACCGTACGCGCGCACTTGCCGGTGTTGGTGGCCAAGTTGGCCATGTTAGTCGTGCCGACCGAATCGGCCTCTCCACGTCGTGGTCAGCCGATCGATCTCGCGCTCACAACCAACGGCGCGACCCTCACCAATTGCGTCGACGAACTTCGCGCCGCCGGATTGGGTCGGGTCAACATCAGCCTCGACACCCTCGATCGTGAACGCTTCGAGCGCATGACGCGCCGGGACGAACTGAGCAACGTGCTCGCCGGCATCGATGCGGCGATCGGCGCCGGTTTCTCGAGCGTCAAGATCAACGCGGTGATCGAACGCGGGGTGAACGACGATGAGATCGTCGACCTCGCCGAGTTCGGCCGCGCCAAGGGGGTCGAGGTCCGTTTCATCGAGTTCATGCCGCTCGACGCTGAAGGACACTGGGTGAACGACAAGGTCGTGAGTCAGGACGAGATCGTCGCGCGCATCGGTGCGGTGCATGCGCTCGAGTCGGTGCCAGCGCGCGGTGCGGCCCCGGCCGACCGTTGGCGGTACCTCGACGGTCGGGGGACCGTCGGCGTCATTCCGAGCGTCACCAAGCCGTTCTGCGGCGACTGTGATCGAGTGCGCATCACCGCCGACGGACAGTTCCGCACGTGTTTGTTCGCCACCTCGGAGTTCGACATTCGTTCGGTGTTGCGATCGGGATTGGCGGGTCGCGAATTGGATGACGCTGTTGCCGCCGTGATCGAACGCGCGGTCGGCACCAAGTGGGCCGGACACCAGATCAACCAGGTCAACTTCGTGCGACCCAAGCGCACGATGTCGCAGATCGGCGGCTGAATCTCAGCGAAGTCGCTCGAGTGACCGAATCGTGGTGGTGACGCCCGCACTGTAGAGCGCGTGTGGTGCGCCATCCGGAGCGGGCAAACCCGCTGCCGTGATCAACGAATCGTCGAGATGCAACACCTCGGCGCGACGCAACGGCCACGGCTCGTGTTCGACGGGCCCGTACCAGAGGCCTCGACGCGACGCCGACACCAGTCCCCAACGAGCGGTGAGCCAATCGGCGAACGCGTGATCATCGTCGGTGCTTCGCACTGGTTCGCCGGCACGCACGGCGATGCGCGTGTGTCCGCCCGCGGGCCAACGACGGTCGACGCTCGCCACGACCACCCGATCCCCCGCGTCATCGATGGTTCCCGCACTCGTCACCTCGGCGCGTGCCCAGCAATAGGGAAGTTTGAACGCCGTGCGCGCCACCGCCGTCGGAAGCAGTCGCGGGGTGTCGAGCGAGAAGAACCACACGGCGGGTCGGCCGCGCGATCGCACGTAGGTGCGCACGTTGATCTCGGGGAAATTGCTCGTGGTCGGAATCGGGGGAAGGCCCCGCAGCCGAAGGTCGCGCATGCGAAACGGAATCAGGCCGACCCACGCGCGTCCATCGAACGTGTCGAGCTCGAACGAGTTGGGATCGATGTCCGCTCTGTCCATGCTCGCGACGATGGCCTCGCGCACCACCTCGGGTTCGTACGCCCAGTGGAGGAACACCAAATCGCGCCAGCGTTGGGTCATCACGCGCATGCGCCATCGTCGCCCACCAATCGTCGCGGCGTCGCGGCGAGGTGCGGTGACAGTCGTCGCGGTGCGCCGCGGTGGTAGTCGTCACGGTGCGCCGCGCTGTCAGGCGTCCGCGGGACCGTGCTCGCTCGCTCGGCGGTACGCTGAACCCGTGGCCGAGCCGCATCTCACCCATCTCGACGCCGAGGGCAATGCCCACATGGTGAACGTGGGGGACAAGGACGTCACCAAGCGCCGGGCGGTCGCCTCGTGCAAGGTGAAGATGGCCCCGGCCACCGCCGAGGCCGTGCGCTCGCAGTCGCTCAAGAAGGGCGATGTGCTCTCGGTGGCCCGAATCGCGGGCATCCAAGCCGCCAAGCGCACGTCCGACCTGATCCCGCTCTGTCATCCCCTGGCCCTCAGCCAAGTGGCGGTCGAACTGGGAATCGAGACCGACCACGTGTGGATTCGCGCGGTGGTCGAGGTGACCGACCGCACCGGGGTCGAGATGGAGGCCCTCACTGCCTGCTCCGTGGCCGCTCTGACGGTCTACGACATGTGCAAGGCCGTCGACCGCGACATGGTCGTGACCGATCTCGTTCTCGACGAGAAGTCCGGCGGACGCTCGGGGGACTACCGACGGGCCTGATCGGGGCGAAATCAGCGCATTTGCCCAGCGTGACGGGGGTCACACACCGGTCCGGTGAGGGCGCTTAACATTGCGCCGTCCGTCACGAATGTTGTAAAACCGTAATACAACGGGTTGCCTAGCAGGAGTTATCCGGAGCCCTCCGGACCGACACATGAGGGGAGGCAGTGCAGATGGGATCGATCGTTCTGATCGTCGTGGTCGCCGCATGGGGCGCCGTTCTGGTGCCGCCCTTGATGCGTGGTCGCTCCGACAACAGCCCGCACTCCTCGGTCGTCGACTTCCGTCGCCAGCTGTCCACTCTGCAGCGCTCGGCCCCGTACCGCCCGGTCGCGCCGATGCGTTCGATGGCTCGTCCCCTCGCGCCGTCCCCGCAACGCCAGCGCCCCGACTACGACCGCACGATCGATCCCTCGGCGGCTTTGCGTCGCACCGTGCACAGCGGTCAGACCCGCGGCATCAGCCGTCGCGCCATGGTGCGTCAGCGTCGACAGAACGTGTTGGTGTCGCTCGTGCTCACGACGCTCGGTTCGGCGTTCATCGCATTCACCACCAAGAGCGATCTCTTCGTGTACGTCTTCGTGCTGGCCACCATCGCACTGGTCGGTTACTGCTACCGCCTCGCGCAGTTGCGTCGCTATCAGGCTCCGCAGGCCTACCGCCGCGACTGGATCCGGGCCGCCTGATTCCGCACGCCTCCCGCTAGAGTCGCAGTGCCCTCGGGGGTGTAGCTCAGTTGGCAGAGCGCTACGTTCGCAATGTAGAGGCCAGGGGTTCAATTCCCCTCACCTCCACCCGAGCCCGTCGTCCGTGCACGCCGTCTAGCGTGCGGACATGAGTTTTTCCGATGCCGTGGTCGTCGCTCGTCGCGACTTCGCCGACCGCAATCCGGCCAGCAAGCGTCACTACGACGAGGCCCGCAAGTTCATGCCTGGTGGCCACACGCGCACGGTGCTGACCCACGCCCCGTTTCCGCTGGCGTTCGCCTCCGGTCGTGGGGCCACTCTCGTCGATGTTGACGGGCACGAGTACATCGATCTGCTCGGGGACTACACCGCCGGACTGCTCGGCCACAGCGAGACGCGGGTGCTCGACGCGGTGAAAGCGGCCCTCGACAACAACGTCAGCGTGGGCGGAATCCACCCCGCTGAGGCCACTCTGGCCCGACTCATGTGCGAGCGATTCGGCATCGATCGAGTGCGCTTCACCAACTCGGGAACCGAAGCGAACTTGATGGCGATCGCGACCGCGATGATGGCGACTCGACGAACGAAGATCCTCGCATTCATCGGCGGCTACCACGGAGGGGTGCTGTATTTCGTCAGCGGTGCCGCCCCGTGGAACTCGCCGTACGACGTGGTTCTGGCGCCCTACAACGACGCCGCGGGAACCGAGCGCGTGATCGCCCAACACGGTGACGCGCTCGCCGCGGTGATCGTCGAGCCGATGCTCGGCTCGGGTGGTTGCGTTCCCGCCGACGCCGAGTTTCTGCGGCGCACGTTCGCCGCGGCCCGCGCGGTGGGTGCGGTGGTGATCGCCGATCAGGTGATGACCTCGCGGCATGGTCGCCGCGGGATGCTCGAACTGCTCGGGGGTACCGCCGACATCACCACCTTCGGTAAGTACATCGGTGGGGGATTCTCGTTCGGTGCCTTCGGCGGGCGCGCCGAGTTGCTCGATCAGTTCGACACGAGTGTCGAAACCGGACGAGCCGCCAAGGGTGAGATGGTCATCTCGCACGCCGGAACCTTCAACAACAACATGGCCTCGATCACCGCGGGGTGCGCGGTGCTCGGCGAGGTGTTCACCGCCGACGCCGCCGAAGCTCACACCGCGCGAGGCGACGAGTTTCGTGCCATGGTGGGCCGGGTTCTCGAGCGCCATTCGTTGCCGATGTCGGTCACCGGTTTCGGGTCGATGATGTCGTTGCACGCTAGTGCCGAACCACCGACCGACATCATGGGAGTCGCCGGTCGTGACAACGATCTGCAGGAACTCGTGTTCCTCGGGCTGCTCGAACGCGGGGTCTACACCGCGGCGCGCGGAATGATGAACCTCGGCTTGGCGCACACCGACGATCAGTTGGCGCGTGCTCTCGATGCGCTCGACGACACATTGCGCTCGATCGCCACGAAGTAGGGTCGCGCCATGCCCGGTCCGCTCGAAGGCGTGAAGGTCGTCGAACTCGGGGTGTGGGTGGCCGGTCCGGCCGCCGCAGGTGTGATGGCCGACTGGGGTGCCGACGTCGTGAAGATCGAGCCGGTCACCGGCGATCCGGCGCGGTTGTTTCAACACATGTACGGCGGTGATCCGCCCGACAACCCGGTGTTCGAGTTGGACAATCGCAACAAGCGAGGCGTCGCGATCGACATCACGTCGGACGAGGGGCGCGAGGCCGCTTTGCGGTTGATCGACGAGTGCGATGTGTTCATCACCAACGTGCGGGCGGCGGCGTTGCAGCGCGCCGGATTCGATTACGCGTCATTGGCATCTCGCAATCCGCGGCTCGTGTACGGATTGATCACCGGATATGGACTCACCGGACCCGATGCCGATCGGCCGGGTTTCGACATCTCGGCGTTCTGGGCTCGTTCGGGTATGGCGCACATGATGACCCCCTCGGGCAACACGATCCCCACCTTGCGCGGTGGCATGGGCGATCACAGCACCGGCGTCACGTTCGCGGGAGCGTTGTCTGCGGCGTTGTTCAGTCGGGAGCGAACCGGTGCCGGCCAGATGGTCACGTCGTCGTTGTTGCGTCAGGGCGTGTACACGATCGGGTTCGACCTCAACATGGTGCTCAGTTGGGGGCGCCATCCTCCGATCAACAATCGATTCGAGGCGCGCAACCCGTCGGTGAACACGTACCGATCATCGGACGACAAATGGTTCTTCGTGGTGGGCGTCGAGGGCGACCGCCATTGGCCACCACTGGCCCGCGTGGTGGGCAGACCCGAACTCGTCGACGATCCGCGCTTCGACACCATTCGCAATCGAGCGATCAACCACGAGGAACTGCGACACATCCTCGACGCGGAGTTCGCGAGCCGAACGATGGATGAATGGGTTGACGCATTCGCGGGAGAGCCCGACATGTTCTGGTCGCCCATCAGTTCGGCCGACGAAATCCTCGCCGACGAGCAATTGGGTCACGCCGGTGGGATCGTGGAGGTTCCGAACGGGAACGGGACGACGCGCATGATCGCCTCTCCGGTCGACTTCATGGGGACCCCAACCGCCCATCGCAACCTGGCTCCCCGGTTGGGCGAACACACGCGCGTGGTGTTGAGCGAGGCCGGCTTCACCGACGAGCAGATCGATCGACTGATCGCGGTTGGCGCGGTGAAGAGCCTCGACTGATCAGAGTCGCGGACACAGCTCGTCGCACAACTGCACGACTTCGATCGCGCAGTTGATGAAGTCCTCGACCTCTCCACCGCCGGGATCGACGACTTCCTCCCACGGTTCGAGTTTGACGTCGGCCGCGGCGAGTTCGGCGACCCGCTGGGCGAGCGCCGCCGATGCGTCGCCGGACAGGTGTCGCACCAAGCGCTTCAAGGTGACGGTCTTGTGGGCGGCTTGTGGAATGTTGCGACGCACCCATTCGACGTGTTCAGGCGCGAGCGCGATGATCAGGTCGGCGTCCTCGCCGTGGTGCCGATGCATCTGCTTGCTTCGATGGTTCGGCGCCTCGAGGTCGATGCGTCGCAGGGCCTCGCGCGTGCGCCAGCTGATGGGTTGGCCGTCCATGGTGAGCGTTCCGGCGGTGACCACGCTCAGATCGGAGCGGCGGTCGTTCAGGATCGCACCGACCATCACCGAACGCGCGGCGTTGCCCGTGCAGATGACGAGGATCGAGGTCATGTCTCAGCCGCGCAAGGGCTTCATGCTGGCGGGGTCGATGTACTCGTCGAGTTCGACGATGCGGCCCTCGTCGTCGAGGCGCACGACCATGCACGAATGGGCCGCGAGTTCGCCGCCCTTGGCGGTGCCGCGAATGATCGCCTCCCAGACGAAACCCTCCGAGGTCGCCAACGCACGTCGCGTCTCCCAGCGCAGGCCGTCGACGGCGGTGAACATCCACGGGAGGGAGCCCACGCTGTCGGCGTAGACGGCCGTCGCATCGTCGAAGTTGTGCCACACCTTGGCACCGGGTGCGCATATCGCGATGGCGTCGTCGGGTCGACACCCGTTGATGGCGTCGGCGTAGCGCTGAAGGATGGCGAGTTTGTCGGCGTCGGAGAGGGCCATGCCCCGATTGTGGCAGGCGTGCGCCGGTTTTCTCACACGCGTCGTCGATGGGGGAGAATGGACGTATGCAGTTCTCCGACTCGCCCGAGGCCGCACGGTTCCGCACCGAGGTTCGCGCGTGGATGAACGACCATCTCGTCGGGGAATATCGCTCGCTCGGAACATCGGCCGAAATGGGGGCGCACGATTGGCATGTTCGTGTGGCGTGGGAGCAAGAACTCGGTCGGGCGGGGTGGCTCGGCCTCACGTGGCCGAAAGCCTTCGGAGGACGCGAGGTCTCGGTCGCCGAGGAGTTGGTGTTCGCTCAGGAATACACCCTCGCCAATGGTCCGCAACGCGCAGGTTTTTTCGGTGAGGGATTGCTCGGGCCGACGCTCATCACCTTCGGCTCACCCGAACAACAAGCACGGTTCCTTCCGCCGATCCTGAAAGGCGATGAATATTGGTGTCAGGGCTTCAGCGAGCCCGGTGCCGGTAGCGATCTCGCCGGCGTGCGCACCACGGCCGTGCTCGACGGCGACACGTGGCGCGTCGACGGGCAGAAGGTATGGACCAGCCAGGCGCAGTTCGCCCAATGGATTTTCGTGCTGTGCCGAACGGAGCTCGACGAGAAGGCGCACAAGGCGTTGTCGTACATCCTCGTGCCGATCGATCAACCGGGCGTCGAGGTACGTCCCCTGAAGGATTTGTCGGGGAACGATCACTTCTGCGAGGTGTTCTTCGACGGTGCCGTCACATCGGCCGATCTGGTGGTGGGCGGGCGCGGCAACGGTTGGAAGACGGCGATGGGCACGCTCGGATTCGAACGCGGCACGGCGTTCATGGCCCAGCAACTGCGATTCGCCAAGGAGTTCGCCAAGGTACGAGATCTGGCCGTGGCGCGCGGACACGATCGTGATCCGGAGATTCGTCAACGGCTGGCGCGCGCGTACGGAGAACTCGAGATCATGCGCTGGTCGGGGATGCGCAACGTCACCCGCTTCATCAAGGGTGGCCAGCCCGGACCCGAAGGATCGATCGGCAAATTGTTCTGGTCGAAGTGGCACCAACGACTGGGCGAGCTCGAGGTCGATCTGTTGGGAGCCGACGCGTTGGTGATGCAGCCCGAGCACAGCGACGAACACGACATGCAACACACGTTCTTGTTCAGTCGCGCGCACACGATCTACGCGGGTTCGACCGAGATCCAACGCAACATCGTGGGTGAGCGGGTATTGGGTCTGCCCCGCGAATAACCCTCACTTACCGTCGTTCCGGGTCGGAGAACGGTCGGAATCCGTCTCTTTGCCGACCCAGAACTCGGCGTTGGGGTTGAACGCGCGCAGGTACGTGGCGAAGTCGATGTCGCCCGAAGTGGTGGCATGGAACAGATCGGCTCCATCCGTGATCGCTTCGGACATGTCGACGCCCACGAGATTGGCCGCTCGCATCTTGGCCCAACTGAAATTCGCTCCGCGCACCACCGCACCACGCATTTGGGCGAAGACCAGGTTCGCGCCGGACAGGTCGGCGTCGGTGAGGTTCGCACCGGTCAGGTCGGCGCTACTCAGCCTGACTCCCTTCAGGTTCGCTCCCGTGAGATCGACGCCCGCGAGTTGGGCGCCGGTCAGGTCGAGACCCGCCAATTTGACGCCGGGGCCGACGTCGAGAATGCGTCGACAGATGACGACGCGCCGTTCAATACCGCTCATGATGATCTCCATCGCACCCAGCGTTGCCACCGTTCCCGTGCGGGTGGTTGGCGGATCGTCATGGGGCTGGGTCCCTCGGATCCTCGTTATGGACGAGACCTAACTTAACGAAGCCCGTTGGCGTGCGACGAACGATTTCTCACACAGATTTCGCTGGGGTTCTGGGTCGGTAAACGGACGCTGAGCGTCCCTTTACCGACCCAGAACCGCCGGGGTACATGCGCGGGAGTATTGT
>JBJTIO010000157.1:0-23618 GCA_046095045.1 Actinomycetota bacterium
ACCCTCGAGAAGTGTGGTGAGGTGAGCCTCTTTCTTCTCGAGCGCGCTCCGGTGTGGGTCGGCGGCGACTGAATTCCACGACCTTCGTCGATTCGCGTGTCAGACTGAATTCGTGAACGTGGCCGAATTGATGGACATCCTGCGTGACTTCGATCCGGAGACCATCGTCGAAATGGCCATCGTCGCCCCCGTCACCGCCGACGCCGACGAGATCACCGTCGATCAGTTCGAGGTCGAGGGAGTCATGCTGCGCGACCCCGCCGACAGCGGAGGCGAACACGTGGTGTGGCTCATCGGAGGCGACACGACGGATGTCGAGGAGTTCATCGACGCCGTCGAGAGCACCGCGACACCGATGCACACCGCTCACGAGGCCGACATCATCGATCTCGAACGGGCCTATTCCTCGCGACGCTGATCCGACCTAGAGTCGAGGCATGGGGTTCTCGTATCGCAAGCGCGTTCGTACCGGTCGTCGTAGTTGGCTCAACATCTCCAAGCGCGGCGTCAGTGGCAGCGCTCGATGCGGTCCGTTCACCGTGAACTCGCGCGGGCGCACGTCGCTGCGCCTCGGCAAGGGACTCAGTTATCGCGGCGGATGCGCGACGGCGCTCGTCGTCGGCGTCGGCGTGATGGCCGCGGCCGTGGGAATCCTCGCCCGTTGACGTCCTTTCGAGCGAGGCAACTCGCATTGCGCCCATTCCCCGTCGGCACTGCTGAACCCGGTCCGCTCGGCGATCACGTGATGGGCATGGTGGTGTTGGCATGGCTCGCGACGCCCGCCGTGCAGCGCTGGGGGCGCGCGTTCATGCGCTCGGGAAGCTTGTCGATGACGCTCGAACGCCCGATGCACGCCGATCAGTAACTGCGGATCGATCAACGACTCGATGCGACGGCAATCGCCACCACCATCGACGATCGCGAGGGGAATCGCTGTGTTTCGGCCTCCGCGTCGCTCGAAAAAGCGGCTTCCGCCTCGCTCTTGAAAGCGGCTTCCGCCTCGCTCGAAACTGCAGTTGTCGATTTTCGCGACTCTCACGTCGCAGGTCGCGTTGCCGCAACTCCGGACGCCCTTCGAGAGGCGGTGTTGCCATCGATCGATTTCGATTTCGACGCCGAACGAGACCTCGCTTTCCTCGACGGACTGCCCGACGCCGCCGCGTGGCGACGCGCCGCATGGGCCCACCCCGCATGGCTCGGAACGGCGGTGAACGCCGCGATCGCGCTCTGGATCGACGTCGGTAGTCCACCTCGGTGGAGCCAGATCGCGACCGAGGTTCATCTCGTCTCACCGATTGAGCACAACGAGCGCGTCAGCATGAACACGCGCGTCGCGCGACTGTCACGCCGTGGTCGTCACGATGTGGCTCACCTCGAATGCGCTTTCCACGTGGGCGAGCGATTCGTCGCCTTCGCCCGCAACGACGTGATCTACCGCAGCGAGGCTCAGACGAGTGGCGCGTGATCGATGCGCGGCAACACCAAGCGACCGAACCGCTCACACTCGTCGACGTGCGGATACCCCGACAGGATGAAGGCCTCGATACCGAGACGTCGGTAATCGTCGATCTTCGCCGCAACCTGGTCGGGATCGCCCACGATCGCGGCACCACAACCGCTGCGACCCCGCCCGATGCCGGTCCACAAGTGGGGCTCGGCGTAACCGTCGTCGGCCGACCCCGTGCGCAGTTCGGCCTGACGGCGCACGCCCACCGACTGGCTGTCGAGTGAACGCGCTCGAATGGTCTCCCCCGTCGCGTCGTCGAGGGCGGCCACGATGTGTTCAGCCGCGTGGCGAGCCTCGGATTCGGTCTCGCGCACGACGACATGGGCGCGGTATCCAAAACGAAGGGTGCGTCCGTGACGCGCCGCGCGCGAACGCATGTCGTCGATCAGTTCGACGATCCGCTCACGGGTGTCGGGCCACATCAGGTACACGTCGGCTTCGCGTGCGGCGGCTTCGCGCGCCGGTTCGCTCAACCCACCGAAGTACAGCAACGGGCTCTTCCCCGACACGGTGGTCACCCGCGGTGGCGCGAGCTCGACGTCGATGAAGTCACCGTGGTGCGCGGTCGATCGACCGTCGAGGAGCGAGCGCAACACCGCCATGGTTTCGACCGTGCGCTGGTAACGCGCTTCGGCGTCGAGCATCTCTCCGGGCATCTCGGACGAGATGATGTTCACGGTCAGGCGTCCGTCCAACATCTGGTCGAGCGACGCCAACTGCCGCGCCAATTGCGGCACCCACATCTCGCCGCAACGCACCGCGACGAGCAGTCGGATCCGCGAGGTGAGACGGGCCACACCGGCCGCGAAGGTCACCGAGTCAATCCCGAGTGCGTACCCCGACGGCAGCAAGATGTTGTCGAATCCGTGCTGTTCGGCGGTGAGCACGATCCGCGAGCAGTGATCCCACGAACTGCGCAACGTGGAGTCGACCACCCCGAGTTGTTCGTAATCGTCGTCGCAGAGCGCGGCGAACCAACTCACCTCGCAGGGATTCACGGCAGGCGTTCTCCCGTGGAGGCTTCGATGATGCGAAAGAGATCGCGACGCTCGAGGGACACCGAGGTCGCGCGCGACACCGATTGCAGATGTTCGATCGACTGCGAACCCACGATCGCGATCGGTCGACTCGGATGATGAAGAACGAAGGCCACCGCCACCGCGTCTCGACCCACGCCGTGACGATCGGCCAGCTCGTCGAGGACCGCGATTAACTCCGGTCGCAGGCCCTCCCCCGTGAGCACTCGCCCTCCGGCCAGCGGACTCCAGGCGAGTGGCACCATGCCCGTTTCGTTGCACAGGTCGAGCGTGCCGTCGGTGAGTGGGTCGAGATGCGCCACCGAGAACTCCGGTTGCGTGCTGACGAGTGCCATGTCGAGGTGCGCTTGCAGGGCTCGGGTTTGGGAGGGCGTGTGGTTCGACACGCCGAACGACGTCACCAACCCACGATCGCGCAAGCTCATGAGCGCACCGGCCACCTCGGCGGGATGAGCGAACGGATCGGGGCGGTGGATCTGATACAGGTCGATCACGTCGACCCCGAGTCGCCGCATCGACGCTTCGCAGGCGCTCACGAGATACGACGCCGAACTGTCGTAGGGCGTGCCCGGCATGATGCCGCCCTTGGTGGCCAGCACCACATGATCACGCAAACCGGGACGCGCCGCGAACACCCGGCCGAGCATGTCCTCGCACGCGCCGAAACCGGCGCCGCCCCAATCGAATCCGTACACGTCGGCCTGATCGATCAGGCTCATCCCCAGATCGACGGCGGCCTCGACCACGCTCGCGTTGTACCCGACATCGGGATGCGTCATGCGCCAACAGCCGAAGGCCAATCGACCCCATTCGTTCATGAGCGTTTCCTCCACGACCAAGTCTGCACCAACGCGCGATGGGGCGAGAGCGAGAAGTCGATGTCGAATCGGGAATCACCGGCCGCGACCTCGATCGTCCCGCTCGTTCGACTCGACGAAGTCACCGTGATCACGCGCAGTGCTCGGCCCTGCACCCAACTGTCGGTGTCGGCCCGGCGACGATCGAGAGCCTCGTCGAGGGCGACATTGTCGGCGAACAACGACCGAGCCACGTCGTCGTCCCACCGTTCGAACAGCGCGACAAGGGCATGGGCACGATCGAGCAACAGCGGATCGACGGGCGACGTTTCGACGCCGGCATGTCCGCCCTGCGCCAGAGCCAGCAGAGCGCGGTGAGTGAAAGTTGACATCGGTGCGTAGGTGATGTTCGCCAACCCCACCACACCCACACCGGCACCGCGTTTCCAGCGCATGTTGCTGCCGTAGCCGGGAAGCCCACCGCTGTGACCCGCCACCAATCCGATCGTCGGATCGTCGCGCACCAACAGTCCGAAGCCGTACCCGCTCGGTGCCGCCGCCCCGTCGAGTGTGGCTGCCCCGAAGTAGTTCTGGATCGTCTGCATCTCGCGTCGCGACGAAGGCCGTAACCAGTCGGCGTCGTCATTCGCTCCGTCGAGCCACGACATCCAACGCACCAAATCGTCGATCGTGCTCCAGAGCCCGCCCATCGGAGCGATCTCCCCGTCGCCCAAGGGCTCGGCACCATCGTGAACGGCCACACCATCGCGGAGACGATGCGGTTCGGCGACCGCGCCTCGGGGACGTTCCCACGATGTGCGCGTCATGCCGAGGGGACCGAGCAAACGTTCGTCGACATGGTCTCGCACGGCACGACCAGTGACGGTGCGCACCACGCGGCCGATCATGGCGAAACCAAGATTCGAGTATTCGAATAGGTCTCCGGTGCGACCGGCGAAATGCACACCATCGGCGTAGACCTCGTTCATGAACTCCGCGGTCGCGTCGAGGTGGCGATCGGCCCACGGATCGTCGGTGGCCATTCCGGCCGACATCGACAGCAAATGGCGCAGTGTGATCGCGGGCGAGCCAGCCGGTCCACGCACCGCACCCAACTCGGGGGCGTAGTCGGCGACCGGGCGATCGAGCGTCAGCCGTCCTTCATCGCGCAGTCCGAGCACGACGGCGGCGGTGAAACTCTTGGTCATCGAGGCGATACGAAACGAGGTGTCCGACGAGGCCGAACCTCCGGTGGCGTCGAGTCGGCCATCGATCATCACGCCCCACGCGAAGGCGGGAGCGGCGCAGTCGCTGCGGTCGGCCACCTCGGACACCAGAGCGCCCACCGTTGTCATGCTGGGCGACTGTATCGGTGACTTCGTGGGGCGGGCAGGGATCGAACCCGCGACCCAGGGATTATGAGTCCCCTGCTCTAACCGACTGAGCTACCGCCCCGACATGACACAGGGTCCGCCGAAGCGGACCCTGCAATGTGCTCCGAGAGCAGGGCTCGAACCTGCGACCCGCTGATTAACAGTCAGCTGCTCTGCCAACTGAGCTATCTCGGATGGCGTGTCCGAGGTTATCAGGATCGCTGGTTTCGCCCACGGGCGAGACCTCAGTCGAGATCGATGGGCTCTACGTCGGCTGCGGTGAATTCGCCGGCGTCTTTCTCGCCGAGACCCGCCGCGATCCGCACCTTCTCGGCCACTTCGACCATGACTTCGGCGTTCTCCATGAGGTAGGTCTTGGCGTTCTCACGACCCTGACCCAATTGCTCACCCTCGTAGGTGAACCAGGCGCCCGACTTCTTCACGATGCCGAGGTCGACCGCCATGTCGAGCACCGATCCTTCGCGGCTGATGCCCTTGCCGTACATGATGTCGAACTCGGCCTGACGGAACGGCGGGGACACCTTGTTCTTGACCACCTTGACGCGGGTGCGGTTACCCACCACTTCGGCGCCGTCCTTGATGGACTCGATACGACGAATGTCGAGACGCACCGACGAGTAGAACTTCAGGGCGCGTCCACCGGGGGTGGTCTCGGGCGAACCGAACATCACGCCGATCTTCTCGCGCAACTGGTTGATGAAGATCGCGATGGTGTTCGACTTGTTGAGGTTCGCCGTGAGCTTGCGCAGAGCCTGGCTCATGAGGCGGGCCTGCAGACCAACGTGGCTGTCGCCCATGTCGCCTTCGATTTCAGCCTTGGGCGTGAGGGCCGCCACCGAGTCGATGACGACCACGTCGAGGGCCCCGGACCGAATGAGCATGTCGGCGATCTCGAGGGCCTGTTCGCCGGTGTCGGGCTGGGAGATGAGGAGCTGATCGATGTCGACACCGATGGCGCGGGCGTAGACCGGATCCATGGCGTGCTCGGCGTCGATGTAGGCGCAGATGCCGCCGTTGCGCTGAGCCTCGGCGACCACGTGCATGGCCAGGGTCGACTTACCCGAGGATTCCGGACCGTAGATCTCGACGACGCGACCGCGGGGCAAGCCGCCCACGCCAAGCGCCACGTCGAGGGCCAGGGCGCCGGTCGGAACCGCCTCGATGGCCATGTTGGTCTTCTCGCCCATCCGCATGATGGAGCCCTTGCCGTACTGCTTGTCGATCTGGGCCAGGGCCATTTCGAGGGCCTTCTCGCGGTCGTTGCTCATTGCACTGCCTTTCTCTGTGGTGTCTGTGTCGGTGCTTTTTCGGTTCTTGTTGTGCTTCACACTCGGACCGTACGAGAGGGGTGTTGCAGGGCTGTGTGACCCCGCTTCGACCTCGCCCGCGGCGAATGACAGGAGCGTAACTACGAACGAGTGTTCGGTCAAGCATTGTCGGAACGAACACCTGTTTGCCCAGCGTGTCGGCGATCTGGGGCCGAGTGATCGACGATCTGGGGCCGAGCGATCGGCGATCAGGGGGCCCGATGTTCGGTGATCCAGGCGAGGGCTTCGGCCGATTCGGGGTCGGACACGGGGCGAGCCCGCAGGTCGATGGCCGACCAGAGAGTGTGCGTGAGGGGCCACGTGAGCACCGGGACGACGATGGCCGAGCCGGCCAGCACCACGTAGAGCGTCACCACCGGGATGTCGGGAACGGTGAGTGCGATCGCCACCGCCATCGCACTCATGATCACGCCGATGTTGACCACGATCGCCACGGTCATCGAACCCAATTCGTGTCCGTCGACTCCGCGCGTGCGCTTCAGTCCACAACCGACACAGCGTTCACCCATGCGAAAGAAGCCGATGTACCACGCGCGTCGATCACCGCACCGCGGACAACGTCGAACGAGTGCTCGCGCGAGCATGCGCCGCAATGACGGAGTCGTCACGCGGTGAGTTCGCGTACGAAATCAGCGAACACGTCGGCGTAACGCAGAGCGTCATCCTCGGTGTGCATGATCGAGATCAGCCACTGCTCGTCGAGACCGGGCGGAAGAAGAATTCCGCGGTTGATCCCGTGGATCCACTGCGCGAACGCGAGATCGAGATCGGTCTTCTTGTAATCGCGATAGTTGCGTATCGGCTCGGGCGCCCAGGTGACGCAGCCTTTCGCGCCGAACTGAATGGTGTGCGCGGGAAGTCCGGCATCGTCGATGATGTCGTTGCACGCGTCGACGAGCATCTTGTTGCGACCGATCACCGCGGACGTCGCTTGCGGAGTGCAGACCTCCGACAACACCGCGCGCGCCGCCGCCATGCACAGCGGGTTGCCGTTGTACGTGCCGAGATGGATCACGCGACCGAGCGTGATCTGATCCATGTATTCGCGCTTTCCACCGAAGGCACCGAGCGGCAATCCGCCGCCGATCGACTTGGCGAGTGCCACCAGATCGGGGGTGACGCCGAGGGCCCCGGTTGCCCCTCCCCAACCCGCGGTGATGCCGGTCTTGACTTCGTCGAAGATCAACAACGTGCCGTGACGTTCGGTGATCTCGCGCACGGCCTGCAAATAACCGGGGTCGGGCAAGCAGATACCGATGTTCTCCATCACTGGTTCGACGATGAAACACGCGACATCGTTGTTCTTCAACGCTCGCTCGAGAGCGTCGGGATCGTTGTACGGAACGACGATGGTGTCGCTCAGAACGGCCTTGGTGACACCGGCCGTCGACGGCACGGGAATCGGATTGTCGGCCGGACCGGCGTCCTCGAGCTTGGGCTTCATCGAGATCATCACTTCGTCGTGATGTCCGTGGTATCCGCCCTCGACCTTGACGATCTTGTCGCGACCGGTTGCACCACGAGCCACGCGGATCGCGTCCATGGAGGCCTCGGTACCCGAGTTCGTGAATCGCCACATCGGCAATCCGTAACGCTCACCGAGCAACTCGGCGACTTCGGCGTTCAGTTCGCATGGAGTCACGAACAGCGTGCCGTTGGCCAACTGCTCGTCGACCGCACGACGCACCAACGGATTGATGTGCCCGCTGAAGAGCGCTCCGAAACCCATGTCGTAGTCGATGTACTGGTTGTCGTCGACGTCCCACATGTAGGCGGCATCGGCTCGCTTCACCACGACGGGATGCGGGTCGTACGCCTGAAAACTGGAGGGCACTCCGAGGGGCAGGACTTTGCGCGCCCTCTCGTTCGCCCGACGCGAACCCGCGGTCCGCTCCATGTAGAGCGCGATCTCGCGAGCTGTGATGTGCTTGGCTCGTTCGCTGAGCGAGCGAGTTGCGCTGACTGAAGATTCCGTGGCCGACACGGTTAACACCCCTTCAAGGTTGCCGTCACCCTATCAGGGCGCCAACAGGTGCCTCGGCGGTGCATGCGACAACCTCCGGTGCGAATCGTTGCCTGATCTGGCAGAATGTCGGGGCACATGGTGGGCGTAGCTCAGTCGGTTAGAGCGTCAGGTTGTGGCCCTGAAGGCCGGGGGTTCGAATCCCCTCGTTCACCCCAATTCGTACGAAATCGCAGGTTGGAGCCATTGAATCCTTGGGCGTTGGTGGCGCACGATCTACACTTTCCCTTCGCGTCATGCACCTCTAGCTCAACGGCAGAGCAGTGGACTCTTAATCCATTGGTTCTGGGTTCGAATCCCAGGGGGTGCACCACTCGCGTGACCGCCGGGCACGCATTCTGGGGGTTGTCGTGAAGGTTCTCGTGATCCACGCGCACCCCGACGACCAGTCGTTTTCTCACACACTTCTCGCGGCGACCGTCGACGGCTTGCGACGCGGTGGCCACGACGCCACGGTGATCGATTTGTGCGCGATCGACTACCCCGGGGCGTTGTCCGCCGATGAATGGCGCGCCTACGAATCCGACTCTCCGGTGAGCGACCCGATCGTCGCCGAACACATCGCATTGGTGCGCGAGGCCGAGGCTCTGGTGTTCGTCTATCCCACGTGGTGGAGTTCGGTGCCCGCGGTGATGAAAGCCTGGCTCGAACGAACCATGGTGAAGGGTCTCGCGTTCGATCTCGATCCGCGCACGCGGGCGATCGTCCCCGGACTCACGCACATTCGCCAACTCATCGGCGTCACAACGTATGGCTCGCCCTGGTGGTACGTGAAGTTGGTGAACGACAACGGACGACGCACGATCACCCGCACCCTGCGACTGTCGACCGGCGGCAAGGCGAGCACCACCTGGCTCGCGCTCTACGCCCTCGATGGATTACACGAATCTGATCGAACGAACTTCATCGAACACGTGCGCGCCACGATGGAGGACCTGTCGTGAAAGTTCTCGTCGTCTACGCGCATCCCGATTCTGCTTCGTTCAATCACGCGGTGCTCGACGAGGTGCTCACGGGTTTGCGATCGGCGCGACACGAGGTGCGGGTGCGCGATCTCTACGCCGAGGGTTTCGAGCCACGGCTCAGTCGCGAGGAAAAACGCGCGCATCTCTCTCCCCCGGAATCCAAGCCACAGTTGGCCGATCACTTCGCGGATCTGCAGTGGTGCGATGCCCTCGTGCTGGTTTACCCCACGTGGTGGGGTGCCCAGCCGGCGATGTTGAAAGGCTGGATCGATCGGGTCTGGGCACGCGGCGTCGCATGGGAATTGCCCGATGGCGCCAAGCGTCTGAAGCCGATTCTGCACAACGTGCGACGCATCGTCACTTTCACCACCCACGGGTCTCCGTGGCGCATCAACGCCCTGCAGGGTGTGCCTGGGCGTCGCATCGCCAATCGATCGTTGCGCGTGATCTGCCATCCGCTGTGTCGCACACGTTGGATCGCGATGTACGGAATCGATGCCAGCACGCCGAAACAACGCGCCCGACATCTGCGACGAGTACGCCGAGTCGCTTCGCGCCTCTGAGCGTCAACGCGTCAGCGCAACCGCGACATCGGCGGCGACCGCCGCATTATTCTCGGCGAGCGCCAGGTTCGCCGGCACGCTGCGTCCGGCCGTCGCCTCTCCGATGCGCGCGAGAACGAACGGCGTGATCGCCGCGCCCGTGACCCCCGCCGACGCACAATCAGCGAGGGCTCGTTCGATCACCGCGTCAAGCTCGGTCTGATCGAGCGCCGCGCTCTCGGGGATCGGAACGGTGAGCAACAGACCCCGCGAGGCTCGCGATCGATTCCGGTGAATCGCCGCCACTTCTTCGGCCGACTCCACGCGATGTGGCACCGGCAATCCGGACGAACGGGTGTAGAACGCCGGAAACCAGTCGTGCCGCCAGCCGAGCACCGGCACGCCGGCCGTCTCGAAGTATTCGAGCGTGCGGGGCAAATCGAGAAAGGCCTTGGCGCCGGCCGAGACGGTGATCACCGGATGATCGGCGATGGCGTCGAGATCGGCCGACACGTCACCCGTGACTTCGGCGCCGCGGTGCACACCACCGATACCGCCGGTGGCGAACACCGACACGCCGGCGCTTGCCGCGATCGACACCGCGGCCGACACGGTGGTGGCACCGAACTCCCAACTCTGCGCCACCGCCACCGCGATGTCACGCTCGGCGATCTTGCGCGCCGCACCGAGAATTCGTTCGTGCTCCGACTCGTCGATTCCGATGCGCACCTCGCCGTCGAGAACCGCGGTGACCGCCGGAACGCAATCGCGCGAGCGCACCGCAGTGATGCAACGAGCGAGCGCTTCGGCGTTGGCGGGCGAGGGAAGTCCGAGATGCGAAAAGATCGTCGACTCCATCGCCACGACACCCCGACCGCGCGCCAGTGCCTCGGACACTTCGTCGGAAACTCGCACGCGCATCACGACGACAGTCTCTCACGTCGCACGAATCGACTGACCGCTTCGACATGGTGCGTGTGAGGAAACGCATCCACGACGTCACACCATTCGAGGTCGTAACCGGCCTCGACGAGCAATCGCGCGTCTCGTCCGAGCGACGCCGGGTCGCACGAGACCAGCACGATCACCGGTGCGTTGGTGGCGACCAGAACCTCGACCCCGGACGCACGAAGTCCGGCGCGCGACGGGTCGGCGATCACCGCGCCCGCGGGTTCCGGGACCCAATTATCGACGGGCGATTCGACCACTCGTGCCACCCGGTCGCGCAAGTTGTGTCGGGCATCGGCGCACGCCGCCGGATTGGCCTCGACCACCACCACCTCGCGCCCGACGATCGTCGCGGCGAAAAGGCCGATGCCACCGTAGGCGTCGATCAATGGTCCGCTTCCCCATTGCGCCGGATCGCCGAGCGCGATGGTCACACGTTCGACCAAAGCCGACGCCACCGCTGGCGACGACTGGAAGAACGATGCCGCACTCACGCGAAGTGATCTGCCGGCCACGGACTCCTCGATGGTCGCGAGCGGACCGCGACCGACCGCATCGGACAACCCCGTCATGCGATCGGGTTCGGACCAGGCAACCATCTCACCGGTCGATGCCGACACCCGAATCATCACCTCGTCGTCGACGCGCAACGCACCGAGCACATTTTCGATCGCCGGGTGCGCGACCAAGCACTTCTCGATCTCCACCACGTCATGGCTTCGGCGACGGCGAAAGCCGACACCGCCCGTGCGACCCGCCGCCACGCGCAACGTCGTGCGCGCCCGCTCCGACGGCAGATCGATCGCCACCAGTCGCACGTCGGGATCGACGATGCGTCCCAGTCGTTCGAGCGACTCACGCACGATGCCGACCTTGATCTCGCGCTGCAGATCCGGTGCGGCGTGTTGCAGGTCGCAGCCACCGCAACCACGAGCCACGTTCGGACACGGGGGCTCGACCCGCTGAGGGTGGGCCTCGAGAATGCGGACAACCCTTCCTCGGGCGTAGTCGCGCGATTGCTTGACGATCTCGACGCTCACCACTTCTCCCGGCAGAGCACCTTCGACGAACACCACCCGCCCGTCGGGCATGCGACCGAGACCGTCTCCCTCGGCGACCACCTTCTCGACGCGAACGTCGATCGTCGCGCGCGCCCGTTCGTTCGTCACCGTGCCGAGGCTATTGGGGGGCTAGCGTGATGACGTGACCTTGCCGATCGCGATCGTCCCGTCAGTGTTGCCCTGCGATTTCGCGCGACTCGGCGCCGAAATCGAGGCGCTCGACGCGGCGGGCGTCGATCACTTTCAGTGGGACGTGATGGACGGACAGTTCGTTCCGAACCTCACCTTCGGTCCCGACGTCATCGCCGCGGCGCGTCGACACACCTCCAAGCCGTTCGAGGCCCACCTCATGGTTCTCACCCCGGACGTGCTCGCCGCGCGCTACGTCGAAGCCGGTTGCTCGCGTTTGATCGTGCACGCCGAGGCATGCCCGCATCTGCATCGCACGTTGGGCAACATCGCGTCGATGGGTGCGGCGCCGGCCGTCGCCCTCAATCCGCACACGCCGGTGCGCGAGATCGAACACGTTCTCGATCTCGTCGACATGGTTCTCATCATGACCGTGAACCCGGGTTTCGGTGGTCAGTCGTACATCGCGTCGATGGAGCCCAAGATTCGCGAGTTGCGCGCACTCATCGATCGGCGGGGTCTCGCCGATCGGGTGAACATCGAAGTCGACGGGGGCATTGGACCCAACACCATCGCGGGCGCCGTGGCCGCGGGGGCCAACGTGCTGATCGCGGGCACCGCGCTCTTCCGCTACGAGCAGGGTCTGCGCTTCGCCGTCGACGATCTACGCGCCCGTGCGCTCGCGGCCAGCGCCTGAACCTCGCACCGGTTCACCGTCCCAGACTCGTCGACCCGATCGCCACACGGTCACGACCAACGCCCGCAGGGTGGCCAGACCGAGCAACCCGCCGAACACCCACACGAACGGCAACACGATCGCCCGCGCGAGACGCCCCTTCTCGCGGGTGATCGGCGCCAACACACCACTCTCCACCGACTCTCCGTCGATCGTCAGGGTTCGCACCGCGTCCTCCAGTTCGGGGCAGTCGGCGTCGGCTTCCATGCCGATGATCTGACTCCCGCCGAACAAGGGCTCAGGATCGCGCACCTTCGAGTACAGCGCCCCGGTCGTCGGATCGACGGCGGCCGCCACGATGTACGACGAACCCAGCGTCAAGAAGCGCACATCCTCGCGATAGAGCACATCGACCAAGCCTCCGGCTTCGTACCCCTCGAGCGATCCGCCCCGCATTTGATCGATGCTGAAGCGCGCCGTACGCGGATCGGCCGCGACGATCGTTCCGACGAAGGTGGCTCGCACGGGTGTGGGGATCACGCAACTGGCGGGAATGGTGTTGGTGGGCACGGCGACCACGGTGGTCGCGCTGCCACCACCTCCGCCGGCCGAGCCGTCCTCGACGGGAGGTTCGGTCACCGGTGGCACCGAGGCCGACGCCGCGCCCGGTGCAAGGAACACCACGCACAGTGCGAGGGTCGACACGATTCGGCGCAAAGAACCCACGGCGCTCACGCTAGTGAACGACGTGGACGAGTTCGGGTCAGCGTCCCTTGAACGTCGGCGTACGTTTTTGCAGCCAGGCCGAGATCGCCTCGGCGGTGTCCTTGGTGCTGAAGTTCACCGACTGGGCGATGCCCTCGTCGTCGAGTGCTTCCTCCATGGTCACCTGCATCGCGTTGTTCAGCATGCGCTTCGACTGGGCGAGCGCGATCGGTGGCAGCGCCAACAACTTGTCGCACCAATCGGCCACGAAGGCATCGAGTTGGCCGTCGGGCACCACCCGATTCAGCAAACCGAATCGATCGGCTTCCTCGGCCGAGAGGATGTCGGCGAAGAACGCCAACTCCTTGGCGCGATGCAGACCGACGCGACGCGGCAGCACCCATGAGCCACCACCATCGACCGACAGTCCACGCTTCGAGAAGATCTCCGAAAAACGCGCGTTCTCCGATGCGACAACGAGATCACAACCGAACGCGATGTTGCATCCCACGCCGACGGCGACGCCCCGCACCTTGGCGATGGTGGGTTGCGGCAAGCGGTGTATCGCCATGATCGCGGTCGTCACCTCGCGCATCGAGTAGTAGTAATGGCCGTGCTGGCGGGCCTTGGTCTGCCCCTCGCGACCACCGATGCTCGACAGGTCGGCACCACTGCAGAATTCGCCACCCGCTCCGGTGAACACCACCACGCGGTCGTCGCCGTTGTGCTGGATCTCCTGCAGCACCTCGATGAGTTCGGCCCACATCACACCATTGACCGAGTTCTTCGACGAGGGACGATTGAACGTGATCGTGACGACACCCGAGTCGCGCTCGACGATGATCGTCTCGTATTTCTGGCCGGATTCGCTCGAGGTGCTCACCTTGTGGACGATAATGATCCGATGGGATTCAACCCCTATCGGAAGTTCCGCGCCCGACGAGCCGATTACGTCTTCGTGGTCGCCGCCATCGCTGCGGCGGTGGCCCTCGTGGTGTGGGCCTTCGCGGGCTGATCGCATGGCCGCCAAGCGACGTCGCCTCGGCATCTGGGACGGCCTCTACGGACCCGTCGAGGTGCGACGCGTTCAGCCGTATCAGGCGGTGAAGCAGTACGTCTGCCCGGGGTGCCACGGACCGATTCCGGTCGGTATGGGACACAACGTCGCCGTGCCACGCGACGCACCCGACCTGCGACGCCACTGGCATTACGCGTGCTGGCGATCGCGCGCATCGGGCTGAGTCGCGAACGTCGTCAAAAGGCCGCTTCGATGACGTCGATCGTGACGTCGTCGCCCCGGCCCACGACGCACGCCACGTCGAAACGCACGTTGGTGCGACGACGATGTTGCGACAACCACAGCGCCGCCAGTCGCCGCAAGCGAAGTTGTTTGGCGTGACCGACCGCGAAGGCCGGTGAGCCGAACCGATCGGTTGCCCGCGTCTTCACCTCGCAGAAAACGATCGCATCGTGGCCCTCGATCACGAGGTCGAGTTCGCCCGCCCGACAACGCCAATTGCGGTCGATCACTCGATAGCCGCGCCGTTCGTACCATGCGGCGACCAAGGATTCGCCCCGCGCCCCGACAGCGCGGTTGTGGTTCAGTTCTGGCCGAATTCCTCGCGCGGGAGTTCCTCGACGTTCACGTCCTTGAAACTCAGAATCCGCACCTTCGGGACGAATCGGCTCTTGCGGTACATGTCCCAGACCCATGCGTCGGTGAGCTCCACTTCGATGAGCGGCCGAGCGGAGTCACCGGAGACCTTCAGTTCGACCGAGTTCGCGAGATAGAAGCGGCGCTCGGTTTCGATGGCGTAACGGAACATGCCCGCAACGTCCTGATATTCCTGCGCGAGATGGAGTTCGCGATCCGCCTCGAAATCCTCGAGATCGTCGGTGCTCAACGGAGGGGTCCTCGACCCAAGGATCAGAAGTCGCGCTTTTCGCGGACCTTGGCGGCCTTGCCGGAGCGGTCGCGCAGGTAATACAACTTGGCGCGACGCACGTCGCCCTTCTTCACGACTTCGATCTTGGCCACCGACGGGGTGTGCAACGGGAAGGTGCGCTCGACACCGACGCCGTAGCTGACCTTGCGGACGGTGTAGGTCTCCTGCACGCCCGAGCCATGTCGGCCGATGACGTTGCCCTGGAACACCTGGATGCGCTCCTTGCCGCTCTCGACGACGCGCACGTGCACCTTCAGTTCGTCTCCGGGTCCGAACTCGGGGATGTCGGTGCGGATGTTCTGCTGATCGACGATGTCGGTGGTCTTCATGATGCGTCCTCGTGAATGGGACCGACCGCCCTCGGGCGCCGGTCACGGCTGGTCAAGGATACGGGCAGGCAGGGAACTCTTCCAACAGGGCCCGATCAGCCTCGGAAAGCCCTCCCTGGGCCGCGATCAGGTCGGGGCGAGCCGCCAAGGTGCGGTGCAACGACTGTGCCCGGCGCCAGCGCTCGATCTGGGCATGGTTTCCCCCGCGCAGAACCTCCGGAACGGCCCAACCCCGAAAGTCGGCCGGGCGGGTGAAGTGGGGCTCTTCCAGAAGACCGGACGCTCCGAAGCTCTCGGTCACCGGACTGTCGACGTTGCCCATGGCCCCGGGAAGAAGTCGGGTGACCGCTTCGATCACGAGACAGGCCGCGACCTCTCCCCCATTCAACACGACGTCACCGACGCTGATCTCACCGTCGCACAGATGCTCGCGCACCCGATGATCGACGCCCTCGTATCGACCGCACAACAGGCTGAACCCACCACCATCGACGTGGGTTGCCGCCAACTCCTCGGCGAAACGCTGATCGAAACGGCGACCGCCCGGACTCAACAACAGCAGCGGCCGTGGTGGTCGAGCGGCTTCGACCGAGGCGAAGATCGGCTCGGCGCGCATCACCATTCCGGCGCCCCCGCCGAACGGCGCATCGTCGACCGTGCGATGAACATCGGTCGTGTGCTCGCGCAGATCGTGACACCGCAAATCAAGCAAGCCGTTCTCGCGGCACTTGCCGAGCAAACTCTCGGCGCAGAAATCGTCGACGAGCGCGGGGAAGATCGTGAACACATCGACTCTCATGCGGGACCATTCTCTTCGGTCAATTCGAACAATCCCTCGGGAGGATCGATCACGATGCAGTAACCACCGTCGACGTCGGGACGCACCTCGTCGACGAACACCACCGGAACCAGCGCACCATTGTCCAACTCGAGCAAGTCGTTGGCCGGATTGGCGAGCACCGCAATGCAGCGACCGTGATCGGTGCCGTCGACGCCGACCACCCGTGCTCCGATCGCCTGATGCACCCACACCGCATCGGGATCGTCGATCGGTTCGGCGTACACGATCTTGTTCACCAACGACTCGCACGCTGTGCGGTCGGAGATTCCCGTCAACGTCACGACCCATCGATCGGGTCCGGTGGCGAACATCGGGGTCGAGGAAGCGACTTCGAGCCAGCGTCCGGCCCACAGTCGTGCGCCCGGGCGCACACGCTCGTCGCGGTCACTCGTGAGCTTCACGTAGATCTGCCCACGCACACCGTGCGGACGACCGAAACGACCGACTTCGAGCAGGCCGTCGGGGCGGGATGTCTCGGTGCTCACGGCGAACCCCGTGAACGGACCTCAGGCGACGAAGGCGACGTCGACTTCGCAACCGTCCTTGGCGGCGGCGGCGCGCACGAGAGTGCGGATGCTCTGAGCGGTGCGACCGCGACGACCGATCACACGACCGAGGTCGCCGGGACCGACCTTCACTTCGAGGCGGGTGCGATTGCGTCCTTCGGTTTCGTCGACCGTCACGGCATCGGGATCGTCGACGATCGAACGAACCACGTGGGTGAGCACGGCAACGGCCGTGGGAGCGGCGATCTGATTCGCGTCGCTCATCGGGTCACTTGCCTCGAGCCGAGGTGAACTGCGCCCACGCTCCGGAGATCTCGAGAAGCTTCTTCACGCGCTCGGTCGGCTGAGCACCCTTCATCAACCACTGCACGGCCTTGTCGTTGTCGATGCTCAGCACCGACGGCTCCTGGCGCGGGTTGTACTGGCCGATGATCTCGAGGAAAGCGCCGTCACGCGCCGAGCGGCTGTCGCTCGCGATCACGCGGTAATGAGGCTGCTTGGTCTTTCCGACTCGGGTGAGACGCAACTTGACGGACATGCGGTGGTGACTCCTGACTGGGGCGCCCGGGACCAGCCACAGGCAGGAAAGAGAGGCTAACTCCCGACCTCGCCTTCCCCAACGCCCGGGCGGTCAGCGTGAAGGCGGGAAACCGGGGAATCCGCCACCGGGCGGATCGCCGAGCCCGGGCAGACCGACCCCGCCCGGACCACCGAGACCAGCCAGATTGGGCAACTTGCCCTTCTTGCCCTGCTTGCCCGGTGCCGCCGCTCCCATGCGCTTCATCATCTTTTGCATCTCGGAGAACTGCTTCACCAAACGGTTCACCTCGGCGATCGAGCGACCACTTCCGTTGGCGATGCGCTGACGCCGACTGCCGTTGATGATCTCCGGGCGGCGGCGCTCCTCGAGGGTCATCGATCGGATGATCGCCTCCACGGGCTTCAGTTCGTCATCGCCGATCTTGGCGTTCTTCAGTTCCTTCGGCATTCCGGGCATCATCCCGAGCAAACCGCCGAGTGGCCCCATCTTCTTGAGCGCCTGCATCTGTTCGAGGAAGTCGTCGAGGGTGAACTCGCCCTCCAACAACTTGGCCGCGGCCTCCTCGGCCTGATCCTTCTCGAACGCCTTCTCGGCCTGCTCGATGAGCGTGAGCACGTCGCCCATGCCGAGAATTCGGCTGGCCATCCGGTCGGGATGGAACTGTTCGAACGCGTCGAGTTTCTCGCCGGTGCTCGCGAACGCGATCGGTCGTCCGATCACTTCTTTCACGCTGAGTGCCGCACCGCCGCGCGCGTCGCCGTCGAGCTTCGACAGGATCACGCCGTCGATCTGCAACGTGTTGTGGAAGGCCTCGGCGACGGTCACCGCGTCCTGTCCGGTCATCGCGTCGATCACGAGGAACGTGTAGTTCGGTTCGATGCGCTCGGAGATGCGACGGATTTGATCCATCATCTCGGCGTCGATCGCCAGACGTCCGGCGGTGTCGACGATGAGCACGTCCTTGCCCAATCGCCGGGCCTCGGCCAGTCCGCGCGTCGCAGTTTCGACGGGATCGCCCGGCTCGCTGAACACCGGGACATCGATCTGGCGACCGAGAGTGCGCAATTGTTCGACGGCCGCGGGTCGTTGCAAGTCGGCGCCCACGAGAAGCGGGTGACGTCCCTGCGACGTGAACCAGCGCGCCAACTTCGCCGAGTTCGTGGTCTTACCCGAACCCTGCAAACCGGCCATCAACACCACGGTGGGCGGACGACTGGCGTACGAAATGCGAAGGGTCTCGCCACCAAGGATGCTCGTGAGCTCCTGAATGACGAGATTGATCCCCTGTTGGCTCGGATCGAGCGCCTTCGACGACTCGATGCCGACCGCACCCTCACGGATGCGAGCGACGACATTGCGCACCACCGACACGTTCACGTCGGCCTCGAGCAACGCGGTGCGGATTTCCTTCAGGACCTCATCGACGTCGGCCTCGGTGAGGCGACCCTTGCCACGAATGCGCTTGAAGATGCCGTCGAATCGGCTGGACAGATTGTCGAACATGACCGCGTCAGGCTACCGCCCCATCGGGGGACGCTTCCGACGGCGTGTGGTGACCAGACTCAGCCCACGGCTGATTTCGTCACCACTCCATCGACGATGGAGAGATTCACACGATCCATGCGGTAGTCCATCGTGACCGCGAGGGCCTCACCGTCGCGCGACACCACCCGTGATTCCCAACCGTTCGCCTTGGCGGTGTCGACGGCCTCGCTCTCACTGAGACCGACGAGCGTCGCCGCCGCCTGATCGGTGATCGCAGACGGATCAACCGCCGGATCGACGGCGGGTTCGATCACCGCGGGCTCGACAGCCACCGGCTCCGACTGCTGGATGTATTCGTCGGGCAGAGCCGAAACGGTGTAGCGCCCCTGATACCCGTATTCGTCGGCTTCGGCGATGAAGGCGTATCCGGGCACGAGGTAGACCGAACCATCGACACCGTAGAGCGTGATCAATTCCTCTTCGACGGACACGATCGTGACGTCCTGCACCTCGACGGGGATGTCGACCGGGATCATGTCGACGATGACGGTGGTGTCGATCGGCTGATCGGGCCCGATCGTCTCGGGAACCGGGATCGTGTCGGAGACGATCGTGTCGGGGGTGACCGCGACGCCACCATCGGCGGCGACCGCCGAGCCACTCGATGATGAGGCGACGCCACTCGTCGCGGCCACGGGTGCGTCGATCGCGATTCCGCCGCGCACCATCGGGTTCGCGTAGTTGGTGTTCAATCGTTCCAGGGCCGCGGCGGTTCCGATGCGCGGATAGGTCGCCGCCGGCTCGACCTCACCAAGGAAGCCACTGGCCCACGTGAGTGCACCCTCGGCTCCGAAACTGACGCTGACGGACATGGGGCTACGCACCCCGTCGATCTTCAGATATCCGTAGATCGACGCGTTCCATTCATCGACGTACGTTTCGAGCACGAGATCCGCAGGATCGATACCGAGTTCGCCCACGAAGTCGGCGAAGAGTTGACGGGCCTCGTCCTCACTCGGCACGTTCGCCGGAGGTTCCGGGATCTCACAGGGCAGCGGCTCCGTCGTTCCATCGGACGCTGCGCAGCTGACCGTGCTCGCGGATTGGTCCCACTTCGGCGAATAGCTCCAATAGCCGGCCGCGTCGACCGACACCCACAGCGTGTCGGTCGAGCCGTCGTCGGCACCCATGCGATAACCGCCACCTTGATCGGCGGGAATCTCATTGACAGCGCCGTCGATGCCGAGCAACGCACCCAACGCGGCGACGTCGTCGGCCGAGTACGAACCGGGCTTCATCTCGTACGCCTGCGCATCGGAATCGAGCGACGGCAGATCGGCGCCGGCGACGAAGTTCATGCGCCAGGGCGCCATCATCTTGCCCTCGGACACCCCCGCCGCGGCATCCGCCGAGGCCGTGGGAGCCGAGACGCCCGATCCATTGACGACGAGAACCGGGGGACCACTCGCGTCGGGATCGTCACCGCACGCAGCGGCGATCAACAACAGGGCCAGGACGGGGGCGTAGCGCAGTTTCATGGTGATCAGACGATGCCACATCTCGGTCCGGTTCCCGGATCATCGAGAAATTCTGGAATGAGGATCAGTCGCCGAAAAGTGCAGCCACGAACTCGTCGGGATCGAACGGTTCGAGGTCGTCGATGGTCTCCCCCAGGCCCACCATCTTCACCGGAATGCCTAGTTCGGTTTCGATCGCGAACACGATGCCACCCTTGGCCGAACCGTCGAGCTTGCTCAGCACCACTCCGGTCACCCCGGCCGCTTCGGCGAACTCGCGGGCCTGGGACAATCCGTTCTGGCCCGTCGTTGCGTCGATCACCAGCAGAACCTCGGACACGACACCAGGTTCGCGACCAGCCACCCGACGTACCTTGCGCAACTCATCCATCAGGTTCGACTTGTTCTGCAGTCGACCAGCGGTGTCGGCCAACACCAAGTCGCGACCCGTCGCGGCAGCACGTTGGATGCCGTCGAAGATCACCGCGCTCGGATCGCCACCCTCGGCACCTCGCACCAATTCGGCTCCCGAACGCTCGGCCCAGGTGCCCAGTTGCTCGGCCGCTGCGGCACGGAAGGTGTCGCCTGCCGCCATCACGATCGATCGACCCGCTGCTGCTTGGCGAGCGGCGATCTTGCCGATCGTCGTCGTTTTGCCCACACCGTTCACACCGACGAAGAGCCACACGTTCACGTGGCCGGCATCGACTGTCGCCAGATTCAGCGACCGTTCCGCCCCACGCAAGCGATCGGCCATCTCGTGACGCAACGCGTCGACGAGCGCCTCGCTCGAATCGAATTCCTTGTTCTTCACTCTCGCTCGCAGACCATCGAGCAACGCGTCGGTGACACCGACACCCACATCGGCTTTCAGGAGCACTTCCTCGAGATCGTCCCATGTCTCAGCGGTGATGCCGCCACGGGCGCGAACACCACCGAACACTCCGGCCATCGCGACGGCGGTTCGACCGATGCGCTCGCGGAAAGTCTTTTTGACCGCGACATCGGGAACCGTCCTAGCGACCTCGACGGGTGTCGACGGAGCGACCTCGGGTTCGGCGACTGATGGCGCTGCGACCGGCGCGTCGGTGCGCCGCGAACGCCGACCGACGACGACCGTGCCGAGGCCGAACACCACGGCAACACCCATCAAAATGAGAAGGATGACCTGCGCGTCCATGGGTCAGGTCGTGGCGCTGTCGGCCGACTTCTCGACGACCACCTTCGACGAACCACCCGGCTGCATGCTCACACCGAGCAAGCAATCGCCGGCCTCCATCGTGCGCTTCTGGTGGCTCACGATCAGAAGTTGCGCCTCGCGTCGGAATTCGTTGATGAGGTTCAAGAAACGGTGCAGGTTGACATCGTCGAGGGCGGCCTCGACTTCGTCCATCACATCGAACGGTGACGGTCGACTGCGGAACACGGCGAACAGGAACGCCAATGCGGTGAGACTCCGCTCGCCACCGGAGAGCAGGCTCAACTTCTTCACGTTCTTGCCACCGGGCTTGGCCTCGACCTCGATGCCGGTGTTCAGAAGGTCTTCCGGCGCGGTGAGGATCAAACGTCCGACACCACCCGGGAACAACCCGGCGAACAACTCGTTGAAGTTGCGGCTCACATCGGCGAACGCCGAAGCGAACACCGACTGGATCTCGGTGTCGATCGCGGTGATCACCTGCATCAGTTCACGACGTGTCTTGCGAACATCCTCGAGTTGCTCCTCGAGGAATCGGTGTCGCTCCTGGAGCTCGTTGAACTCTTCGAGGGCCAGCGGGTTGATCGGACCCATGATGCGCAACTCGCGTTCGAGATCGCGCGCGCGTGCCGGTGCCGCGACACCTTCGGGCAATTCGGGTAGTTCCGCGGCTTCGGCCACCTCGGGCTCGACGTCGAGATCACGGCGAAGGGTCTCGACCGTGGCTTCGAGGCGCATCTTGACTTCGGCTTCCTCGACCTCGGAGCGACGCGACCGTTCGCGCACTTCCTCGAGTTCGCGCTCGGCGCCGTGCCGCGCGCGTCGCATCTCGTCGAGTCGAGTGGCAACCGCTCGCACCTCATCGCTCTGACGGCGACGCTGTTCGTGCAACTCGGCGAGGCGCGCTTCGATCGACACGCGGTGCGCGTCGACGATCACCGACAGACGTTCGGTCGCGGTGATGATGCGCTCCACCTTCTCGCGACGACCGGCCGCTTCGGCTCGAGCCACCGCGTCGGATTCGAGTCGACGTTCGGCGTCGCTCAATCGGTTCTCGATGAACTGGCGACGCTCGATCAGTCCGGCCGAACGCACCTCGAGATCTCGCCGTCGTCCGGTGAGCAACGCGGCCTTGGCCTCCATGGTCGCGCGAGCCTCTCCGCGTGCCTTGGCCGCTTCGGCCTCGGCGCGTTCCTCGCTCTCGAGCGACGGCACCAGATGTTCGAGTTCGGCGACTCTCTGACGCAATCGAACGAGGCGCTCGTCGAGCTCGGCGAGCGTGGGCTGCAGACCGTCGGATTCGGTGGAACATTCGCGACGCTCGCTCTGAGCGCGTGCCAGTGCCTCCGATGCTCCAGTGAAGGCCGCGTCGTTGCTGTCGAGGCGCTTCGTGACGTCGGCCTCGCGCGACCGTGCGGCGGCCACGTCACTCTGTGCCGCACGAACGGCCTCATCCCGTGCGACCAACTTGGCCTTCGAGGAGTCGGCGTTGTCGATCGCGTCATCGAGCGCGGCCGCGGTGGCCCCGCCTCCGGCGACGCCGATGCGCCAACCGGTGGTGGTGAAACGATCGCCGTCGGCGGTGACGGCGACGAGCCGAGGATCGGACATCACCGCGTCGACGGCGGCAGTCCAGTCGGCGACCCGAACGGCATCGGCGAGAAGGATGTCGAGCAACGCTTCGACGTCACGTCGCGACGAACGCACGTGATCGCGCACCCGCACCGCACCCGACGGCAGCGCCGCGGATTCACGACTCGACGTCCGACCACTGAGAGCCAACACGGCACCGGACGCCGACGAGGTGCGCAGGTGCGACAGAGCGCGACGGGCGGCATCGGTGTTCTCGACGACGACGGCCAACAACGCCTCGCCAAGAGCAGCCTCGACCGAGTTCTCCCAACCATCATCGATCGCGACGAGATCGAGAAGGGTGCCCACCACACCGGCGACATCTTTCAACTTCTCGGCACCGGCACGAGCGCGCGCGCTGTCGAGCGCCAACTGCAAGGCTTCGGCGCGCGCCTGCCACCTCGCCATGTCGGCGGCTTCGGCATTGCGCGAGGCGGTCGCGGTTTCGAGTGCCGCTTCGGCCGCCATGCGACGCGACTCGGCCTCGGTGACTTCGTTGACGAGAGGCAAC
>JBJTIO010000158.1:0-8908 GCA_046095045.1 Actinomycetota bacterium
GAGCAAGTGGATCGCGTCGGCCTTGATCGAGTTCGACGTGGCCGGAATCGACGGAGCGATCGCGGTGCAGGCGGCGTGGAACTCGGCCATCTCGCGCGCGTGACAGCGAGTCTGTGACACATCGAGTTGGGCCGGAAGAGATTCGCCCCGGCGGGCTTCGTTGTAGAACGCGACCCACAGCCGACCGTCGTAATGGGTGAAGGGGCGATCGTCGTGTCCGAGTACGGGAGCGAGGAATTCGGCGAATCTCGTGTTTGCGAGCAGGGTGCGGCAGCGATACAAACGGTCGTGGTCCTCGCTGAAGAGGAAGTACGAGCCGTAGCTCGACACCTTGGCGAAAACTCGTCGCACACCATTCGCGTCGGGCGCGTCGAGATCGATGCGGTAGACGGTGTTCGTTGACACCCGCGGACTCGTGTCGTGAACGGCCACGATGCGACGCGGATCGCCGAAGGCCCGCCAGGCCTCGTCGACCGCCGCGCGGTGCTCGTTCTCCATGATCGAGTCTCGCACCGCCGAGGGCGCCGACCGGGTCAGGATGCAGCGCGGATGCCGATGGGGGCGATCAAGCGGAAGCCCGCCTCGTGGCGTTCGTCCTCGCTCTCGCCGCCCCACAAGCCGTACTCGTGGTTGTTGCGTGCGAACTCCCGACACGTCGAGCGCACGTCGCAACTCGCGCACACCTCGCGGGCCATGGCCTCACGTCGTTCGCGGGCCTGCGGTCGCTCGGCGGTGGACGGAAAGAAGAGATGGGTCATGCCCCGACACGCGCCCGCGGACATCCAAGCGTCATCGGTTCGCTGCCGCGTGATGATGATGTCGACCGTCGACACGAGAACCCCCTATGGCTCCTGACGAGGACCACCCGGCGCGATGACCGTTCGTCCCGACCCCGCCGAAACCCTAGGACTAAATGACCAAGCGGTCAATTAGATCATCCGAGGAAATGGTCGAGACCCAGCACGAAGCGGTCGATGTCCTCGCTGGTGGTGTCCCAGGAGGTCATCCAGCGGACCTGGCGTTGGTGGGGATCCCAGTCGTAGAAGTACGACCAATCGCGCAGCGCCTCGACTCGGGCTGGATCGAGGTCGGGGGAGAAGGCGGGGAAGAGGCTGTTGACCGCGGGAGCGCCGACCGTCAGATCGGACCGGTTGGCGACCGCCGCGTGCAGGCGAACTGCCATGTCGTTGGCGTGTCGTGCGGTGGTCAACCACAGGTCGTTGGCGAGCAGAGCCGAGAACTGAGCCGAGATGTAGCGCACCTTCGACGGGAGTTGGGTGATCTGCTTGCGCACGTACCCGGCGTGCTCGGCGAGGGCGGTGTTCAAGAAGATCACGGCCTCGCCATGCATCATTCCGTTCTTCGTGCCGCCGAACGAGACCACATCGACACCGACATCGGTCGTGAAGGATCGGAGCGTCTCGCGGGTGCCTCCGAGGGCCGCCGTGGCGTTGGCGATACGAGCCCCGTCGAGGTGCACGAAGAGCCCCATGTCGTGCGCGACGTCGCACACCGCGCGAATCTCGTCGATCGAGTACAACGTGCCCCATTCGGTGCTTTGGGTGATCGACACCACGCGCGGCTGCACATGGTGCACGACGCCGATCTGGTGCGCGAGTGCTCGGATCTGATCGGGGGAGAGTCGACCATCACGGGCGGGAACGTCGATCAACTTGGCACCGAGGATTCGTTCGGGTGCTCCGGTCTCGTCGACGTTGATGTGCGCGCAGTCGGTGCACACCACTGCCCCGCCGGGGGAGAGCGAACTGGCCAGACCGAGAACATTGGCTCCGGTGCCGTTCCAGACCATGAGAGCGACCGTGTCGCAATCGAAGAGCTCGTCGAAGTCGCTCTGGGCCCGAGCCGTCCAGGGATCGTCGCCGTACGCCACGGCATGGCCGACGTTGCATTCGGCGATCGCACGCAGCACCTCGGGGTGCACCGTGGCGTTGTTGTCGCTCGCGAAGCGGTGAATCGGTGCGACGAGCATGCGCCGAGTCTGTCGGACGCGACGCAACGTCGCACCCGTCCACCACTCATTAACCCCAATGCGTCAGAATAACGTCATGACGAAATCAATCGTAGGGGGTCGGGGGCGGACAGTGGAGCGCTGTCGATGGTGTCGGCGGGTCCTGCCCGCCCGTGAGGGTCCGGGGCGCCCCAAGGCCTTCTGCGCCCAGGCGTGCCGTCAATGGGATTGGGTCGCGCGTCAACGGGCGCGTGAGCTGAAGATCAGCGAGGACGAATTGATCGTGGCGCGCGCCGAACTCGATCGGCTGTACGACGATCTGTACGTGCTGGCGTGCGCCGTCGATGACACCGAGCGCGAACTCCGTGCGGGCAAGGCGACAGTGAAAAGTTTGCGTGAGGCGTTGGACTGGCTGATGGAGGCGGCCCAGCCGCTGAGGAACCGCACGGTGGGATCATCCTGAGGCTCTCAATCATTCGACACTTCTGCCCATAATACCCGTTATGACACATAAGGAATGACGCCAGAACCGATCTGATCGGGCTCTCTTCCCCTGGCCTCTTCTCAGCGCACCGAGACGAGATCGACGACGAAGACGAGAGTCTCGTTGCCCTTGATCACGCCGCCCGCACCGCGCGAGCCGTAGCCGAGATCGGGAGGACTGGTGAGTCGACGACGTCCGCCGACGCGCATTCCCGCGACTCCCCTGTCCCAGCCCGCGATCACCTCGCCGGCGCCGAGCCGGAAGTCGAACGTTTCGTTGCGGTTCCACGAGGAGTCGAACTCGCGCTGGGTGCTCCATGCGACACCCACGTAGTGCATCTCGGGTCGCTTGCCGGCCACGGCCTCGGCGCCGTCTCCGACGATCAGGTCTTCGATGACGAGTTCGGTGGGCGGTTCGCCGGAGGGGATCTCGACGACGGGCTTGGTGCGTTCGGTCATGATCGCACCCTAGATCATCACGTTGGGGATGCCTTCTTCGGTGGTACGCACGAGCCCTGTGCCACCGCGACGGGTCGACTCTCATCGTCGGTGAAGGCGACGACCTGACCAGTGATCAGTTTGCTGCCGACGCTGAGGATGCGGCCCCGCGCTTGAAGACGCGTTCCCTTGGCGGGCCGCAGGAAGCGGATCTGCATGTCGCTCGTGAGCATCATCATGTCGAGGCCGTGCACGGACAGGCAGGCGTAGAACAGTGCCGCATCGCAGGCGGCGAAGACGGTGGGCCCGCTGATGATGCGACCGGGACGGAGCTGCTTCTCCCCCACGTCCATCGACGTGAGAACCATTCCGTACTCCATCTCGGTCACCATGTCGGAGGTGAGGCCGAGCATGTCGTTGCCGAAGAGCGAGCGCAGATGCGCATTGAGTTCGGCGGCGGTCACGAGCGGTTGGCGGGGAGTCGCACCTTCGGTCATGCGTCTACGGTAGTGACCATGGAACTCAGCCCCCGTGCTCTCGAGGTTCTCGATCAGGTGCGAATGGCCGGTGCCGACGACGTGGCGATCAAGGACGGTCGGGTGTTCTCGCTCGCCTACTTCGCGTCCGCCGAAGTGGATGCCGTCGCCGAGCGCGCGCACGCGATGTACTCGTCGGCGAACGGTTTGAACACCGACGCCTTCCCCAGCCTTCGTCGCTTCCAGTCGGAGGTCGTTCAGCGGGTGACCGACTGGGTGGGCGGTGGACCGAGTGCGGCCGGTTTCATGACGAGTGGCGGTACCGAGAGTTTGCTCATGGCAGTGAAGGCCGCGCGCGAGCGGGGTCGACGGGAACGTGGCATCACTCGGCCGAACGTCGTTCTTCCCACGTCGGCTCACGCCGCGTTCGAGAAGGGTTGCGATTACTTCGGAGTGGAGGCCCGGCGGGTGGCGGTGGGAGACGACTGGCGTGCCGTTCCGGAAGCAATGGAAGCGGCGTGCGACGACGAGACCGTGCTCGTGGTTGGATCAGCTCCGCAGTATCCGCAAGGCGTCATCGATCCGAGTCCCGCGCTCGCCGCGATCGCGGCCCGTCGCGACATCAACTGCCACGTCGATGCCTGCATGGGTGGCGTGACTCTGGCGTACATGGAACGCCTCGGGGAGATTGTCGCGCCGTGGAATCTCTCGGTCGAGGGCGTCACGAGCATCTCGGTCGATCTGCACAAGTACGGGTACACCGCCAAGGGTGCGTCGGTGATCGTCCATCGCGACAAGAAGTTGCGCGCCGACCAGACCTTCGTGACCGACAACTGGCTCGGAGGTAAGTACGGATCGTCGGGAGTCCTCGGAACGAAGAGCGGTGGTCCCATGGCCGCGGCGTGGGCGGTTATGAATCTTCTCGGCGATGACGGCTATCTCGAACTGACGAACAAAGCCCGTCGAGCGTGTCTGCACCTCGCGGACTCGATCGGGCGCATCGACGGATTGCGGCTGCGCGCGCGACCCGAATCGACCCTTCTCTCGTTCGGTGCCGTGAACCCGGATGATCTCGACATCTTCGCGGTGGCCGACGAACTCGCTCGTCGCGGGTGGTACCTCGATCGTCAATACCCTCCCCCGTCGCTGCACTGCACGGTCAATGCGTCGCATGCGACGACGATCGACTCCTTCGTCGCCGATCTCAGCGACGCCGTCGGCACGATCGGAGAACGGCGAGGCGGTGCGGGAGCGTACGGCACCGTCGAATGATTTCGGGCGCGATCGCGTCCGAATGTGATACGAAGACAACATGAGTCTTCGCTTCGGAATCTTCATGCCGCCCATGCACAAGACGGGCGTCAACCCGACCCTCGCACTCCATCGCGACCTGCAGTTGCTCGAGCACCTCGATCGTCTCGGCTACCACGAGGCGTGGATCGGCGAGCACCATTCGGCGGGAAGCGAACTGATCGCGTCGCCGGAGGTGATGATCGCCGCCGCCGCCGAGCGAACCAAGCACATCAAGCTGGGCACGGGAGTCAACTCGCTCCCCTATCACCATCCGTTCATGCTCGCCGACCGCATCGTGATGCTCGATCACCTCACGCGCGGTCGGATGATGTTCGGCGCCGGACCCGGCCAACTCACGTCCGACGCGTACATGCTGGGCATCGACCCCATGACTCAGCGACCGCGCATGGAGCAGTCGCTCGACGTGATGATGCGCTTGTTCCGCGGCGAGACCGTCACCGAAACCACCGACTGGTACACGTGCCAGGAGGCCGTGTTGCAAGTAAAGCCGTACAGCAACTTCGACATCGCCGTGGCTTCATCGGTGTCCCCGTCCGGATCGAAACTCGCCGGCAAGTACGGAGTCGGTCTCATTTCGATCGCGGCGACCGAACCCGCCGCGTTCCAGATGCTCGACTACAACCTGAAGGTGTGGGAGGACGAAGCGGCGCGTCACGGACACGTCGTCGATCGATCGAAGGCGCGGCTCATGGGTCCGATGCACATCGCCGAAACGGTCGAGCAGGCCAAGGAGAACTGTCGCTACGGACTGCAGTGGGTGTGGGACTATCTCAGTCACATCATCCCGGTCGGCGATCCGAACGGTCCGCCGCCTCCGACCGACATCGACGAGTTCGTCGATCAGGCGAACGAAACGGGGCGCATGGTGATCGGTACACCCGAGATGGCCATCGCTCAGATCGAACGACTTCAGGAGAAGACCGGCGGTTTCGGGTGCTACTTGTTCCTCGGTGCCGACATCGCCGACTGGCACCAGACCTTGCGGAGTTACGAGTTGTTCGCGGAACGGGTGATGCCGCACTTCACCGGTCAATTGGCCGGACCACAGGCGAGCTACGACAAGGTGGTCGGTGCCGGCTCGCGTTGGGTGGATGCCACCTTGGGTGCCCAACTCACAGCGATCGCCGACTACGAGGCGACCAAGGCCGCCCGCTGATCGACGATCACGACGGACGTTCGGGACGAAACGCTCGTTCGTTGGCTTCGGTGGCGAGGCGCACCAGATCGTCGAGTTCGGCACTGTCGAGGATTCCGAGGTGGCGCGCCATCAATCGATTCGTGAGTTCCTCGGCGCGTGCGAAGTCGTCGGGACGGGCGACCGGCATCTCGCCGTTCCAGCCGAATCGCACCGCCGCGGCCGCTCCACCGTTCGGGTTCGCGATGATCGCTTCGAGCGGCGTGAGACCCGTGGCCAACACCGCGATGAGATGGACGCAACCACGAAGCTCGCGCAGAACGTGCACCAGTTGGTAGCAACGCGCGACGTCGTCGTTCGGACGCGGCTGCGCGCGCCAACCGGCGAATAGGGACAAGCCGCTCGCATCGGCCGCATCGATCACCCGAGCGAGGAGATCGGCGAGGCGCGTGGCCCCGTCGAAGCCGGAGAGTCGGCTCCGACCCCACTGCTGACAGCCTTCGGTGTATCGATCGGCTCCGGCCCGAGCGGGTTCGATGCCTCCCGACCACATGGTCGCGACGAGGCTCGGCGCGAAGAACCCAAAGGCACTGCTGACCACGTCGGCCGCCACATCTCCGAGAACTCCGCCGCGGCCGATCACGTAGTACACGAAGCCGTTCGGATACCCGGCGGCCTTGCCCGCTCCCAACACTTCGGGATCGAGCATGAATCCCCCGCCGAGACGACCAACTGGTTCGGCCAAACGGCGGGCGGCGTCGAGGGGTGTGGTGGGAGTCATGCGAAGAAACTAGTCGTCGGTCACCCGCCCTCTTCCGAGGACGCACTACGGTGCGGGTGTCGTTGAACCCGACCGGGAGAGCAGCGGTGCCGCCAGCACCGAGGCGCCGAAGGAGCAACCTCCCCGGAATCTCTCAGGCCACCGGACCGGACGGGTGAGACAACGCTGGAAAGTGGGCTCGCCCACGCCGACGGGGAAAGATCTCACGATCGAAGCTCTCAGGCCCACCTTGGTGGAGAGACAGCGGGGGAAGCAGAACCTACGGAGGCTTCCATGACCCACTTGTCCAACTTCGACGATGAATTCGTGTCGCGCCACATCGGCACGCTCGACGACGCCGCCCTCACCGACATTCTGACGGTGATCGGCGTGTCCTCCGTCGCGGAACTGATCGATGCAACCGTTCCCGAGTCGATTCGCCATCGCGACGACCTCGATCTTCCCGAGGCGATGACCGAGACCGACGTGACTGCGGCGTTGCGTCGGCTCGCGTCACTCAATGCGCCGCGACGCAGCTTCATCGGTATGGGATACCACGGAACCATCACTCCCCCGGTGCTGCGTCGCAACGTGCTCGAGAATCCGGCGTGGTACACGTCCTACACCCCGTACCAACCAGAGATCAGTCAGGGCCGCCTCGAGGCGTTGTTGAACTACCAGACGATGGTGATCGACCTCACCGGTCTCCCCATCGCCAATGCGTCGTTGCTCGACGAGGCGACCGCGGCCGCCGAGGCAATGACGATGGCTCGTCGGGCGTCGAAATCTTCGAGCGATGTCTTCTTCGTCGAGGCCGACACCCACCCGCAGGTTCTCGCCGTCCTCGCCACACGCGCCGAGCCGTTGGCCATTCGTCTGCACATCGGATCGCGGGAGGAGGCGAACGATTGTTTCGGTGCGCTCTTCTCGTATCCGACGTCGAGTGGATCGCTCGCCGATCCGTCACCGCACATCGACCGGGTGAAGGCGGCGGGTGCCGTGGCCGTGGTGTCGACCGATCCGCTGGCGAGTGTTCTCGTCGCATCAGCCGGCTCGCTCGGAGCCGACATCGTCGTCGGGTCCGCCCAACGCTTCGGCGTGCCCATGGGATTCGGCGGACCGCACGCCGCGTTCATGGCGACCACCGAATCCTTGGCCCGCAGCCTGCCGGGTCGACTCGTGGGGGTCAGCACCGACACCGCCGGTCGTCCCGCGTTGCGCCTCGCCTTGCAGACCCGCGAGCAGCACATCCGCCGAGAGAAGGCGACGAGCAACATCTGCACGGCTCAAGCGTTGCTTGCCAACATGGCGGGTCTCTACGCGTGCTGGCACGGCGCGAGCGGACTACGTCGTATCGCTGGTCGTGTTCACCGGTTGGCGTCGATCCTCGCTCGACACGTCCGCGAGCACGGGTTCACCGTGGTCAACGAGACCTGGTTCGACACGGTTGCGGTGCGTGTCCCCGAAAGCGCCGACGACCTGTGTGCGACGGCGCGCGAACGAGGTTTCGCCATCCGTCGTGTCGACGCCGACACGGTGAGCATCACCGTCGACGAGACCACGACGATCGATGATCTGGGCATGGTGGCGGCGTTGTTCGGTCCGGGCCTCGATGTCGATGTGCACGACGACGGAATGATCGGCGTCGCTCGTCGCGAGACGCCGTTGCTCACGGCCAAAGTCTTCTCGTCGCACCGCACCGAACACGAGATGTTGCGCTACCTGCGACGCCTCGCCGACAAGGACCTGGCGCTTGACCGAACGATGATTCCCCTCGGCTCATGCACGATGAAGTTGAATGCAACGACCGAGATGGAGCCCATCACGTGGACCGAGTTCGCCGATGTGCATCCGTACGCGGACGACGACGAGACGATCGGATACCGCGAACTGATCTCCGACCTCGAACGCATGCTCGTGACGATCACCGGCTACGACGCCGTGAGCCTGCAACCGAACGCCGGTAGTCAGGGCGAGTTCGCCGGACTCTTGGCGATACGCGCGTATCACCGTTCACGCGGCGATCTCGATCGCACCGTGTGCCTCATTCCGTCAAGTGCCCACGGCACCAACGCCGCGAGTGCGGTGATGGCCGGAATGTCGGTGGTCGTCGTTGCTTGTGATGACGATGGCAACGTCGATCTCGTCGACTTGCGAACGAAGATCGAGGAGACTGGTTCGCGACTCGCGGCGATCATGGTGACGTATCCCTCGACGCACGGCGTGTTCGAGGATGGCATTTCGGAGATCTGTCGCCTGGTTCACGCCGGCGGCGGTCAGGTGTACGTCGACGGTGCGAATCTCAATGCTCTCGTCGGTGTCGCGCGTCCCGG
>JBJTIO010000159.1:0-2525 GCA_046095045.1 Actinomycetota bacterium
TCACAGGCACTGTCGGTGATGATGCGAACGGAAGAGGTCACCGGCGCAGATTAGTTCGTCACGACCCGAGCCGTTCGGTGCTCGGATGACGCGTCGCGGTGTCTCCCACCTGCTCTTCGCGCCGTCGACGCTCGCGACGGAGGTGATGAATCCACCAGGAGACCAGCAGGAGCAGGGCGATTCCGGTCACCAGTTGTCCCAAACCGGCGAGGGCGTTCACCCGAGCGGTGAAGGTGATGGGGGCCCCGATCACGACAGACCCATCGGGCGTGAGCAACTGCATTACGACCGGAAATCGGCCGTTCGACCGCGCTTCGACCGGAACCTCGATGCTGGTCGTGGTTCCGGCGGGAAGCAGAACGGGGTCGCTCTGAGTCGGAAAGCGCAATTTCGAGCTGGTGAGCCGAACCAGCACTCGCAGGTCGGAATCGCCATCGTTGCGCAGAGTGATTCGGATCGAACTGTCGCGACTCCCGAGCGTGAAGGTGGTCGAGGAGGGAAGAACGATCGAGTCGGAGATGGCACGGGTTTTCGCTTCGACGGCCTGCACGTATTCCTCTCGGTCGGTCGTGTCGAGGGATCGATCGGGGAGGATCTCCAGCAAGGAACGCCACATCTCGACCCGCACATCACCGTCGGGCAACATCGGAGTGAACGCGTCGATGCGGTCGCGCAGACGACCAACGGACTCGGCCATTGCTGGATAGTTCGACACGACGTTTTTCGGCAGTTCGACCGTCACAACCTGACCATCGACGAATCCGAGTTCGGTCGACCGCAACGCATCATCGACCGTCGTGAGAAACAATTCGGGTTCGGTGGCCAACGAATCCACCAAGGCAGCGATCAGATTCGGACTCGGTGGTGTGCCGTCGCTCGTTGTGAGGAAGATGGTGCGTCCCGCGAGCGACTCCTCGGCCGCCTCGAATTCACCCCGGATCACCTTGATCTCCGCCAGTATGCGTTGAGCCGCAAGATAGGGATCAGCGCCGGGTTGTGAGCCGGTGGTCATGGTGGCCGCGAGATAGGGGTCCGCGACGGCCGTGTCGATCGAACCACCGGCGAAGGCCATGCGGACCATGCGCGTGGTATCGGCGAAGAAGAACGCTCCGTTCGCCGTCGCGTTTTGGGCGTCGGGGGTGAGCAGAATCGAACGGAAACCCAAGTCTCTCACGAGTGTGGCTGATTCAGCGGTGAGGCGGGATGTCGCGAAGTAGGTGTCGCGGTTCGTTCCGAGCGTCGGAAGGCGTGCCCCGACCGTGTCCTCTCCGCGTCGTAATTGCGAGAGCATCACGTCGGGGATTCCTTGCGAGATCAACTCGTCCGGGGACACGTCGACATAGGTCGATGAAAGCACCTGTACCGATTGCAGTGCATCGATTCGTGCGAGAATCGCGGTGCCTTCGTCGCCGAGACCCGCGAGGGCATCGATCCACTCAGGACGAGCCACGATCGAAATCGGGATCATGTCGAGGTCCTCGAGCGTGTCGACCATTGCGTTCGTGTGATCGAGTGCCACAGCGTCGATTTCGGTGGAGAAGTCGGGCTTTAATGAGATCGGTCCTGCGATGCCGGTGATGACCGCCACTTGCAGGGGCTCGTGTCCACTCGGTGCCGAAACGTCGATCGGGAGACGCTCGACGAAGGTGACGATCTGATCGACCACTTTCTTGTCGACGACGACACCGACCGACACCGGGTACACCCCCGTGGCCGCCATTTGCAGGCTGGATGTGGTGCGTCCATTGATCTCGATGGGGACCTCGATGGCGAGATATCCGGCATCGTCACGCGGAACGTCGACGGCGTCGATGAGCACCGTGTCGACGACGCTGGGTAGGTCGCCCGACAGCACTTCACGGATCGATGCTCTGGTCTTGACCGGTCGATACGACGTGATCGAGATCGAGCCGTCACTGGGTAGATCCTGTGCCGACACGGTCACCCGCAGGATCGCGCCTTCGATACCAGCGACGTATTCGTCCTGACTGACCAGCACCCCGAGTGTCGGAGACGCCGCGGACGTCGGCGACACGGGTGCAAATCCTGCGACACCGAGAACCATCAGCATCGTTGCGAGGGCCCGTCTCATCGCGTCCCCGATCGTTCACCGAGATCGAGTTGGAGCACGCTCAAAGTCTCGCTCATATCGACGAAGCCGAGACGTCGATACAGAGCAAGAGCGCGTTCGTTGTCGAGGCGGGTGTTGATCAACACGTCGTCGACCCGATGTCTGCGCAACCAGCGCAGTCCGTCGAGAATCAACGAAGTTGCGACGCCTTGCCCCTCGTGCGTGGGGTCGACCGCCAAACGCTGCACGAAGCCCGCCGCTCCGTTGCGGCCCGTGATCATGTAGCCGGCCGGTTCGTCGTTGGCTGTGAGCGCCAACCGGATGCGATGAGCGGGGGTCGCTTCGCACGCCTCGCGAATGCCTCCGGCGTCGAGATTCCATTCGGCGTCGAACGCGCGCTCGTCGATGCGCTCGGCGGCGGCGAAAGCCCGATCCCCCCGTAACGGACGCAGCC
>JBJTIO010000160.1:0-7497 GCA_046095045.1 Actinomycetota bacterium
TGCTCGACGCGAGTACATCGATTGCCGATCTGATCGAACGACTCGGGTCCTGAAGGTGACGGGCCGCCCGATCAGGTGGCAGGATGGGGACGAGGAGTTGCCATGGCTGAACGCGTGCACAAGCAGAAACAGTCGTCCGACATCGAACACCATGCTGTCCCAGTTGGCCGCGACGACATCGTTCGGCCAACGACGAAGACATTCCCCCCTGAAGTAGGCCCGTGTCGTCTCCGGCGGATGATCGACCGCACGGGCCACCTCCTCGACTGTGGTGAAGCGCCGAAGGCCCACCTTGTCGGCGAGGCACTTGCCCGGGCGCATGTCGTGATACTGCAGATCGATCGCCCGCAGACGACTGTCGCCGCGTGGCACCGAGTGGCGTGCGGAGTAGGCATCGATCAGACGCTCCTTGGCCACCCAGTCGACGACGTCGGCGACCGACGAACGATCTCCCCCGAGACCGCCCAGGACCTCTTCCCACAGCGACATCACCAATGTTGCCGCTGCTGTACCCACGCAATCATCTCCGAACCGTTCGAGATAGTCGACCGCGCGTTCGAAGATCGACCATTGAACGTCGAGAGCGGTGAGGCGACGGCCATCCTGCATCAGAACGGTCCGAGTGAGAGTCGGATCGTGACTCACCTGACGAATTGCCGGAACGGGGTGAGCGAGAGCGAGATCATCCCCGAAACAGCCGTCCTCGATCATCGCGAGCACGATGCTGGTCGTCCCGAGTTTGAGGAGGGTCGCACCTTCGGACATGTTCGCGTCGCCAACGATCACGTGGAGGCGTCGATATTTCTGAGGATCACAATGCGGCTCGTCCCGCGTGTTCACGATCGGACGTTTCAGCGTGGTCTCGAGTCCAACTTCCTCCTCGAAGAAATCGGCGCGTTGACTGATCTGGTACTCGACGTCGTCCGACGCATGGCCGGGTGCTTCGCTACCCACCTTGCCCGCACCGCAAAAGATCTGTCGGGTCACGAAGTGCGGAGTGATTTGGCTGACGAGCCGCCCGAACGGTGTCTCGCGGGCGACGAGGAAGTTCTCGTGGCAGCCGTAACTGTTGCCCTTTCCGTCGCTGTTGTTCTTGTGAATCAGCAATTCGGCGCCGACGGGCAGGAGCGGCGCGGCCAGAGCCATCGAACGACGGACGATCTCCTCGGCGGCACGGTCGAACACGAGAGCCTGGAATGCGTCGGAGCATTCGGGCGTGGAGATCTCGGGATGGGCATGATCGACGTAGTAGCGAGCACCGTTGGTCAGGACCGCGTTCACCAGATGCGATTCGACCTCCGGAGCGAGGGCATCCTCGTAGGAGAACCCTCGGGCGTCAACCCCCGGTGTTTCGTTCTCGAAGTCCCAATCGATCCGTCGCTCGTTCACATAGGCGTTGATGAGAACCGACGACGCCGCGACCGGATTCGACTCTCCCCCTCTGACGAGAATTCCGTATTCGGTCTCGATGCCGCAGACCTTGCGAATCGCCATGGTGTCGATCAGAGGTACTGGCCGGTCGCGCTGCGCTCGATGGCGCGACCGCCGGCCACCCCATCGGCGGAACGACCTTCGTTCACGAGAGTGCGAATGAAGACGATCCGCTCACCCTTCTTTCCGGAGATCTTCGCCCAGTCATCGGGGTTGGTCGTGTTGGGAAGATCCTCGTGCTCACGGAACTCCTGCCGGATGGAATCGATCAGGTCCTGCGTGCACACTCCGCGCGCACCTCCCGCGATGACCCGCTTGATGGCCAATTTCTTCGCTCGTCTCACGATGTTCTCGATCATCGCGCCCGAGGAGAAGTCGCGATAGAAGAGGACTTCTTTGTCGCCATTCGCGTACGTGACTTCGAGGAAACGATTGGACTCGTCGGTGCGGTACATCATCTCGGTCGTGGCGTCGATCATCGCCGACACGGCCGCTTCCGGTGATCCGCGCTCGGCGACCTCGGCGTCAGCAATGGGGATATCGACGGTCAAGTAACGGGCGAAGATCTGGCGAGCGGCCGTTTCGTTCGGTCGTTCGATCTTGATCTTCACGTCGAGTCGTCCCGGTCGAAGAATCGCCGGGTCGATGAGGTCCTCACGATTGGTCGCGCCGATCACGATGACGTTGCGCAGGCCCTCGACTCCATCGATCTCGGCCAAAAGCTGCGGAACGATCGTCGACTCCATGTCGGACGAGATTCCTGTTCCGCGCGTGCGGAACATAGAATCCATCTCGTCGAAGAAGACGATGACCGGCCAACCTTCCTCGCTCTTCTCACGGGCCCGCTGGAAAACGAGTCGAATCTGACGCTCGGTCTCGCCGACGTACTTGTTGAGCAGTTCGGGACCCTTGATGTTGATGAAGTAACTGCGTCCCTTCTCGTCACCCGTGCGCGTGGCGACCTTGCGAGCGAGGCTGTTCGCGACCGCCTTGGCGATGAGCGTCTTGCCGCAACCAGGAGGGCCGTACAAGAGGATCCCCTTCGGCGCGGGCAAGGCATGTTCGGCGAACAGATCGTGATGGAGGAAGGGCAGCTCGACCGCGTCCGCGATCTGCTCGATTTGCCCGTCGAGACCACCGATGTCGGCGTAACTGATGTCGCGCACCTCTTCGAGAAGCAGGTCCTCCACCTCGGGTCGAGGCAACTTCTCGAGCAAAAGATGCGAACGGGGATCGAGCCGCACGGTGTCGCCCGATCGCAGGTGAACTCCGCGCAGCGAGTCGGCCAACTCGCAGACGATCTCCTCGTCGGTGCGACCGACGACGATCGCCCGCACACCATCGTCGAGGATCTCGCGGATCGTGACGACGTCGCCGGCACCCTCGGCGGCGCGGGCCGTGACCACATTGAAACTCTCGTTGAGCACCACTTCGGCACCGCGCGACAGGGTGTCGATGTCGATCTCCGGATGCAGATTCACGCGCATCTTGCGACCACTCGTGAGAACGTCGACCGTTCCGTCGTCGTTCTTGCCCACCACCACGCCGTAGGCCGACGGCGGTTGCGAGAGTTTGTCGACCTCGTCGCGAAGTGAAGCGATGTTCTCGCGGGCCCCGCGCAGCGCATGGCTCAACTTCTCGTTCTTCTCGACCTCTTGAGCCAGGAGACCCTTCGTCTCGAGGAGGCGCTCCTCGAGCTGACGCATCCGCTTGGGCGCATCGCTCAGACGACGGCGCAGGTTGGCCACCTCGACCTCGAGGACGGCGAGAGCACCCCGGAGGTGCTCGATTTCGCTCGTCTCTCCCCCGGATTGATCGGGACTCATGGGCACCTCCTGCGACAAAAACTACACCGGCATCGAATCGATGGTCGGGGCGTGGCCGCGAGTCACGATGTCTCCGGTCACGGTTCCCCTTCGACGGGCTCGACCCTGTACAGTGGGGGGACGTCGCGAGCACCAGCGACGTCGGGTCACGTGCGACGTGGTCTGCCCCATTTCACGAGGAGCAAGCGAGCACACATGAAGGTCTGGATCGATCAGGATCTCTGCACCGGCGACGGACTCTGCGAGGAGATCGCCCCCGACGTCTTCACTCTGTTGGACGACGGCTTGGCCTACGTGAAGGAAGGCTCGAAGGTTTTCGCGACCGCCAAGGGCAACCCCCAGGGCGCCGAGGGTCTCGCCAACATTCCCGACGGTCAGCTCGATGGTGTCATCGAGTCCGCCGAGGAGTGCCCCGGCGAGTGCATCTTCATCGAGCCCTGATCTAGGCGCCGAGCAATCGGCCGACGGTCAAAAAGCCAGTGTGGGCCACCATGCGGTGATCCGGTCGCACGGCTTGTCCTTCGATGTACCAACCGCGGTGCAGCACTTCGATCGTGCGGGTGCCGGTCCACGATGGTGATGCCATGGCGTCGCGCGTCTGAGCCGCCTGAGTGATCGACGGCGTGTACGCCACCAAAATGCCGCCCGGGCGCATCGCTCGTTGCGCATGGGGCACCACCTGCCATGGCTCGGGTAGATCGAGCACCACACGATCGATATCTGCCGTGTCGATTCCCTCGTAACAATCTCTCACCTGCACGTCGTACCGATCGAGGACGCCCTCGCCGAGGAACGATCGCACGTTGGTGACCGCACGGTTGGCGAAATCCTCCCGAAGTTCGTAGCCGGTCACGTGCGCGCCATAGCGCAGCATGGTCATCGACAGTGCGCCCGACCCGACTCCGCTCTCGAGAACCCGCACTCCCGGTCCGATGTCGGCCAACATGCAGATCGGCGCGAGATCCTTGGGATAGATGACCTGCGCACCTCGGGGCATTTCGACGACGAAGTCCTCGAGCGTCGGACGCAATGCGATGTAGCGAGCACCCTTGGTGGATTGCACCCGAGTGCCTTCGGAGCAGCCGGCGATCTCGGCATGGGCGACGAATCCGGCGTGACTATGGAACTCGGCCCCCTCGGCCAAAGTGATGAGGTACCTACGTTGCTTGCCGTCGATCAGCAACACCTTGTCTCCGTAGGCGAAGTCGCTCACTTGGTCACCACCTTGTTCCCTCGACGCTTCGGTCGCAACAAGACTTCCACGGACACTGGTTCGTGCGCGGCCGACTTTTCCACCAAACGGCAGAATGCGCAGACCGATTCGTTGGTTGCTCCCGTTGCGGCCCCACAACGCACGCAGGGGCGGACTCGGTCCTCAGCCGCCAACTCGCTCAACAGTGGTGCCATACGTTCGAGAAAGCCGAGGTAGTACGACGCCTTCGTTCCCGGCGAACGCTCCTCGAGAGCGTTCAGCGCCTCCTTGTAGCCGAGGTGACGATTTCCTTCGGCCATCGGGCACTCCTCGACGATGTAGTCGATCCCCCGCACGATGCACCACGCCGCCATCTCGCGTTCGCTCAGCCTGATGAGGGGCTTGGCCTTGCGCGGGAAACCGTGGCGAGCCGGAAGCACCGGCAACTGCCGGGCCAAATATTCGACGTCCCACCGGAGAGCATTCCCGAACAAGACCGCGGCTTCGTCATCGAGATTGTGCCCGGTGACGACGACGTCGTAACCGCCTTCGACCGCGGCGCGATCGAACAAATGTCGTTTGCTCATGCCGCACGCCGAACACGGAACTCGGCCCGTGGCGCGAGTGGCCGTCGGTATGTCGTAACCGTAGTCGTCGCGCAAAGACACCACGCGCAGGTCGAGACCCCGTGCGGCGGCGAACTTCTCGGCGTATTCGCGCGACTCCTCGCTGTATTCGCCGATTCCCAATGCGATGTACAACCCGTCGGCCTGGTAGCCGAGGTCGACCAACACATCCCACACCGCGAGTGAGTCCTTGCCACCCGACACCGCGACGAGGATGCGATCATCCTTGTCGAACATACGGTGATCGTGAATGGCTTTCTCGACCTGTCGACGACACATCTGAACGAAGTGCTCGGCGCAAAAATTCGCGTTGTGACGCGGAAGATCGATGATCGCGGCCCCTCGGCAGACCCGACACTTCATGTCAGGCACCGCCCGAAATCACCGGACGCACCTCGATGACGTCGTCCGCATCGAGTTCGGCGTCGCCGGGCACGAGAACGCCGTTCCGGATCACCAAGTGCGCCTCACGGGCCAGGTCGAGTTCGGCGAGCAACGCGTGCACCCGACGGCGACCGACCACCTCGATCTCGCGGCGAGGGTTGCGCAATATCACCTTCATCGACGACGGCCACGCACCGGAGCAATGGCGGTGATGGTCACCGATTCACCGGGCTTCAGTTTTTCCTGCGATAGCGACTCGGACCGCCGCGCCACCAAACGACGCAGGAGTCGCGCGCCCCAGACCACCACGCCGACGGCGAACCAACCGCGACGTCCACGGCCAAAGCCGTCCTTCAGGCTACGCGTACGGAGATACGACAGGAGTGCCACGGATCAGAAACGCCGGACTTCCACGACCGTCGAGCGACGGCGTCCGCTGCGGCGACCGAGGAGGAAAAAGACGATGACGAGAGCAACTCCGACTCCCCCAGCAATCGCGAACAGGGATGAACGACGGTCATCGACCTTGCCTTGCACGTCGCCCTGGAGTGCTCGCAACTTCTTTTCGATGTCCTCGCGCGAAACGCGTTCGGCGGTCATGATGCGCCTCCCTTTCGACCGGGTTCTTTTCCGAGTGTCGCCTTCTTGACGCGCGACAATGCGACGACCGACAAGAGCACGCACGCCACCAACACCACGACGTAGGGCACCCAACTGAATCCGCCATCGAACGCATCGGTCTCGGTCTGCAGCAGGCGCAAAACTCCGAGCAACATCATCACGAGTCCGAGACCGATGAACGTCGCCCCCAAGCTTCCGAGGGCGAGCCAACGCCCGGCACCCTTCAGCGGGCCGAGGGTCTCCTGTCGGGCATACTCCTTGACGAGGTCGACCACGTCTCCGACGCTGGCCGAGTCACGACGAGAAGGGGTTCGTTCGACGGACGACACCCCTATTTTCTAGCACCGGAACGCCAAAACCCCACCTCGCCGAGGTCAGGTCCCGAGCCGGAATCGCATCGCGTCGGTGACCTCGGCCAGCGCGTCATCGAAGACGCACAGTCGCGCCCGCGGACCGGACGCCGCCAACAGCCGATGACGATCGGCGGCCCCGAGTGGCGCCAGAGTGCCGAGAGCATGCGTCGCCATCGTCGCATCGAGGCCCGAGAGATCGGGGATATCGGAGGTCGGACCGCCGAGCCGTTCGACGAGATCGAGCGTCGTGCGCAAGGCAACGACACGTTGCGCCACATCCTCTTCGTCGACTTCGCCATCGAACTCATCGGGCCATGTTTCGATTCGGGCGCGCGGGTAAGGGGCATCGTCGTGCCAGACGATCACGCGCAGTCGCTCGGCGCCCACGGTCGTCACCGCGAGACGTCCGTCATCGAATGATGCGATGTCGACGATCCGAGCGAGTGTGCCGATCGAGGATCTCTCGTCTCCTCCACCGACCTCGCGACCCCGTTCGATCATCACGACACCGAACATCGGCTCATCCATCTCGAGACAGCTCTTCATGAGCGCCAAACATCGCGACTCGAACACTTGCAGGGGCAGCAATGCGCCCGGAAGCAAGGGCTGTCCGAGCGGGAACATCGGAAAGTCATCGAAGGACGTCATTGCGGAGCGACGGGCGCCGGGAGCATCTGATCGACGGTCGGCCCCGACGGATAATCGGCGAGAGCCTCCCCGAGGAGTTGCTCCCAGATCGGTCGGAATGACGCGTCATCGTCGATTCCGGACGATTCGAGCAGCAACGCGAATCGGATCACCGAACCACCATCGACCGGCACGAAACCGACGAGTCCTTTCACGTCGGTCAACGAACCCGTCTTGGCGGTGAGTCGGTTCTCGAGCGATGTCCCCGAGAAGTACGCGTCGAGGGTTCCGGTCTGACCCGCGACGGCCATTGCCGAAACCAGGACGTCTCCGGGCGAGTACCGACCGAGCAGGGCCAACATGGTGGCGCAGGACACCTTGTTCTCACGGGACAATCCCGATCCGTCGACCATGTTGAAGCCCGTGGTGTCGATGCC
>JBJTIO010000161.1:0-34166 GCA_046095045.1 Actinomycetota bacterium
CGAGGGCATGGAGTACACCAAGTACGCCGAGCAGAAGGGGTTCGAGGCCGTGTGGCAGGCCGACAGCAGGCTCGTGCGCGATGCCATCGTGCCGATGTCGGGGTTCGCCGCGGTCACCGGCCAGCCGGACGGTCCGCCCACGCTTCCCCCCATGGGATTGGCCGACACTCTGGCCGGACTCACCGCGGTGTCGGGGACGATGATGGCGCTCTACCACCGCGATCGAGTGTCGGGTCGCGGCCAGGTGGTCGATGTGTCACTGCTCGAGCCGATGATGACCGCCGTCGGTCCGGCGCCGACTGATTTCGCTCTCACTGGACGCGTGCAACGACGGGTCGGCAATCGTTCCGTTGCCAACGCTCCGCGCAACACGTATCGCACCCGCGATGGTCGTTGGGTCGCGATCTCGACCTCGGCCACACCGATCGCTCTCCGGGTGATGCGTCTGATCGGGCGCCCCGATTTCACCGAGCACGAATGGTTCGAGACCGCGGCCGGTCGGGTGGCGCACGTCGACGAGCTCGACACCGCGGTGGCCGACTGGATCGCCGAACGCGATCACGCCGACGTCGTCGATGCCTTCGAAAAGGCCGAAGCGGCCGTGGCGATCGTGTACGAGGCATCCGATCTGGTCGCCGACGAACACGTGAGGAGCACGGAGATGTTGACCGAGGTGCCCGACTCCGATTTCGGTTCGCTCCTGATGGGGAACGTTCTGTTTCGACTCTCCGACACACCGGGATCGATTCGCCACACGGGTCGCGGGCTCGGTGCCGACACCGACGAGGTGCTCGGTGAAATCGGCGTCGATGCCACGACGATCGGTCGTCTGCGCGAAGAAGGAGTCGTGGCGTGAACGCGCGATCGGTCAGCGAACTCTTGTCCGGCGTCGACGTGGTCGACCTCGGGCGACCGATGTTCCTCGGGATGCCGCAGTCGCCGAATCATCCGGAGTTTCGCATCACCATGCCGCGTCGCCACGGTGATGCTCATCGCGCCGACGGGGGATCGGCGGCCAATGATCTGCTCGTGACGGGCACGCACGTGGGCACGCACGTCGACGCACTCGGTCACGTGTCGCATTGCGGACGTCTACACGGAGACCTCGATGCCGACGAGGTGCAACGCGGGGGACGCCTCTCTCGGAAAGGTGTAGAAGAAATCGCACCGATCGTCGCTCGTGGTGTGTTGCTCGATGTGGCGGGTTGTCTCGGGGTCGACACTCTGCCCGGCGGTCACGAGATCACCATCGACGAATTGGAGAAGACAGTCACGCACATGGGCGTCGAGCCTCGACAAGGTGATGTGTTTCTCGTGCGATCCGGCTGGGGACGTTTGTGGAGTGATGGCGCTGCGTTCGTCGGGCGCGAGACGGGAGTTCCCGGAGTCTCGGAATCGGGAGCACGCTGGCTCGCCGACATGGGTCCCCGCGCGGTCGGGGCCGACACCATCGCGTTCGAATGTCTACCGGCGGGTCAGGGCCACGCGCTCCTTCCCGCACACCGGGTGTTGCTGGTCGAACGCGGGGTGAACATCATCGAGACCCTCGATCTCGAGGAGTTGGCCCGACGCGGGGTGGCCGAATTCGTTTTCGTCATGTCGCCGCTGCATCTGATCGGCGCCACCGGATCCCCGGTGCGTCCCCTCGCTCTCGTCGACTCGGCGAACACCAGGAAATGAACGGAGCAACGAGCATGGACGGATTGGTCGGGCGACTGGGGCGATTCGCCGTCGAGTCGATGACGCGAGAATTGCCGGCCGATGTGCGGCGCGACATTCCCGGTCGCGTGCTCGACATCCTCGGCATCTGCGTTCGCGCGACCGAAGAGTCGACGAGTCCCGTCGTGCGTCACTTCGTGTCGCAACAAGGCGGCATCGGTCGATGCACCGCGGTCGGAATGGGCAACGGACTGCCGTTGACGTCGGCCGCATTCTTCAACGGCGTCCTCGCCCATTCGCTCGACTACGACGACACCCACCTTCCGTCGATCCTGCACCCGTCGGCGTCGGTGGTGCCGGCGGTTCTGGCGGCGGCCGAGAACTACGGCAGCGATCCTGATCGGGTCACGGCGGCGATCGCGGTCGGTCTCGAGATCGTCGTGCGTCTCGGGATGGCGGGCTACGACGAATCAGCCCATCAATCCGAGTTCTTCGAACATGGTTGGCACGCCACCTCGCTCTGCGGAGCGATCGGCTCGGCCGGTGCCGTGGCGGCCTTGGCCGGAGGGTCGGCCGACGAGTGTGCTCACGCGATGGCGATCGCGTGTTCGATGGCGTCGGGCATCATCGAAGCCAATCGCACCGGTGGAACCGTCAAACGAATCCACTGCGGATGGGCCGCGCAAGCCGCCGTGAGCGCGGCGCAATTGGCGTTGGCCGGTTTGACCGGAGCACCGACCGCCCTCGAGGGGCGATTCGGATTCTTCACGGCCACCGTGCGCGATCGTTGGAGCGATCGACCGATCCTCGACGGACTCGGTGAGCAGTGGTGTGCACCAACGATCTTCTACAAGCCGTATCCCGCGAACCACTTCACGCACGCGGGTATCGACGCGGCCATCGCATTGCGCGAGGGCGGACTGCGTGTGGAGGACGTGCGCAGCGCGCGACTCGGAGTCGCGACCGCGACGGTGCGCACGATCGGTGATCCGATCGATGCCAAGCGCAACCCGGCCACGGGCTATGCCGCGCAATTCTCCGGCCCGTACACCGTCGCCGCCGCACTCATCGGAGGCGGTGGTCTCGGTCTCGGTTTGGCCGACTTCACCGACGAACTGGCGAACGACCCCGTTCGTCGCGATGTGATGTCGCGCATCAGCGTTCACGGTGACGAGAGGTGCGATCGGGTGTATCCGTATCAATTCCCGGCCATCCTCACCGTCGACACGGTCGACGGCCGCACTCTCACGAGTGAGGTGATGGTGAACCGCGGTGGCCCCGAGCGTCCGTTGAGTGCGACCGAGTTGCGACGAAAGTTCGAGGAGAACGTCTCGGGAATACTGAAGCCGAGCGAGGCCGACGAGGTGATTCGCCAGGCGCAGGGCGAACAGCCCGACTATGTGGGGATCATGCGGACGTTGCGCACGATCGACTCCTTGCCCGGGGACGAGAGATGAGTCGCATCGATTCGGTCACCCTCGCGGTGCTCAACGGTCGTCTCGAACAGATCGCCGACGAGATGGATGCGACGTTGTTTCGTTCGGCCTTCAACCCGATCATCGCCGAGGCCCACGACGCATCGCACGGTCTCTATCACCGTGCCACGGGGGCGACTTTGGTGCAGGGAACCTCCGGACTTCCCGTGTTCGTCGGCTCGATGGCTGGGGCGGTGAAATTGGCGATCGACACGATCGCGAACGAGTCGGTTAGTCGCGGATCGACGCCCGACCTCGATGCGGCCGCATCGTGTGGAGCCGTTCGAGATGGTGACGTGTGGTGTTTCAACGATCCGTACGGCGGTGGCACTCATCTCAACGACATGAAGTTGGTGCGGCCCTACTTTCGCGACGGACGCGTGTGGTGTCACCTCGCATCGGTCGGGCACTTCACCGACGTCGGGGGAAATGTTCCGGGGAACTACAACCCGGCGGCTCGGGACATTCAGCAGGAGGGCACCCTGATTCCGCCGATGCTGTTGCGTCGCGCCGGTGAACTCGATCAAGCCGTCGTCGACCTCGTGTGTTCGGTCTCGCGCACCCCCGTGAATTCGTACGGCGATCTGCACGCTCAATTGAACGCGCTCGATCTGGGCGTGCGTCGACTCGACGATCTGCTCGACGAATACGGAGACGACGTGGTCGCCGACGCACTCGACGAGCTGACGACTCGTGCGGCCACCTTGATGCGCTCGAGCATCGGAACCATCCCCGACGGCGTGTACGAAGCGGTCGATCATCTCGACAACGACGGCGGATCGGAGGAGCCGGTCGAGATCCGACTTCGCTTGACGGTCGAAGGCGAGACGCTCACACTCGACTTCACGGGTACCGCGAATGCGGTGGGCGGGCCGGTCAACATTTCGCGATCAACGGCTGTGGCCGCTTGCTACGTGGGATTGAAACACATCTTCGGCGACGTGCCCGCTAACTTCGGTTGTCTCGATCCGGTCGACATCGTGATCCCCGACGGCTCGTTGCTCGCCGCGGAACGACCGCGTCCCGTCGGTGGCTACACCGAGACGATCCTGCGGGTGATGGACCTGATCTTCCGATGCATGGCCGAGGCCGATCCGACGCGCTCGTACGGGTGCAGTTACGGCACCATCAACGCGTTGTCGATCGCGGGCAGCCGTCTCGACGGATCGCGATGGGTGATGTTCACGTTCTACGGAGGCGGCCTCGGTGGGTCATCGGAATCGGACGGGCTGAATCACGGGAACGCGCCCCTGTCGACGGCGACCATTCCGCCCGTGGAGATTCTCGAGACCCAATATCCGGTGGTCTTCCGTCGCTGGGCTCTGCGCGCCAACTCGGGAGGACGGGGGAGACACCGCGGTGGACTCGGAGCCGACTACGAGATCGAGTTGATCGACGACGAGGCCGAAGCCTTCGCCTTCGGAGATCGATCACGATTCGCTCCGCGCGGGGTTGCCGGTGGCGGGGACGCGCTCTTGAACCGTGTCTCGTTCGAGGTGGGGGGAGACGTCGTCGAATCTCCACTCGGGGCCAAGGCACTCGGTGTGCGCATGTCGCGGGGCGATCGTGTGCGCATCTCGTCGCCGGGAGGCGGCGGATTCGGCGATCCGTCCGAACGGGACGAAGAGGCCCACGAACGCGACGTGCGTCTCGGATACGTGAGTGCCGATCGGGGCGATTCGGGGAATTCGGTCCACGATGGCTGACGAACGCGACACGATCATCGGAATCGACGTCGGCGGCACTTTCACCGACGTCTTCCTCATGGATCACGTCACGGGCGACGTGCGCGTCGGGAAGGTGGCGTCGACGCGGGGTGATGAGTCCCGCGGATTCATGAACGGCGTCGCCTCGGTGGTCGACGACGTGTCGAGCGTCGGCGCGATCGTGCACGGGACGACGGTCGGCACGAACGCTTTGCTCGAACGCAAGGGCGCGACCACCGGAGTCATCACGACCGAGGGTTTCGCCGACGTGCTCGAGATGCGACGTCGTGATCGTCCTCGAACGTGGGGCCTGTCCGGTGACTTCGTTCCGGTCGTCGATCGCGACATGCGTCTCACGGTTCGCGAACGCGTGCGAGCCGACGGCACGATCGAACACCATGGCGATCCCGCCGAAGCACGCGACAAGGCGCAGCGACTGGTCGACAAGGGTGCACAGGCGGTGGCGGTCGTCCTGTTGCACTCGTACGCGAATCCGGCGAACGAGGAAGCGGTCGCGCGCGCGGTGCGCTCGGTGTGGCCGAACGCCCACGTCTCGGTGAGCAGCGAGATTCTTCCGGAGATCCGCGAGTTCGAACGCTCGTCGACCACCGTGCTGAACGCGTATCTGCAGCCGGTGGTGGGCGACTATCTCGCCGAACTCGAGAAGGCCCTCGCCAACGCGGGTTTCGCCGGAACCTTTCTCGTCGTTCAGTCGAATGGCGGCGTGATGACCGCGACCCAAGCTCGATCGATCCCGATACGCACGGCGTTGTCCGGACCGGCGGCCGGAGTCATCGCCGCACAACGGATCGCGGCGCGCACGGGACGAGGCGACATCCTGACCGGTGACATGGGCGGCACGAGTTTCGACGTCGCGGTCGTCGCCGACGGTCGCACGATCGAGACCGCGCAGACGACCATCGACTTCGGATTGGTCGTTCGGTCTCCGATGATCGAGATGAGCACCATCGGTGCGGGCGGAGGGTCGATCGCTTGGGTCGATCGGGGCGGTCTCTTGCGCATCGGCCCGGAGTCGGCCGGTGGTGTCCCCGGGCCGGTGTGTTACGGGAATGGCAACGAGCGTCCGACCGTGACCGATGCCAACGTCGTGCTCGGTCGCATCAATCCCGATCGGCCCATCGGCGGGAGGTCGCGCCTCGACGTCGACGCGGCCCGTCGGGCGATCGAAACGCACATCGGCAACCCGCTGGGTGTGTCGATCGAGGAGGCCGCCGATGCGGTCGTGAAGGTCGCCGAGACGAAGATGGCCGGAGCGCTACGACTGGTGTCGATCGAACGGGGACACGATCCGTCGCGTTTCTGGATGGTTCCCTTCGGTGGCGCGGGCGCGTTGCACACGTGTTCGTTCGTGCGAAGCCTGTCGTTGGCCGGAGCACTCGTACCGCGATTCCCCGGTGTGATCTCCGCGCTCGGATGCGTCCTCGCCGACATGCGGCACGACACGGTGCAGAGTCTGCAGGTCGATCTCGCGCGACTCGACATCGACGACTTGCGTTCTCGCGTCGATCACGCCACCGTCGCGTTGCGGGTCTTGCTCGACGAATCGGGTGTTCCGTTCTCGGCGATCGAACGACGGATCGAACTCGACATGGCGTATCAGGGTCAGACACATTCGGTCTCGGTTCCGCTCGATGTTGCCGAGGTCGCTGAGGTCGATCGGTCCCTCATCGCCGCCGAATTCGAACGCGCGTACTCATCGGTGTTCGGTCGGATTCTGGTCGGACCGAACGTGCGGGTTCTGGCCGTGCGCACCACCGTGATCGGACGACGACCGGAATTCGACCTCTCGACGCTCGCGCGCATCGGAGGATCCGGCGAGGCCGAAGCCGGACGTCGAGACGTTTACTTCGGTGGACGATGGCACTCGGCAACGATCTGGAACCGTTTGTCGCTCGCGGTCGGCCAACGGGTGTCCGGTCCGTGCGTGCTCGAGCAACCCGATGCGACCACATTCGTCGAGCCCGGTTTCGTCGCGACCGCCGACGAACACGGCAACGTGGTGTTGGAGATGACGACATGAGCCGCGCGATCCTCCTGGTCGACCTTCAGAACGACTTCTTACATCCCGACGGGGCGTATCACCGAGGCGGTGCCGTCAATCCGCACGCGGTCGGATTGATCGAACGTGTGCGACGCGTCGTCGACGTGGCCCGAGAACGCGAAGTGCCCGTGATCGCCACGCGCTTCACCCTCGTGTCCGGGCCCGACGGGGAGCCACTGATCGCCGACCATCTGCGGACACTGCGTCCGTTCCTCGCCAACGGCGATTTCGCCGAGGGTTCATGGGGTCATTCGGTCGTCGACGAACTGCTGCCGGTCGATGGAGCAGTCGACAAGGTCGTGTATTCGGCCTTTCGACACACTCGTCTCGAGTGGTTGTTGCGCGAATTCAGGGTCGACACCATCACGGTCGCCGGAATCGTCACGAACGGTGGTGTGGCGTCGACGGTGCGCGACGCTCATAGTCGCGGGTTCGAGGTCGAGGTGCTCGGCGACTGTTGCGCGGCTTTCGATGCGGCCGTGCACGAGGCGACTCTGACGAGTTTCGCCGGTGTCGCCAAAGTGATCGAATCGTCGAAAGCAATCGACGAGTTGAGAAACGCGAGATAGACGAGGGGGATCGACATGGGCAAGAGGGATTTGGTGAGGGCAGCACTTCAGATGCCGACATTCCACGGATTGGGCGTGGCCGATGATCAGCGTTTCGATCACATCGCCCGCACGACCCAGTCCGCCGAACGAGCCGGATTCGATTCGGTCTTCGTGATGGATCATCTGTACCAGTTGATGTTCCTCGGTGGTGCGACGCAGCCCATGCTCGAGGGCTACATGTTGCTCTCGGCTCTCGCCGCACGGACCGAACGCGTGAATTTGGGGACGCTCGTCACCGGGGTGACCTATCGCAATCCCGCGCACCTCGGCAAGATCGTGACCACGCTCGATGTCATTTCGGGTGGTCGGGCGATTTGTGGCATCGGCGCGGCGTGGTACGAGGAGGAGCATCGCGCCTTCGGTTTCGATTTTCCGAGCACTGCGACCCGTTTCGAGATGCTCGACGAGGCCATCACCATCCTGACGACGATGTTCCGCGAGAGTTCATGCGATTTCACCGGCCGGCATTTTCGCACCGAGGGTCTGGTGAACGTCCCCGCGCCTCTTCGAGTTGGTGGACCTCCGTTGCTTCTCGGCGGTTCGGGTGAACGCAAGACGATTCCGATGGCCGCTCGTCGCGCCGACGCCATCAACTTCAATTGCATGGTCGACGAGGTTCCGCACAAGATGGAGGTCCTCCATCGATCCCTCGACGCCGTCGGACGCGACCGCGACGACATCAATGTCACGCTGTTGGTCTCGCTCGTGACGGCCGAGGGACACGCCGAGGTCGAGGATCTCCTGCGCAACATGGTGCGGGGTCGAGGCATGGATCCAGCGATGCTCGACGACGCCGGTTTTCGTGCCGGGTTGACGTCGCGCATGTTGGTCGGCACCTGGGACGAGATCGCCGCGCGACTCGGAACTCTGATGGGTCAGGGGATCGATGGTTGCTCGTTCATGCTTCCGGCTCACGTGTCCGACGCGAGCGGTCCGGAGGCCGTGGCCGAGGCATTGCGGCGCGCCGGGTTGATCACGAGGAGATGACGGAGTGGGCGACCACGTGGGGTATGGTGACGAATGCGGAACGCTGTTCCGTAAACGCGGGTTCACTCGACGGGTGACTCGGAGAGGGGATGCGAGATGACCGAGACGACCAAGTCGATCGTCGACATTCACGACGAGTCCGGACCGCTCGATGTGTCGCGCGAGTTCGAGATCCTGAAGGCCGGTGTGTCCTCGATGTTCGAACGCATCACGGCCCGCATTCCGGTGCAGCCCGATCCGTCGACCGACCGTTTCGCCGATTACGGCGGCGGCGGTGGTCCACGGGGTTCGTTGAACGCTTTCGTTGGTCCCGACGTCGACTGGATGATCCACTCGTGGATCGGTAATCCGACCATCGGATTCACGAACCTGCACCTCACGGTGTACCTCGGACCCCACACCTGGGTGCCTCATCTCGGGATCGCCCTCGGCACCATTCCCGACTACTGGTACTTCGTCGATTACGTGCCCCGCGTCGACTTGCTCGCGCGACCGGATTACCTCGACCGTTACTACGAGCCGCAGAACGCCGAGTACATGGCGATTCGTGAGGATCCGAATTTCTCACCCTTCGTCAGTCAGACGTTGTACATCCGTCAAGCGGTGTCGAACACCGCTCTCTGCTGCGTGGTCAAGCGCAACGACGACGCAGTGCAAAAGATGCTCGACATGGCCAACCGGCGCGTCGACGAGTGGTTGGCGCACTTGGACGCGGGTGATCCGGTTGCTCCGGCCGATCGAGCGGCGTTGATGGACCGCGATCTCTTGTTGCGTCGCACCGTCGCCGACCGCGACCCGGCCAACGTGATCGGTGAGCGTTTCTTCGGCAAGGAGATGACCGAGGCATTGGTGCGCGCGCTGTGGGGTGGGGATCGCGTGCTTCCCCGACCGGATGGTTCGCGCGGGACGATCGGCTGACAACGAAATCACGACCTCGAGGAGGACGACAATGATCAAGAACCAGTGGTATGCGGTGGAGTTCGGGCACGAAGTGGGCGCCAAGCCCAAGCAAGCCCGATTGTTCGGGCAGGACCTCGTGCTCTATCGCGACTCGAAGGGCGATGTGGTCTGCCATAGCGACATCTGCATCCATCGCGGTGCGTCGCTGGCGGGCGGCAAGGTCGTGGGTGACTGCGTCGAGTGCCCGTATCACGGTTGGCAGTTCGATGCTGACGGAGCGTGCACGCGCATCCCGGCGAACCGCGCCGGCGTGCCGATCCCGAAGAAAGCGCGAGTCGACAACTATCCGTGCGTCGAGCGTTACGGGTTCATCTTCGTGTTCCTCGGCGACCTGCCCGAGAACGAGCGTCCTCCGATCCCCGTTCTTCCGGTGATGGAGGTCGCCAAGGAAGCGCGCGCGGCCGGAAATCGCGTCGTGCAGGGCGAGTTCCACTGGAACGCGAACTACGAGCGCGTCATCGAGAACGGCGCCGACGCATCGCACGCACCGTTCGTGCACTCGACCAGCTTCGGCAACCCGAACAAGCCCGAGATCGAGGACTTCGAACTCGTCGAGCAATCGGTCGATGGTCAACTCACCGGAGTGACGTACGTGGTGAATCTCGAGCCACCCGATCCCAAGGGGATCTGGAAGGCGTTGCGTCGGGGCAAGGAGCGACCGCCGGTCGCCACGGGCAACGGTGTGTTCTTCCCGAACCTCACCTTCTTGCAGGTCAATCTGCCGATCGGTGTCATGACGTTGTTCACCGCGGTCGTTCCGGTCGATGAGAACCACTCGATCTCCAAGTGGGTCATGTTGCGGACGTTCTTCACCCAGCCCTGGGCGATCACGTTGTTGCGCGCCGACAAGGACTCGTACAAGCGCACGATGAAGATCTTCTACGAGGATCGCGCGACGGTCGAGGGTCAGCGGCCCGAGTTGGTGCCCTTCGACCTCTCGGCCGAACTGCAGGTGAAGAGTGACTCGGTGCAGTTGGCCTATCGACGCTGGCGCCAAGCGAACATCGACAAGGGTTGGCTCATCGACGAACACGTCGTCGGCAGTCGGCGTTACGAGGGAGCCAAGGTTGTTCCATCGCCCGCTCGCCGCGCCAATCCGGAGTTGGCGAACGCTTGGGTGCTCAAGGAACTCGAGGCTCGTGAGGCCCTGCGCGAACAACGCGAGAGCGAACGCGCATGAGTCTTTCGGCGGACCTGTGCTTGTCGACCGTGTCGCACATCGTCGAGGCGCTCGGTCTCGACGAGGTGTCGGGCTACGCGCCTGACGCCGTGCACGTGTTGAAGAGTCCGATGATCCCCGACGCGCCCGTCGGACGCATGCGGGTGTTCCGGCGCGACGGTGTCTGTGAACTCATGTATATCGGACTGACGGTTCCCCCGATCGGTCTCGACAGCCACATGCTCTTTGCCTTCAGTCCGTCGGATTCGGCGGTTCCGCATTTCACCCTCGACTCCGTGGCCGGGGGCGGGCAGCCCGACGCCCGCGCCGAATTCGCCTTCCACCTCGATCTGATCCCTCGTCTCGACCTTGGCGCGCATCTGGGCTACCTGCGTCACTGTTTCGAGCCGCTCACGTCCATTCGTGCCGACGCCGCCACCATCGACGGACTGAGCCCGGCCCAGTTGAGTCCGACGCAATACGCGGTGATGTCGGCGTGGATGCTCGTGAACCGCGCGACGGAGACGGCTTTCCGGGAGGTGGAGCGGGCAGTGATCGCGTATCGCGATCACTGGCTCGGTCTCGTGCGCAACGGCGTGCCGAAAGAGGCACTCGACGGCATGGGACCCGACGTGATCGCCGAACGAGATCGTCGCAACCGGGCGATCGTCTTCGATCCGAGCGTCGACCCCGTGTGGGGGAGAGTGGCGCAATTGGTCGGGGCCGACATGTCCGAGGTTCTACGACGACGCCTGGCCGGAACCGCCTGAGATTCGAAGTTTTGCAACGAGAGGGGAACACGATGAGTGACGACACCAGCAAATGGCAGCAGCAGATCGAGGGTGAATGGTACGGGCGACCCTCGGTGTGGGATCCCGACGGCAACCACACCGGTTGGATCAAAGTCTCGCGTTCGTCGCGCCGCGAGGGCGACAAGACGATCTATTACATGCACACCAAGTTCGACAACGACGGACCTCTGCGTCAGCGGATGGAGTTCAGCGAGTTCGCTTTCGAATTGATCGACTCCGATCGTGATCGCGTGTACCTCGGGCCCGACTTCATCGGGGCGGGTCATCCCTACGGAATGCTCGTGGACGCGCACTATTACTCACCGGCATGGCAAGCCGATTTGCGCACCATGGTTCACATTCTCGAGGACGGCGAGACGCAGGTGTATTCGTCGCTGATGTTCGAGGGTCAAACGATCATCGCGGTGATGAACGGCGTCTACAAGGTGGCTTTCGACTACGAGACCAACGAGGTGACCCGTCGTCGAATCGACGACTTCTGCGTCGCCGAGGCCCAAGCCGGGCGTCAACCGCACACGATTCCGCCCAAGACGAGCGGAGTCTGGTCGGGCAAGCTCCTCGCGTACGGGCCTGACCAGATGCCCGCCGGCGAAGTGAAGGCCGTCATTCGCCACGAGCCGACCAGTTTGTTGCGAGCGCGACAGACCGTGACCCTCACCGGTCTCGTGAACAAGCAGTACACGTTCGATCGCTATCACGACGGCAACCTGCACACCTACGACGGGCCGGGTATGTACGGCAATGGTCGTGCCTACGGTCGCGCTCTGTACACCACGCAGCATCTCTTCGGTGAGGCCACCAAGATCCAGGGCCGCGAGTTCTTGTACGACGACAAGTTGTCGTTGTCCGCGAACTGGAAGTGGATCCATGGTGATCGCATGGCCTACATGCTCTTCGGCTCCCTCGCCTGGACCGCCGACTGATCGTGGCTCGACCGCCCGTACGTGGCGTTCGCATCGCCACACCGGACATCGACGCTTCGCGCCGCTTCTGGTCGATTATCGGGTACGAGGCGCACGGGGGACGACTCACCTGTGGTCGAGGGGCCGACATCGTTCTCGAATCGTCCAGCGACGCGGGGCCGGTGCGTGTCGGATGGGATCTCGGTCCGCGTGGACTCGACGTTTACGTGAACGACCTCGATGCCGCGGCCACACGATTGGCCGATCATGGTCATCGACGAGGAGCCGTCGCCGACATCTCGATCGGACCCGTGCGAATGCGACAGTGCGCCGTGCTCGGACCGGCGAACGAGCCGTTGGTGCTGGTCGAGAGTTCGCATCGCCGTCCGTCGTTACTGGACGAAGGTGAACGCATCTTTTCCGAGGTGTACAGCGTCGTGTGGTGCGTGGAGTCCCGCGACGAAGTCGCCGGAACGTTCTCCGATGCGGTTCTCGGACCGCCGCTGTCGTTCTCCGATCCCTCGATGGGGCCGTATCTGTCGCTGCCCGTGGCCGACACGACCCTCGACATGATTACCATCGCCGATGCCGAGGGTTCCTCGACCCGACTGGAGTTGTTGTCGTTCCCCGGTCGTGCGTATCGTGCGGTGGCTGCCACGGCGGGCGTGACGGGCATCGAATTCGCCGACGGCACATGGTGGGAATCTAGCGCCTCGTGATCGCGGTGATGTCGCACGCTTGGTTGGTCGACGATCGCGCCGACGATTACGCGCGCATCATCGCTCAGTTCGAGGACGTGCATCGACGCATACCGGGGTATCGCGGTCGTCGTTTGTTGCTCGACCAACACGACCCTCGGCACATCGTGAACGTGCGGTTCTTCGACACGCCTTCCGATTACGACGCCCTCGTCGCTCAACCCGACTACGCCGAATGGATCGCCAAGTTGAGCGAACTCGTCGAGGCGCGCGATCCGCAGAAGTCGATCCTCGAAGTCGTCGCCTCGTTGGATGTCGATCCGTGAGACGTGTCGTTCTCGTTCCGGGCGCCTTTCGGGGATCGTGGATGTGGGATCGCGTGGTTCCATTGCTTCGCGAACGCGGGTTCGACGCGCGCGCGATCGATCTGCGCGGTGATCCGGACGGGGGTGTTCCGACGCTCGACGACTGGATCGAGGACGTTCTGATGGCGATCGACGGACCGGATGCGGTCGTCGTCGGGCATTCGATGGGGGGAGTCGTGGCGCGGGCCGCGACCGGTCGCACGTCGTCGATTGCTCGCGTCGTGCTCGTCGACGCACCGATGATCCGCGATGGACAACGCGCCGTCGACGTGTCGGGTCCGCCGCCGCCGACCTTGCCCGCGGCCGACACCTGGATTCCACCTCGTCCGGTGGGAGCCGATCAGGGTTTCGAGGCAGCCGATCTGCGGGAATGGGTGAACGCGCGTCTGGTGCCGACGCCGTTCGGTCCCTCGCTCGATGTGGCGCGCGTCGACGAGGCAGTGCCGGTGCGCGCGATCTTCTTCGCCCGTACCCCCGAATTCTTTCCGTGCGCATTCACCCGGCGAGAGATGGATGAAACCGGTGTCACCTATCGGACGGTCGACACCCATCACGACGGTCCGTTGCTCGCCCCGGGATCAGTGGCCGAGGCGATCGTGGCCGCGCTCGACGATTGACGTCAGGAAAGAACGCGACGCGCCGAACGCACGACGGCTTCGTCGATCATGCGGCCATCGTCACCGACGCAGACACCTTGTCCGGTGGCAACCGCGGCATCGAATAGTTCGATCACTCGACGCGCGCGAGCCAGTTCGTCGGCGGTCGGAGCGAACACCTCGGTCACGACCGCGACCTGCGACGGGTGAATCGTCGACCGCCCCGCGAAGCCGGCATTGCGCAACAACACGCTCGAACGGCGCAAGTCGTCGAGGTCGCGCCAGTCCGTCGACACCGGTCCGATCGGCGGTTCGATGTCGGCCGCTCTCGACGCCACCACGAGTTGGGCGCGAAGGGGCCACAGCACATGGTCGGCGTGAACGCCGAGTCCGAGGTCGGCGCGCAAGTCGGCCTCCCCGATGGCCAGTCGAATCACGGAAGGGTGGCGAGCGATCGCGACGACGTCGAGCAGACCAGTCGCTGATTCGATCAGCCCGATCACGTTTCGCTCGAGCAATCGTCCCTCGACATTGGCCAATGCGGCGAGGTCGGCCTTGGGGAGCACGATCGGCACGTTCGGGAATTCGTTCAGCACGTCGAGATCGACGTGGGCGAGGTCACCCGAGTTGATGCGCACCGCGACGTTCTCGGTGCCCTGGCGTAGTCGTCGAACGAGGTTCTCGCGAGCGGTCGTCTTAGCGGACGGGGCGACACCATCTTCGAGGTCGAGAATCACGGTGTCAGGACGACTCGCGATCGCCGAATCCCACAACGTGTCGAGCCGATCGGCCGGCACGTAGAGGAGCACACGCATCACGGTGTCAGTGTAAGGATCGATCCCGTGACTAACCTCGCTTTGCGGAATGCCGTTCCGCATTCGCCGGTCGACGAGGGGAGACGGACGTGGCGCGCAGCGAGTGGGTGCTGATCCTTCATGTGGTGGTGTTCGCGCTCTGGTTCGGCACCGATCTGGCCACGTTCACCTTGTCGCGCCGCGTGGTGAGCCCCGATCAACCCGCTCGCGCCGAGCTGGCCGGAGCGATGATGTCCGTCGAGGTGTTCGCTCGTTTGTGCCTGCCTCTCGCCGTCGGGTCAGGAATCTGGGCGGCCGAGGAACGCGGCTGGATCGACGTCGGCGTCTGGGCCGGAGTCATCGTGGTGGCATCGGTCCTGTGGTCGCTCGAGGTCTGGATGATCCACCGTGGACGCAAGCAATTGGTGGGTCCGGATCTGGTGTTGCGTTCGGGGGTGGCGGTCGCGGCCTGGGTCGTGGGTCTCGGGTCCGTCGTCGGCGATGCGTTTCTTCCGACCACCTGGCTCGGGGTGAAGATGCTTTGCTTCGCCGTGGTGGTGACCTGCGGGATCGTCATTCGATTCTTCCTGCGACCCTTCGGTGTCGCGTTCGGTCAGGTCGTGACGGGCGGTTCGACCCCCGAACTCGAGGCGGTGATTCGGTCGTCGATTCGGCGCAGCCAGCCCCTGGTCGTGTTGATCTGGGCCGCCCTTCTGACGGCCGCCGCCATGGGTGTGGCGGGCCCGACGCTCTAGCCCGGACCGCGGGAGCATCCTTGCGCGGAACAGCGTTTCGCTTTACGCTACGAGGGTCGGCGGTGAGGGGCCGCCGAGTGAGGGGGAAAATCATGTCCGTTCGTTCGATCGTGAGCAAGGTGGTCGCCATCGGCGCCATCAGCACCGTCGGAGTCTTCGCCGTCGCCGGTTCGGCGAGCGCGAACCACGCCGGTGAGACCGCCACCGCCGACAAGACCGAGGGTCTCGCCGACGGTGACACCATCTCGATCACCGTGAGCAACATGCTCATGCCGGGAATGTCGACCGCGCAGATCATGACGGCCAACACCTGGCCGGTCGTGGGACCCGACGCGTTCAACCTGGCCGAGATCGCCACGGCACCGACCGTGACCATCAACGCCGATGGCACCGGAACCTTCGACTACACGGTGGCCGTCGACCACGGAACGTTCAACTGCGAGGAGATCACCTGCTACGTCGTCGTGTTCCAGGGCATGGGATTCGATTCGTACACGGCGGGCTTCCCGATCGCTTTCGGTGGCGCTCCGGCGACTGAGGCTCCGGTCGCGACCGAGGCCCCGTCGACCGAGGCTCCGACCACCGAGATGGCCGTGACGGCTGCGGCTCCGACCACCGAAGCGCCGGCGGATGACAGCGACGGTGGCGGTTCGGCCGGTCTGATCATCGGCATCATCGTGGCCGTGGTCGTGATTGGTGGCGCTGGAGCAGCGCTCGCCAAGCGTCGTTCCGCCTGATAGTGCGTCTTCGTTACTGCATCGTCGCCGCCGCGGTTCTCGTGACCGCGTGCGGCGGCGGTGGTGACGCTTCGGAGGAATCCACTTCACCCGAAGCGTCCGTTTCACCGACGAGTGAACCGGTGGTCGACTCCACGGCGGTTGCGCCCACGGGCCCGGACGTCGAGAATCCCGACGCGTTGCCGTGGATGCGCGATGCCGTGTCGATCGTCGGCACGAGTGGTTCCGACGTGTTACTCGGTGTCGCACCCGGTCCCGAGGGTTCATTGTGGATTTCCGGTCACACCGACTCCGCGTTCGGTGCCGATCTCGGGGGTTCGGCGGCCGGTCTCGTCGACGCCCTCTTGTTGCAATACGACCCGGTGAGTGAGATCACGTGGCGAACGTTCAACCAGTTCGGAACTCCGGATTCTGATGCGTTTCTCGGTGTCACCGCGACGCCCGACGGGGGCGCGGTCGCGGTTGGTTACAGCAAGGGCGAATTCGCGACCGCGAACTACGGCATCAACGACATCATCGCCGTCTCGGTCGGACCGGATGGTCGCGAGAGGTGGCGCGTGCAGTTGGGTGGCCCCGACTGGGATCGTGGTTATTCGGTCGTGGCGAACGACGACGGGTCGGTGTTTCTCGGCGGGTACACCTTCGGTGGGATCGCGGAGAACTTCGGTGGCACCGGTGCGGGTGGACACGACGCGGTGGTGGCCAAGGTGTCGTCCGTGGGCGAGATCGAGTGGGTGCGTTCGATCGGCACCGACGACGTCGACTGGGGTCAGTCGATGGTCTCGGACGGTCGAGGCGGTGTGGTGATCGTCGGTTACACCCAAGGTGACTGGTCGGGCACCAACGCCGGTGCGCGCGATGCGTTCGTCACTCGTGTCGATTCCGAAGGCAACGAGGCGTGGACCGTGCAACTCGGCACCGAAGGTGACGAGTGGTTGCAGGGTGTCACGTCGCTCGACGACGGAACGATCGTCGCCGTGGGATTCACCGCTGGAGCGATCGGTTGGTCGAACGGTGACAACGACATTCTCGTCGTGCGGGTGTCTCCGGACGGCGAACTGCTCGGCGCCAACCAGATGGGAACATCGGGAGACGATCGCGCGTTCGGCGTCGTGGCGGCGCCGGACGGAGGCATCGTGATCTCCGGTTCGGTCTCGGGACAATTCGGTGCCGACAGCGTGTGGTCGGGGAAGAAGGACGCTTTCATTGCCGGTCTCGACGCGAGTGGTGACCTGCAGTGGGTGTCGCAATGGGGTAGCGACGCCGACGACGACGGCTACGGCATCGCACTCGTCGACGGACACTTGTGGTTCGTCGGAGTCACCGCGGGAGCGGCGGGTCAGCCACCCGGTGCAATGGTGAGCGGCCCGACCGACGCGTGGATCACCGGGTACAAGCCGATCTGAGTCGCCGCACGCGGCGTCACTCGACGAGTGCGCCGCACAATTGCCAGGGTCGACCATCGACGAGATCGGTGTTGCGACTGATGCGGCGGTTGAGCGAACGCACCGGATGGATGTCGGCCACCATCTTGTTCTCGTCGGAGAAAACGTCGGGTTGATTGATCGTTCCGTCGAACGGACGTGTTCGTTCCGGCGCCCACAAGGTGAAGTCGGGGGGAAGATCGATCACCACCGACGATGGTCCGGTCGCGACGAGGCAGAGTCGGTTCTCCGCCGATCGTTCCGGAAGGCAGAGCGAGAGATCCCACGACTCACCACCGGTCGACCATGGAACGGCGATCACGTCGCAGCGACGCAACGCAGCGAGGCGAGCAACCTCCGGGTAGAGAATGTCGTCGCCGACGATCACGGCGAGGCGTCCCCACGGCATGTCGACGGCGATCAGTTCGTCGCCCAGTGACTCGACCCAAGGATGGCGATTGGTTCGATGCAATTGCCGTTGGTGGTGCATGACACCATCGCGTCCTATCGCGACGCCACAGTGGGTCGCACCCGCCGTGGAGTCGAATCGGGTCGAGGTGACGATGACGACGTCGGCGTCGCGGGCCGCGCGCGTGAGAGCGTCGACATCGCCCAACTCGGTGGTCACCACGAGACGTGCACCGTCGGCGATCGCCGCATGCACGTCGTCGATGCCTCGGGCCGCGGCCACACGGAGCGACTCGGCGCGTGGGTGGTCGTCGTCGACCGGCGTGGGCGCGAAAAGTGGGGCATAGACACGGGGTCGTCGTTCGGCGAGCAGATCGGTTCCATCGGGACGAGGCAAGCCGCTCAATGAGAGGTCGGCGTCAGCGCACACCACGCACTCCTCGTCGCGCGGACCCTTGGCCACGACGACTCCGTCGGGGCGCACGATCTGACTCTCGCCCGCGCCGCGCAACATCGACCCCGGCACGCCCATGTTCTCGGAGAACTCGGCCAAGCGATCCGGCGGGAGAAGAGGCCCGATCTTGCAACACGCCACGAGCCAAGCGCGGTTCTCGGCGGCGCGCACCGGAATGTGGGTCGACGCTTCGTCGAGTGCGAAAGAGTTCAACGAGTTGAGCAACAGACGCGCGCCCCGCACCGCGAGCGAACGGGGCACCTCGGGCACGACCCCGTCCATGCACGCGTACGTGCCGACGACGACATCGCTTCCGCCAATGTCGGCCAGCACGAGCTCGGCTGCCTCGTCGGCGGGGGACAGGTGTATTCCCTCGGCTCCCATCAGGACCGTCTTGTCATTGGCCGCTCGAAGTCGACCGTTGCGGTCGAACAAGAGATTCGTGTTGGTGATTCGCGACGCTCCGCGACGAACGGTGCAATTCACCTGCACCCACATCCGGTGTCGCGCCGCGGCGGCGCCGATGCGTTCGACCCATTCATCGTCGAGGTCGATGGCGACCGCGTGGGCGTGTTCGAACGAGTCGTACACCGAGAGGTGATTGCAGAACTCCGGGAGCACCACGACGTCGGGCGACTCGCGTGACGCGGTGTCGATCATGCGCAAGGTGGTCGCGAGATTGTCCGCGACGTCGCAATTGGTGGCGAACTGGGCCGCGGCGAGTCGGGCGATGGTCACGGGAAGAGTCCCGCCCGCGAGACGAGAGCGGGAGCGGCGTGGCCGACCACGGATTCGAGCCACGGTACGTTCTCGATGAAAGCCGCGAGGTCGATGCCCGTGTCGAAGCCCGAACGGTGCAACGCGTAGATCGCGTCCTCGGCCGGCACGTTGCCGGTCGCGTTGGGAGCGAACGGGCAGCCGCCGATGCCACCGAGCGAGGCGTCGAAGGTGCGCACGCCCCACGCCGCCGCCGCGAGAACGTTGGCGACTCCGGTGTTGCGCGTGTTGTGGAAGTGGCAGCGCAGCGCGATGTCGGCATCGAGTGCTCGGGCGTCGTCGAGAGCGGCGACGACGTCGGACGGAACCGCGACGCCGATGGAGTCGGCGAAAGCGATTTCGTTGGGGCGAACCCGCAGGATCTTCTCGAGGACCTCGAGCCGGCGCTCCCGCGTCACCTCGCGTTCGTACGGGCAACCGAACGAGGCCGCCAAGGTGACCGTGGTGAACAGTCCGAGTGACCGCGCGCGCTCGCCAACCTCGTGCCACACGTCGATGAGTTCGTCGGTGCTGCGACCCTGATTCTTCTGAGCGAAGGTGTCGGTGCACACGACCACGACGTTGATCTCGTCGACCCCGCAGTCGATGGCGTTGTCGAGACCGCGCGCGTTGAGCACGAGACCAGCGAGAGAGACCGCTGTGCGGTCGTGAAGCACGCCCGGTCGCGACAACGTGGCCATGAGTTCGGCGCTGTCGGCCATCTGAGGCACCCGCTTGGGATTCACGAACGACACCGCCTCGATGCGACGAACGCCGGCTGCGACCAAACGGCGGATCAATTCGACCTTGTCGGCCGTCGACACGAGACGTTCCTCGGATTGCAGCCCGTCGCGCGGGGACACGTCGACGATCTCGGTGCGGCGCGGTGATGTCGACGATGTGGTCACGGGTACCTCGGTCTCAAAGTGTGGTCGGCCGCGGCGGGGGCGGCTACGCTCTAAATGGTAACGCTGTTTCGCTCAGCGAAACAGCGTTCGGGACAGCCAGCGGGATGCCAGAACCCGCGGGACATCAGGAGGGGACATGGCGCAGAGCGGGCAGAGCCCCGCCCGGTCGGTCGCATTGGCCGACATTCGGGTGGTCGAAATGGGACAGCTTCTCGCCGGACCCTTCTGTGGTCAGTTACTGGCCGACTTCGGTGCCGACGTCATCAAGATCGAACCGCCGCGCGTGGGTGACCCGATGCGCGAGTGGGGTCGCGAGAAGGCCGACGGAAAGTCGCTGTGGTGGCCGGTCGTCGCCCGCGGCAAGCGTTCGGTCACCATCGATCTGCGGTCGGCCGAAGGGCAAGAGGTCGTCCGCAAACTCATCATGTCGGCCGACGTGCTGATCGAGAACTTCCGACCCGGCACCCTCGAGAAGTGGGGTCTGTCGCCCGCCGATCTGTTGGCGGCCAAGCCGAGTCTCGTGATCGTGCGCGTGTCGGGTTACGGCCAGACCGGACCGTACGCGGATCGACCGGGCTACGGCGCGATCGGCGAGGCGATGGGTGGTATTCGTGCGGTGATCGGCGAACCCGATCGACCACCGGCGCGCGCGGGTGTGTCGCTCGGGGACACCCTCGCGGCCACTTTCGCGTGTGTCGGTGCACTCGTCGCTTTGCACGTGCGCGAACGCACGGGTCGCGGACAGGTGGTCGACTCGGCTCTCTATGAAGCGGTCCTCGGCATCATGGAGTCGTTGATCCCCGAGTACGTGATCGCCGATCACATTCGCCCGCGCACGGGCGCGATCCTGCCCAACGTCGCTCCGGCCAATGCCTATCCGACGGCCGACGGCAAGGAGCACCTCATCTCGGGCAACCAGGACACGGTTTGGAAGCGACTCGCGCGCGCGATGGGGAAGCCCGAGTGGGGCGAGGACGAGCGCTTCGCGACGCACACCGCTCGCGGTCTCAACCAGGCCCTGCTCGATTCGCTGATCGCCGAATGGTCGAGCACTCTCACGGCGGAGCAATTGGAAGCGGTGCTGAACGAACACGATGTTCCGAACGGTCGCATCTACACCGCTCCCGACATGTTGGCCGACGCTCACTTCAAGGCGCGCGAGGCGATCGTGACGCTGATGCACCCGACGCTCGGCGAGTTCCCGATGCAGAACGTGGTTCCCAAACTCAGCTCGACGCCGGGTTCGGTGCGCTGGGTCGGTCCGGAACTCGGGCAGCACACGGTCGAGGTGCTGAAGGAGGTTCTCGGAATGTCGTCGACCGAGATCGAGGCACTGCAGTCGAAGGGTGTGGTGTGAGCGTGTACACCGACCCTCACGTGGTGGGTCCGCGCACGCGTTTCGGCGTCATCATCCCGAGCACGAACACGACCGTGGAGCAGGACCTCACCTGGGTGCGGCCCGAGGGCGTGAGTTTCCACTACGGGCGCATGTACATCGAGAATCCGTCGATCTCGTCGAACGAGCAGTTCTCCGAACTCATCCTGCAGATCCGTGCCTCGATCACCACCGCGGTGCGCGACGTGATCACGTGCAAACCGACCTACATGCTCATGGGGATGTCGGCCGAGACGTTCTGGGGAGGTGTCGCGGGCAACGCCGCGTTCGAGAAGCGCATCGCCGACCAAACGGGTGGTTTACGGGTGAGCACCGGGGCGGCGTCGTGTCGGGCCGCTCTCGAGAAGTTCGGTGCGCGACGCATCGCGGTGTTCTCGCCGTATCAACCCATCGCCGACCAACAGGTCGGTGAGTTCTTCCGCGAGGCGGGTTTCGACGTGAAGGCGATCACCGGACTGCGCTGTCAGACCGCCACCGCCATCGCCGAGGTCGGACGCACCCAGATCGCCGAGACCGTCGCGGCGATCGATTCGGCCGAGGTCGACGCGATCGTTCAAGTGGGCACCAATCTGTCGTTCGTGCATCAGGCCGCCGGGATCGAGGCGAGTCTCGGCAAGCCGGTGATTGCGATCAACATGGCCACCTTGTGGCACGCCTTGCGAGCGAACGGGATCGACGATCGATTCGACGGCTTCGGCCGATTGCTGAGCGAGTTCTGACCGTGTCGCCGCTCGATCGCCTCGACGTGCCGATCGAGTCGGTGGTGAGCGACGCGACGCTCGTCGAGAATCGCGTCGTGATCGCCGGCGGTGGCCCGTCGGGTATGGCGGCGGCCTTGGTGATGGCTCGCGCGGGAGTGCCGGTGACCGTGCTCGAAAAGGGCGGTGATCTGGCGACCGAGTCTCGGGCGTCCACGCTGCACCCGGCCACGCTCGAGTTGCTCGACGAGATGGGGATCATCGACGAGGTGCTGGCGCGCGGTCTGCGCGCTCCGCGAACTCAATTCCGTGATCGTCGCAACGGTCCCGTGGCCACGTTCGATCTCGGACACTTGGCCGACGAGACGAAGTATCCGTACCGGGTTCAACTCGAGCAGAACAAGGTCGCCGGGATCATGTGCGATCACCTGTTGGCCGGATCGCAACGTGGTGAATGGGACGCTCGAGTATTGATGGGTCATCGCGTGCACGGTGTTCGACGACAGGACACTGACTCGGTGACGCTTCTCGTCGGCACCGCCGACGGCTTCATCGACGTCGTGTGCCCGTGGTTGGTCGCCGCCGACGGCGCGCACTCCGCGGTGCGTCGCACCGCGGGCATCGGAATGCACGAGGAGGTGTACCCCGAGAAGTACTTGGTGGTGAGCCTCGCCGATGAACTCGACGACCTGATCGACGATCTCGAGTTCGTGAATTACGTGGCGGATCCCGAGCAATGGTTGGTGTTGTTGCGCACCCCCGATCACTGGCGGATTCTCTTTCCTCTCGATGCCGACGATCCGACGCCGGAGGGAGAGGCATCGGCCGAGACCATCGCGCGATGCATGGCGGGCGTCGAGACCCGCGACGGCGATCGTTCGCGTCAGTGGACGGTGATCGCATCGTCGGTGTACACGGTGCGCAAGGCGGTGGTCGACGACATGCGTCGGGGTCGGGTCCTCGTCGTGGGTGACGCCGCCCATCAGAACTCGCCGCTCGGTGGCATGGGTATGAATTCGGGCGTGCACGACGCGGTCTCGCTCGGACGACGTCTGGCCAAGGTCTGGGCGGGCGGAAGCGATCACGAACTCGACGAGTTCGCCGCGTTGCGACGCACGGCGGCGGTCGAATACGTGCAAGCCGACAGTCACGCGAACTGGTTGGTGCTGCGCGAAGCCGACCCGGTGCGCCGCGCCGAGATGCACGCCGATCTGCGCGCGACTGCGAACAACCGCGAACGCCATCTCGAACGGGTGCGTCGCACCGCCATGCTCGACGCAGTGAGGAGCAGCCTGTGAGCGACGAACGATCCACCGACGATCTGCAACGCGACTATCTCGCGGCCGGATTCGGCACGCGACTCGGCTGGGGACAGCGGCCGGCGTTGATCGTCGTCGACATGTGTCGCGCCTACGTCGACCCGGCCTCACCGTTGTGGGCCGAGACCGCGCCCGATGCGTACCGCGTCACCGCTCGACTGGCCGAGATCGCCCGCACCGCCGGTCGCCCGGTGGTGTTCACCCGCGTCGAATACGCGCCGTCCGGTGCCGACGGTGGACTCTTCTTCCGCAAGGTGCCCGCCCTGAAGTGCTTCACCGTGGGCAATCCCCTCGCCGAGTTCACCGACCTCGTCGGTCCGCGCGACGGCGACATCGTCGTCACCAAGCAGTACGCGTCGTCGTTCTTCGGGACGTCGCTCGCCTCGACGTTGCGATCCCTCGGTGTCGACACCGCCGTGGTGTGTGGCGTCTCGACGAGTGGTTGCGTGCGCGCGACCGCACTCGACGCGTTGCAAAACGGATTCGCGCCGATGGTCGTTGCCGAGGGATGCGCCGATCGCGATCCGCGACCGCACCATGCAAACCTCTTCGATCTCGGCGCGAAGTACGCCGACATCGTCTCCGAGGCCGACGCCGCCGAGCATCTGGGAGGTGCACGATGACCGGGTTGTACGCCGAGCGACTGTTCGATCAACTCTCGCCGTCCGAGGCTCGACGGGCGGGGATCGTCGAGTCGGTGCTCCCCGAATTGGCGGCGCGCGCGGTCGAGGCCGATCGAACCGCCGAATTTCCGCGCTCGCATGTCGCCCTGCTGGCCGAGTCGGGTCTGCTCGGCCTCGTGGTGCCGGAACGATTCGGCGGCCTCGGTGGAGGACTGCGCGATCTTGTCGGCGCGACCTTCGCCATGGGTTCGGCGTGTCCGTCGACCGCGTTGTCGTTCTTCTTTCATTGCAGTTCGGCCTCGCGCGGCTTGCTCGCACTCGAGGCACTCGACGCGGGGCTCTTCCCCGACTCCGACGTCGCCGTCGTGGAAGCTTTCGCCGCGCGGGTGTTGAACCTCATGGGTCGGGATCGGGTGTGGCTCGCGAACTTCGCCTCCGAATCGGCCAAGTCGGCCTCGGCGAACGTCACGATCGCGACGAGTGCGACACCGTGCACGCGCGACGGACGATCGGGATGGTCGTTGAACGGCGTGAAATCGTTCGGTTGCGCCACCGGCGTCGCCGGCAGGTATCTCGTGACGGCGTCGATCGGCGGTGGCACCACCGCGGAGAACCTGGCGATCTTCATCGTCGATCCGTCGTCGCCCGGCGTCGGTGAGCGCGCGAAGTGGGACGCGATCGGCATGCGAGCGACCGCCACCCACGGCATCACCCTCGACGACGTCTTCGTGTCCGAAGAGGATTCGTTGGCGATCCCCGGCGCGTTCGTTCGCATGATGCAGATGAGTCGGGGCAGTTTCGTCGGAAGTCAGGTGGCCGGAACCGCGGTGTATCTCGGTGCGGCGCATGCCCTGTACGACTGGACGCTCGGTCACCTCACCGACACCAAGTTCTCCGATACCGGAGCGTCGATCGGCACGGCTCCGTTCCAGCAGCAACTCATCGGAGAGATGCGCATGCATCTCGACACGGCGACTCTCTGGCTTCGTCGTCAGGTCGACCTCGAAACGAGCGAGCCGCCGATCCTGCCGAAGAACGATGTGGTGCGACAGTGGCGCATCGCCAAGGGCACGGTCACCGACGAGGCGTTCGCGGTCGCCATGTGCGCGATGAAGGCGAGCGGCACCTCGAACACGACCAACTCGGGACCGGTGGCGCGCGGCCTGCGCGACTTGTCGATGGGTCTCGTGCAGGCCTTCCCTTCCGAGAAGGGGCGCCTCGAGGCGGCCTCGCTGATCGTGTCGGGTGCCGAGAGCACCCAGTTCGGGGCCAAGTCGTGAGTTTGCTGCGCGAGACCCTCGGCGCGTTGGTCGGCGTGTGGCGCGATCACTTGTCGGCGGTCGACCAGAACGGAACCGCGATCGCGTACGACCCGCACGGAGGAGTGCCCGGAGAGTTCCCGTACGAGAACCTGGTGTACATCGACTTCGACGGAGACAACTTCGTGCAGACGAGCGTCGTTCTCTCCGGCCGCGACACCGCGGTGCGAACATTCGAAGCCAAACGAGTCGATGAGACCCTGGTGTTCACTCCACTCGGACCGGGCGCTCCACGCATCGTCGGAGTGTCACCCGTGCTCGGTGACCTGTGGTTCGTCGCCGACGACATCGTTCACGACGGCATCTCGCGCTACGCCGAGCCCGACCACATTCGGGTCGACGGTGATCGAAGGTGGCGCGACACGGTGTTGTGGCGACACGGAACCATCGTTCGGGTGATGCACGTGCGCGGGGAATTGCTGACGCGCGACACCTCTCGTCGACTCGACATCGACCCGCGTGGTGTGTCGGGTCGGGTGCACGACATCAGATCCGAGGTCGAGATGTACGAAGCGGGGAAGGGGTCGAAGTGAGCGTCGAATTGCCCGAGCAGCGCGATCTGGTCGGTGGTCGGTGGGTGACCGCGGGCGCCGAGCGCAACGAATCGATCGAACACGCGAGCGATGGTCGCGCGGTGCAGAAGCAGCGCGAAGCCGACGCGCGCACCATCGAAGCGGCGTTGAATGCGGCGTGGACCGCGCACCGCGGTGGAGTGTGGTCCGGACTCTCCGACGACGCACGAGCGAAGGTGCTCGACGCCGCGGCTGACGCCCTGGTGGCGCGCGTGCCCGACATCGCGAATCTCGAAACGGCGACCACCGGAGTGGTGACGGGCATGACCAACATGCTCGGCTTCATCGTGCACGGCGCGTTTCGCCTCGCGGCCGATCAACTGCGCGCTGGTGTGCTGGACGCGCGCTTCGACGGTCCGACCGGAGCGGCGGTGGAGGTGCGTCGATTGCCGTTCGGTCCCGCGTTGCTTTTGTGTCCGTGGAACGCGCCGGCACCCATGGCCGCGCACAAGATGGCGTCGGCGTTGGCGGCCGGTTGTCCGGTGGTGGTGAAGCCACCCGAACGCGCCCCTCACGGCACCATGCTGATGATCGAGACGATCGCCTCGTTGTTCCCCGACGGTGTGGTGCAGTTGCTCCACGGTGGTCCCGCGACGGCGAGCGCCTTGATGAACGACGACCGCATTCGTGCGGTGTCGTTCACGGGTGGCATCGTCGGCGGTCGTGCGGTGGCGCATGCCTGCGCCGAGGGCTTGAAGCCGGCACAACTCGAGTTGGGAGGGCACGCCCCGCTGGTGATCCTCGACGACGCACCCGTGGCGCACGCCGTCGAGGCCACGCTCGGTTTGATGCTCACCTTGAACGGTCAATGGTGTCGTGCCCTCGGACGCCTCGTGCTTCCGCAGGGTCGGGCCAACGAGATCATGGAGGCCGTGGAAGCGGCGTTGGCCACCGTGTCGATCGGCGACCCCTTCGAGGCGACGACGATGATGGGGCCGCTCGTGCACTCGGCGCACCGTCGGCACGTACAGGAGCGCGTCGACGCTCTGGTCGGCGCCGGCGGTCGCGTGGTGTCGCCGACGGTCACCCCCGATCGACCGGGCAACTGGTTTCCGCCGACACTCGTGGACGGACTCGACCCATCCGCCACGGTCGACGAGATCTTCGGTCCGGTGGCATCCGTGCATCGCTATCGCGACGTCGACGAAGCACTGGCGATCGCCAACGGTACCGACTACGGCCTCGAGGCCTACGTCGTGGGTGGCGACTCCGATCGGGCGATGGAGGTCGGGCGTCTCGTTCGGGCCGGGGGAGTGAAGGTCAACGGCGTGTTGCCGATGTCGTTGAACATCATGGCGCCCCGCCCCGCCTTCGGAATTTCCGGGCTTCACGACGAGGGTACGGTCGAGACGATCAGATTCTTCGGAGGCAATCGCGTGGTCGGTGTCGAGAACAGTCTCGGCGCCGGGAACTGAGGAGATCACATGGGATTCACCAACACCATCAACAGCAACGTGGGTGGCATCGATCAGTTGGGCTGGCGTCGAAAGTTCGGCGTGATCATTCCGAGCACCAACACCATCGTCGAACCCGAGTTCCACGCAATGTCGGTTCCCGGCGTCACCGCGCACACGGCGCGCATCCACATTCGCAATCAGGTTCTCGATTCCGACGAGGCCTTTCAGAACCTGTTGCTCCAGATTCGCGAGGAGATCGGACACGCCGTCGCGCGCGTCGTGACGTGCGAGCCCGATTACATGGTGATGGGGATGTCGGCTGAGACGTTCTGGGACGGAGTCGACGGCAACCGAAAGTTCATCGCTCAGATCAAGGAGCAGAGCGGACTCGACGTCGCGACCGGGGCCGAGGCCTGCGAGCGCGCGCTCAAGATGTTCGGTGTGCGACGCATCGGTGTCGTGACGCCGTATCAACCGATCGGCGACACCAACGTCGTGAAGTTCTTCGGCGAACTCGGATTCGAGGTCGCCGCGATCGAGGGTCTGAAGTGTCCGACCGCGGTGACGATCGCGCACGTGGGCGAGGCCGAGTTGCGCGCGGCCCTGCTGAAAGTCGACGGACCCGACGTGGATGCCCTCGTGCAGGTGGGCACGAATCTCTCGATGATCCGCTTGGCCGACGAGATGGAGCGGTTCCTCGACAAGCCGGTGATCGCGATCAACGCGGCGACGTGGTGGATGGCGTTGCGCGACAACGGAGTCACCGAACAACTGCACGGATTCGGCACGCTTCTGCGCGAGTACTGACGTGCGTCGAGCGTGGGTGACACTCGCCCTCGTGCTGGTGTCGTGCGGAGGAGGATCGCAAGGTTCGACGACGGTCGCGACGACCGTCGTGACATCCAACCCGGCGTCGGTCGACAGCACGACACCCGAACCGTCGTCGACCGTGGCCGCCGTCACCACGATGCCGCCCCACGAGTCACCGACGATCACGATCGACGATGAGCCGTGCGTTCCGACCACGAGCCCGGGCATCAGCACGGTCTCGGTCGAGCGTGTCGACGGAACGCGCGCGTACGACGTGCACATGCCCGATCTCGGCGGATCGGGATTGCGGGTCCCGTTGGTGATCGACATGCACGGCACGACGAGCACGAGCGCGGCTCAGGAGGCCTACACGCAGTTGGGGGCGTTCGGCATCGAGTCGGGTCGGTGGGTGACGGCGACCCCGCAAGCGATCGGACCGGTGCCGGCGTGGTCGGTCCCCGGAGCGGTGCCCGGCGACGATCTGAACTTCATCGAGGAGATCGTGGTCGATCTGGTGGCGAACGCCTGTGTCGATCCGGCTCGGGTGTACGCCACCGGTTTCTCGTCGGGGGCGGCCATGTCGTCGTATCTCGGCTGTGCGAGCAGTTTGTTCGCCGGCGTGATCCCGGTTGCGGGGGTGAACCTCGCGCGACGTTGTGAGGAGACTCCTCCGGTCTCGTTGATCGCTTTTCACGGCTTGGCCGACGCGATCGTTCCGCTCGAGGGGCTCGAGGGTTGGGACACCTCGCGATTCGACGACATGCGCCTCTTCTACCGCGGTGAGGTGTGGGGCACGATGGAGTCGTGGGCGCGGCGAAATGGTTGCGCGAGCGAACCGGTGTCGACCGTCGTGTCGGACAAAACCACACGATACGAGTGGCCGGAGTGCGTCGATGGCACGGTGGTGGTGCTGTTCTTGACCGAGGATGCCGGACACATCTGGCCGAGGACCGTTGATGGTGTGGATGCCACCGAGGAGATACGACGGGCTTTCCTCGACGCGCCGTAGGCTGTGCGTCTTATGCCGAACGACCGTTCACCCCGCCGACCCGACGGTCGTTCACGTCGCGATGGCGACTCGCGCAGTCCACGCGGTGACGGCTCGTCAAGTTCACACCGTGGTGGTGACTCGCGCAGATCACGCGGTGACGGTGATCGTCGCCCGACCCGTGATGGTGACCGACGTCCGACCCGTGATGGCGACCGGCGTCCTCGTCGCGACGGTGAGTCGCGCAGGCCACGCGGAGACGGTGATGGTGAGGAGCGTCCCCGTCGGTACGGGGCGGGTCGACCCAGTTCGGGTCGTCCGGGTGCCGGTCGTTCCAATGGTGGTGATCGTCGTCCGGCCCGTGATGGCGACCGTCGTCCGCGTCGCGATGGCGACCGGCGTCCGACCCGTGACGGTGCGGAGCGGCGCGTTCCGCGCGAACCGCGCAACGAGGCCGAGCGTCGTCGCATGGCGGTGCGCGCCAAGGGTGGCGGCAGTGCCCGCAAGGATCAAGAGCAGACTCGTGTCGAGCGCGTGCCCGAGCAGTGGATCGACGAAGGTCGGGTGGACGATGGTCGTGTCGATCCCGCGGATTTGCGCGAGACCGCGGTGGCGGCCACAAAACGTGCGGCCCGTCGCGACGATGGCGAACTCGACCCCGACGTCAAGGCTGATGTCGCCAAGGTGCTCGACCCGAAGCGTGCCGCACGCCTTGGCGAGCGACTGAAGGACGCACAGAACGCACTCGAACGCGAGCGCTATTCCGAAGCCAAGCGCATGGCGAAGTCGCTGATGAAGGAGATGTCGGCGGTCGCCGCGGTGCACGAAGTCGTCGGACTCGCCAGCTATCGCCTCGGCCAGTATCGCGACGCCGCCGCGGCACTGGAACTGGCGCGCTCGTTGCGTGAACGCGTGGAGGATCTGCCGGTGCTCGCCGATTGTTATCGCGCCTAGCGACGCTGGCAGGCAGTCGACGAGATCTGGACGATCCTGAAGGAAGCCTCGCCCGCACACGACGTGATGGCCGAGGGTCGCATGGTGGTCGCCGGGTCGCTCGCCGATCGGGGCGACCTGAAGGGAGCGATCCAACTGATGAGCAAGGCGGCCGAGATCCCGCGTCGCGTGCGCGAGCATCACCTGCGTCAGTGGTACGTGATCGCCGACCTCTACGACAAGGCCGGCAACGTGCAGAAGGCCCGGGAGTTCTTCAAGCGCGTGGCGATGCACGATCCCGAGTTCGCCGACGTGGGAGATCGCATAGCGTCGCTCTGAGTTCGTTCGGCACACCCTCGTCGTCACGAAAGGACGACATGAAAAAGGTGGATGCCAACAATCTGGTGTTGCTGCGTGGGGTGTTGAGCAGTGTTCCCGTCGAGCGCGAACTCCCGTCGGGTTCGACGGTGGTGCAGTTGGAGGTCACCACCCGCGACGCCGACGGTGTCGCGCGCAGTGTGCCCGTGATCGTGCACGAACCATCGGCCAAGGATGACTACACCTCGTGGGATGCCGGAACCGAGGTCGTGGTGGTGGGTTCGGTGGCACGCCGTTTCTTTCGCGGCGGTGGCACCACGGCGAGTCGCACCGAGGTCGTGGCCCATGCGATCGTTCCGGCCTCGCGGGCGGCCGGTGTGCGACGCCTGGTCGACTCCGTGGTCAAAGCCGCATCGCAGTAGGGCAGCAGAGTCGCGACGCTGGAGCGGGTGCCGTGGGGAAGTCGGGGCCATCGCGGTGCGGGGAACTAAGGTTCGAACGTCTCGTCCCGGCCCCCGCCCCGACCCGAATGCGACCGCAGAATGAACCAGGAACAGTTGAACCGCATGCGCCACGACGAGGGCTTCATCGCCGCCCTCGACCAGAGCGGTGGCAGCACCCCCAAGGCCCTGCGCCTCTACGGCATCGAGGAGTCGACCTACTCCGGCGACGAGCAGATGTTCGACCTCATCCACCAGATGCGCACCCGCATGATCACGAGCCCGTCCTTCGACGGCAATCGGGTGCTGGCCGCCATCCTCTTCGAGGGCACCATGGACCGCGACATCGCGGGTGTGGGCTCGGCGATCTACCTCTGGAACACCAAGCGCATCGTGCCGATCCTGAAAGTCGACAAAGGTCTCGCCGACGAGAAGGACGGCGTGCAGGTGATGAAGCCGATGCCCGACCTCGACGCCCTACTCGCCAAGGGTCGCAGCAAGGGAATCTTCGGCACCAAGATGCGTTCGGTCATCAAGGAAGCCAATGCTGCGGGCATCACCGCGGTCGTGAAGCAGCAGTTCGAAGTCGGTCGCCAGATTTTGGCCGCTGGTCTGGTGCCGATCATCGAACCCGAGGTCGACATTCACAGCCCGAACAAGGCTGACGCCGAGAAGTTGCTCAAGGCCGCACTGCTCGACGAGTTGAATCGTCAGCCGTCCGATCAGCCGGTGATGTTGAAACTCACCTTGCCCGAATCCGACAACTTCTACGCCGAACTGGTGGCGCATCCGAGCGTCCTGCGCGTCGTCGCTCTGTCCGGTGGCTACAGCCGTGACGAGTCGAACGCGCGACTGTCCCGTAACAAGGGCGTCATCGCCAGCTTCTCGCGCGCGCTCACCGAGGGTCTGTCGGCTCAGCAGAGCGACGCCGAGTTCGATGCCGCGCTCGACGGTGCGATCGCCGGCATCTTCGCGGCCTCGCGCACCTGACGCGACTCTCAGAACAAGGGTCGGATCACGGGGCCGGTGCGAAGTTTCGGCGTGAAGAACGTCGACTTCGGTGGCATGAGCAAACCTTCGTCGGCCGTTCGCTGAATCTCGCGCACGGTCACCGGACGAATCAACACACCCGCCGTCGCAGCGCCCGAGGTGACGATGTCGCGAACCAGTGCGACTCCGTGCTGATACGTCACCTCGTGGGAGACATCGGCGAGGGCGTGCTCGAGTCGTGCGCCGTCGAGATCTCGCACCCCAGCGAATTTCTCGGGCTTGGGGGTCATCATCGTCCCCGAGCCATCGGAATGAACGAACACCAGTGCACCCTGCTCGCGCATGCGATGGACGATGTCCGGTCGAACGTCGCCGGCGGGTGCGAGGTCGAAGTGGCGTGCGAGGGCGGCGAGCAGCGTGTCGGGCGCGATGCCCGAGTACAAACGATGGATGGCGTCGACGCTCAGTTGTTCCTCGATCAACTCGCCGATGTAGGTCATGGTGGTCTCGGCCGCGCCGTGGGTTCCATTGTCGTTGGCTCGCTGCTCGTCACGGAACGTGCGGCTGATCGCGTAGCGATGGTGACCATCGGCGATCACGACGTCGGCCGCACCGACCGCGGCCGAGATGGCGGCGACTCGTTGCGGGTCGTCGACACGCTCGATCACGTGACGCACCCCGTCGGCCTCGACGGCTCCGACCACTTCACCCGGATCGGCGAGTAGTTCGGTGAGACCCTTGGCCAACGACAAACCCCACACGGGGGACAGGTTGGAGAGGGTGGCCCGCGTGAGGTCGAGGCGGTCGGTCTTGGCCTTCGGCGTGGTGCGTTCGTGCGGCAACACGCCACCGGCGCCTTCGTCGACCACCTCGAGCGCACCGATCACCCCGACGGTCGTGCGCGGAGCACCACTCTCGTCGCGAAACGACATGCGATAGATCGAGAACGACGGTCGGGGATCGCGCACCAGCACCCCCGACGCGATCCAGTCGCGAAGAACCGTGTTGGCGGCGTCGTAGCGACCCGGCCCGTCGGTCTCGCGGGGCACGTCGATGTGCACGATGTTGTTGCGGTGGCGTGCGGCCAGGGCCTCGCGATCGGACTCCGACAACACGTCGTACGGGGGAGCGGCCACGTCGTTCAGATCGGTGGTGGCGTAGCGAAGCGCGGTGAAGGGCTCGAAGCGGGGCACCCCTCTAGGTTGTCACCTCGGGTGGCAGAATCACTACTCGATGCGTCCGGTGATTCTGTGCGATCTCGATGGAGTGGTGTGGTTGGCCCATCGTGCGATCCCGGGTTCGCGCGACGCCGTGGCGCGGTTGCGGGATGCGGGCCATCGGGTTCTGTTCGTGACCAACAACTCGTCGGCGACGGTCGCCGATCAGTGCGCCGCTCTCGCCGGAGTCGGCATCGAAGCGACGGGCGACGTCGTCACTTCGGCGATGGCCGGTGCGCGCCTGGTGCGATCGGGCGAACGGGTTCTGGTGTGCGGCGGTCCGGGCATTCGCGAAGCACTCGAACGCGTCGATGTCGAGTTGGTGTCGGCGGGCGACGTCGACGCGGGGGCGTCGGTCGATGCGGTGATGGTCGGTTTCCATCGCGACTTCGACTACGACGTGATGCGGCGCGCCGCCATCGCGGTGCGCGCGGGCGCCCGTTTGATCGGCACGAACGATGACGCCACTTATCCCACACCGGATGGACCGATTCCCGGAGGGGGCAGCATTCTGGCCGCCATCGCCACCGCCGCCGGTTGCGCGCCGGTCGTGGCGGGCAAGCCCCACGCACCGATGGCCGAGGTCGTGCGAGCCATCGAACCCAGGGTCGATGCCGACGCGGTGATGGTGGGGGATCGACCGAGCACCGATGGTGCGTTCGCCGCCACGGTGGGGTGTCGCTTCGCGCTGGTGCGTTCGGGGGTCACGACGGCGGGCATGAGCGTCGCATCCGATCCCGAGTGGTTCGAGGACGTGCGTCCGTGGTTCGACGGGGCCGACCTCGCCGCGGTTGCCGATCATCTTCTCGGCGTCCCGTCCGAGCGCTGAGTCGCTTGGCACACGAGAAAAACCCCAGCGATCGCGGGGGTAGCGTTGCCTCATGGCCAAGAACCAAAACTCGAAGAACTCGTTGAAGA
>JBJTIO010000162.1:0-2810 GCA_046095045.1 Actinomycetota bacterium
TGGCGGCCGATGATGATCAAGCGGACACCGGAGATCATCGGATTACTTCAAGAATCCCTCGTAGTTGCGCAGCATCAGCTGGCTATCGACCTGACGCATCAATTCGAGCGCCACACCCACGGCGATCAACACGGTGGTACCGGCGAAGGGGAACGAACGCACGTCGCCAACCCACAACACGATGTAGGGAAGGATCGCGATGAACGCCACGAAGAGCGCGCCCGGCAACGTGATGCGGTTCACGGTCTTGGCGAGGTAACGCTCGGTCTGCGGTCCGGGACGGATGCCGGGAATGAAGCCGCCCTGACGACGGATCTGATCGGCCTGACGAATGGGGTCGAAGGCGATCGAGTTGTAGAAGTAGGCGAAAGCGATGATCAGGATCGCGAACGACACGATGTACAACAAACCTTGCGACGACACCAGATTGCGGTCGACCCATTCGGTGATGGTGCGCCGCCAGCCACTGTCGCTGCCGATCACGTTGGTCACGAGCACCGGCAACAACATCACCGAACTCGCGAAGATGATCGGAACAACACCGGCCTGGTTGACCTTCAGAGGAATGTACGTGCTCTGACCGCCGTACATGCGACGACCAACGACGCGCTTGGCGAACTGCACCGGAATACGACGTTGCCCCAATTCGACGCGAACCACGGCAATCAGAATGCCAATGGAGATGGCGACGAGAATTCCGAACACGACCCACTTCTTGCTCTGCAAAATCGAGTAGTAGTTGAATGGGAGCGACGACACAACCGAGGCGAAGATCAGGATGCTCATGCCGTTGCCAATGCCACGCTGACTGATCAACTCACCCATCCACATCAAGAGCGCGGTGCCGGCGACGAGGCTGATGATCACGAGCAGACCGCGCGGCCACATGCCATCGGGAAGCAACACGATGTCGGGAGCATTTCTGGACGCGGTGAAGAATGCCGATCCACGACCCTGACCGAAGATGAAAGTGAGACCCGCGGCCTGAAGAAGCGCGATGGCGATGGCGACGTAGCGCGTCCACTGCGTGATCTTGCGTTGTCCGACCGCACCTTCTTGCTGCCACTGCTCGAGCTTGGGAATCACGACGGTGAGCACCTGCATGATGATGCTCGAGGTGATGTAGGGCATGATGCCGAGCGCGAAGATCGCGAACGACGAGAATGCTCCACCCGAGAACAGGTTCAAGAAGCCGAGTGCACCCTGCTGACGCGCCGACTCACGCAACTGACGAACGGCCTGATCGTCGATACCCGGCACGCGAACATGCGCACCGATGCGATACAGGATCACCATCATGATCGTGAACAGGATCTTGTTGCGAAGATCCGGCACCTTGAAGATGTTCTTCAGGTTGGTCAGCACTCGCGCTCCTCGGTTCTAACGTTGGGTCGGTCGACGCAATGCCGAATCAGCGGTTGGTGAACTGGTTGCCGTTGGCCGCCGGACGCACCTTGTAGGGCAGCGGGATGATCGTGACCGAGCCACCCGCCGCTTCAATAGCCGCCTGAGCAGCCTTCGACACCGCGTGGGCCGACACGTCGACCTTGCGCGTCACTTGACCACGGGCCAAGACCTTCACGAAGACGTCCTTGTGCAGAACGCCACGAGCCGAGAGCACCTCGGGGGTCACCGCGGTCTCCTCGAGCTCGTTGATCGTGTCGAGGTTGACGGCCTGGTATTCGATGCGGAAGGGGTTGGTGAATCCCTTCAACTTCGGCACGCGCTGCTTGAGGGGCATCTGTCCACCTTCGAAGCCGCGAGCAACCTTGCCGCGTCCGCGCGAATGCTGACCCTTGGTTCCACGGCCGGCGGTCTTACCGCCCTTGCCGCCGATACCACGAGCCAGTCGCTTCTTGCGATGGGTCGAGCCCGGTGCCGGTGCTAGTTCGTCGACGCGCATGGGTCAGTTCTCCTTGGACGTGGCCGAGGACACCTCGACCAAATGGGGGACGCGAGCGATCATGCCGCGAATCTCGGGGCGATCGGGAAGGACGTTCGACTGTCCGATGCGACCGAGACCAAGAGCGCGCAACGTACCACGGCTCTTCGGCTTGGCATGGGTGCACGACTTCACCTGGGTCACGGTGATCATCGGTCCGGTGTGAACGACGGTCTTGTAGGTAGCCATGATCAGTGCGCCTCTCCGGCCGCGATCGACTTCTTGGTGTCGGTGTAGGCCTTCAACAAACCCTTAGGAACGAACGAGTCGGCCGGGATGCCTCGACGAGCGGCGACCTCATCGGGACGCTGCAAACTCTGCAGACCGTTGATGGTCGCGCGCGCCACGTTGATCGCGTTCGACGAACCGAGCGACTTGGCGAGCACGTCGTGGATGCCAGCTTCTTCGAGGATGATGCGAGCGGCACCACCGGCGATGACTCCGGTACCGGGGGCAGCGGGCTTGAGCATCACGCGACCAGCGCCGAGGATGCCGATGATCGGATGCGTGATGGTCGCACCGGCCATCGGGACCGAGAACATGTTGCGCTTGGCGTCCTCGGTGCCCTTTTGAATGGCCAACGGAACTTCCTTGGCCTTGCCGTAGCCGAGACCCACGCGACCATTGCCGTCACCGACCACCACAAGTGCGGTGAACGAGAATCGACGACCACCCTTGACGACCTTGGCCACGCGATTGATGTGAATCACGCGCGACTCGCGGCCGCCGTCGGGCGCGTTACCCGCGGCGTTGCGATCGCCCTGACGGGGATTGCCCTGACCGCGGTCACCCTGACGGGGATTCGGATTGTTCGGGTTGTTCGTCATCAGAACTCCAGTCCGGCTTCACGAGCGGCTTCGGCAACCGC
>JBJTIO010000163.1:0-9689 GCA_046095045.1 Actinomycetota bacterium
GAATGGGGATCCGACGCCAAAACGGCGTACGCGCACACCGTTTTGGTCGTGAAATGCCGGATATCCCCAGCACCGAGACACCCCACGACCTAGACTGCGAACGCCCCGGTGGGCCCCCTCGCCCGCCCCGTCCCAGAGAAATTCGGAGCCCTGTTGTGAAAAAGGGTCGTCACCGTCGTTTCGAAGAAGCGCGCAAACTGAAGCAGGCTGGTCCGAGTGCGTTCGACCTCGGTCTGGGTGGATCCGACCGTGGTCCGCGTTCGCAGGATGATGAATATGCGGCGTTGGCCGAGAAGTACGGAGTCGTCTTCGATGATGACGACGACGAGGTTGACGAGGATCCCGACTCCGCCGAATCCGACGACGTCGACTGACGTCCTCACTTCTCCCCATCATGTCGAACCCCCTCCGTAATGTCGCATTGGTCGCGCACGTCGATCATGGAAAAACCACGCTCGTCGATGCTTTGTTGCGGGCGACGGGAACCTTCGCCGCGCACCAGCAAGTCGTCGATCGTGTGATGGACTCGAACGACCAGGAGCGCGAACGAGGCATCACGATCCTCGCCAAAGCGGCGTCGGTGACCTGGAAAGGCACCAAGATCAACCTCGTCGACACTCCGGGTCACGCCGATTTCGGTGGTGAGGTCGAACGCGCCCTCACGATGGTGGACGGAATTCTTCTGCTGGTCGATGCCGCCGAGGGTCCGCTTCCTCAGACCCGATACGTGCTGCAGAAGGCCCTCGCTCGCGACCTCCCGGCGATCGTCGTCATCAACAAGGTCGATCGCTCCGATGCTCGCGCCGAGGAAGTCCTCGACGAGGTGTACCAGTTGTTCATCGACCTCGAGGCCGCCGATCATCACATCGAGTTCGAGGTCATCTCGGCGGTGGCCCGAGAGGGTCGCGCCATGGTTGGTCTCGGCATGCCCGAGCCCGACGCCGACCTTTCTCCGTTGCTCGACACGATCCTCGCACGCATCCCTGCCCCGGAGGGCGACCCGCAAGCGCCACTTCAGGCCCTCGTCACCAACCTCGACGCGTCCGATTACCTTGGTCGTCTCGCGGTCGGCCGCATTTACCAAGGGGCACTCCGCAAGGGCGAAATGGTCGCACTTCTGGAAGAAGAGTTCGTCGAAGGTCAGCCGCCCCTCAAGCGTCGTCTCGCACAATTGATGGCGTATTCGGGCGTGGGCCGAGTCGAACAGGACGAACTGCTCGCCGGCGACCTTTTCGTCGTGGCTGGATTTCCCGAGGTCGAGATCGGAGACACGATCGCCTCGGTCGCCGATCCCGTACCGTTGCCTCGTCTGACGGTCGACGAACCCGTGTTGCGCATGACATTCGGTGTCAACACCTCGCCGTTCGCGGGTCGCGACGGAAAGTTCCTCACGAGCCGACACCTGCTCGATCGTTTGCACAAGGAAGTTCTCGGAAACGTTTCGATCAAGTTGCATCCCACCGATTCGGCCGAAGTCATGGAGGTCGCCGGCCGAGGTGAACTTCAGTTGGCGGTGCTCATCGAGTCGATGCGACGCGAGGGTTTCGAGATGCAGGTCAGTCGACCCGAGGTGATCACGAAGGAAGTGAACGGCAAGAAGTTCGAACCCCTCGAACGGGGAGTGTGCGACGTTCCCGACGAGCACGTCGGCGCAGTCACCCAGGCTTTGGCTCCGCGCAAGGGTCGGGTCGTCGATCTGCGCCCCGGAGATCCGGGACGCACGGTGATCACCTTCGAGTGCCCGAGTCGAGGTTTGATCGGATTCCGTTCATTGCTCCTGACGGTCACCCGCGGGACGGCGATGTTGCATCAACACCATGCCGGATGGATGCCGTGGTGCGGCGATCTGCCGCATCGCACCGGCGGAGCGATGATCTCGGATCGCGAGGGCGCGGTCACGGCCTACGCGCTCGACAACCTTCAGTTGCGCGGAACCCTCTTCGTCGAACCCGGCGAACGCACTTACGAGGGAATGGTCATCGGTGAGAGCGCTCGTGGCGACGAGATGGTCGTCAATGCGGTGCGGGCCAAAGAGAAGAACAACATCCGAACCCACAGTCACGACGATGGCGTCAAGCTCGCGGCACCGGTCATTCACACGCTCGAGACCGCCATCGAATGGATCGCCGACGACGAGTTGGTGGAAGTGACTCCGAAGTGCATCCGCATTCGCAAGCGACACCTCGGACTCGAGGACCGTCGCAAGGCCTTCAAGAAGTCGAACTGATCACTTCTTAGAACGTGGCTTCACCGTCACCGGGTGGGGCAGCGGAGCGGCATCTTGGCGTTCGAGGACCTCTACCATCAATTCGTACACGGTCGCTCCGACGGTTTCGATCAGTTCGTCGCGCAGATACTTGTAGACCGGTTCCCGCCCGACGAAGGCGTCGGGTGTGTCGGTGCACCACCAATGCAGGTCGTCACCATCATTGCCCCAGTCGCGTCGCTTCCATTCGCGCACGAATGTCGTGACCCATCCACTCGTGTCGGTGTGGTGTTCGAGGCGGAGCGGCAACTGCCAGCAGACGTTCGGCTTCCAGTCGAGCGGACGCTCACCGGCCTCGACGGCGGCGATGTGGAAGGCGCAGCCCGCGCCTCCGGCGAATCCCGGTCGATTCAGGAAGATGCAGGCTCCGTCGACTCGACGCGTCGTGGTGTCGCCGTTCTTGTGCTTCTTCAGGAAGCCCTTCTTCGTGGCGCGATCCTTCATCTGCCACTGATCGGAGGTGAGGCGGACCACGTGCTTCACGACATTGGCGACATCCGCTTCGTCGACGAAGTGGGCTCCGTGCGAGCAGCAACCTTCGTTCAATTCGGGGGTCGGTCGCTCGTGAACACCCTGACAACCCTCTCCGAAGATGCACTTCCACGATGACCGCATGAAGGTGGCATCGATCATCCAGACGCGCTGTTCGTTCGGATCCTCGAAGGAGATCATCTCGTGGAGGTCCTCATGGCGACCCGAGAGCCCGGCCACGCGCTTCGCTTTCGGTGAAGCATTCGAATTGCGTGCGGCGTCGTGGGGGAGTGTTGCGGTCACCTCGTCAGGCTACGGGCAATAGCCACGGCGACCACACGAGGCCGGAGGTAACATCGAGATGAAATGTCGATCCCTTCCACAGCCAACGATTTGCGTCGCGCGTTCACCGGATATTTCGCGGAGCGTGGGCACTCGTCCGTCGAGTCGGCGAGCCTCATACCGCACGATCCGACGGTGCTCTTCACGGTTGCCGGCATGGTGCCGTTCAAGCCCTACTTCGTCGGTGACGAGGTGCCCCCGTTCTCCCGTGCCGCCACCGTGCAGAAGTGCGCCCGCGCGGGCGGCAAGCACAACGAGCTCGACGACGTCGGCCGCACGAAGCGCCATCTCGTCTTCTTCGAGATGTTGGGCCACTTCTCGTTCGGGGACTATTTCAAGGAATCGGCGATCCCCTGGAGTTGGGAATTGGTCACCGAGCGGCTCGGGTTCGACGGTGATCGCATTTGGGTGACGGTGCACACGAGTGATGACGAGGCCGAAGCGATTTGGCACGAACAGGTGGGCGTGCCGATGGATCGCATCCAGCGCCTCGGCGACAAGGACAACTTCTGGCAGATGGGTGACACGGGGCCTTGCGGTCCGTGTTCGGAATTGCACATCGACCGCGGACCAGCCTTCGGACCTCCCGGTGGGCCGTTGAACGACCCTCACGGTGATCGATTCATGGAGTTCTGGAACCTGGTCTTCATGCAGTACAACCAGGCACCCGACGGAACCCGCACATTGCTTCCCAAGCCGTCGATCGACACTGGGGCCGGCCTCGAACGCATCTTGGCGCTCGTGCAAGGCAAGGACTCCGTCTGGGAGACCGATGCCCTGTATCCGCTGGTCGAAACCGCTCAGTCGGTGACCGGGACCAAGTACGTGGTGGGTGATTACGAGGATCGATCCTCATTCAGTCTGCGGGTGCTCGCCGAGCATGCACGGTCGAGCACGATGTTGGTTGCCGACGGCGTGTTCCCTTCCAACGAAGGTCGTGGGTACGTGTTGCGACGCATCATCCGTCGGGCGGTGCGGCACGCGTTCCTGCTCGGGACCGACAAGTTGGTGATGCCTCGCTTGGTCGAGACGGCGATCGACGTGATGGGCGAGGCCTATCCCGACGTGGTGCGGCAGAAGGACTTCGTGCTCGGTGTGCTCACGAAGGAAGAAGAAAGATTCCGCCAGACCCTCACCACGGGTCTCGGAATTCTCTCCGATGAGATGGCCGTGGCGGAGCGTGAGTCACGGGGACTGTCGGGCTCGACCGCTTTCCTCTTGCACGACACCTACGGCTTCCCCTTGGAGGTCACGCAAGAGATCGCGGCCGAGAAGAATATGGCCGTAGACATCGAGGGTTTCGAACACGAGATGTCACGCCAGCGCGAGCGTGCCAAGGCCGCCCGAAAAAATGCCGGTGCGTCGGAAGATCGTTTGGCCGTCTATCGCGAGATCCTCGAGGAGTCGGGTCAGACGTCGTTCGTTGGTTACGAATCCGAACAGTGCGTCGCGACGGTCGTGGCCGTGGTCGATGTCGGCGATGGGTCGGTCGAGGTCTTCCTCGACACCACGCCCTTCTACGCCGAGAGCGGTGGCCAGGTGGGCGACACCGGGCGCATCACTGGTCCGGACGGTGTGCTCGACGTGGTCGACACGACCTTCGCTCTTCCGGGATTGCGTCGGCACTCCTGCCGGGTCGTCGCGGGCGACATGTCCGTCGGCCAACAGGTCGAGGCCAGCATCGATCGTTCGCGTCGAACCGCGATCCGACGTCATCACACGGCGACCCACGTTCTGCATTGGGCGGTGCGCGAAACTCTCGGAGATCACGTGAAGCAGGCCGGTTCGTTGGTCGACGACCGACGCTTGCGCTTCGACTTCAGCCACTATGCGGTGGTCACCGATGAGCAAATTGCGCGCATCGAGGAAATGGCGAACTCCGTGACCCTCGGTAACACCCGAGTTTCCTCCACCGAGATGGACAAGGAAGAAGCCACGGCTCGCGGGGCGATCGCGTTCTTCGGCGACAAATACGGTGATCGGGTGCGCGTTCTCGAAGCCGGTCCGTCGGTCGAACTTTGTGGTGGTACTCACGTGTCGGCAACCGGCGACATCGGCGTGGTGAAGATCGTGTCGGAGTCCTCGATCGGAGCGAACTTGCGCCGTATCGAAGCTGTCGCGGGCGTGCGCACCCTCGTGTTGGTGCGCGAACAAGAGTCGATTCTGAACGAAGCGTCACGCCTCGTTGGTATCGCGTCGGATCAATTGATCGACGGAATCGGCCGCAAGCTCGACGACATCAAGGCGTTGACCGCCGAGAACAAGGGGCTCCGTGGTCGCGTGGCCGTGGGTCGGGCGAGCGAGATCTCATCCGAGGCTGTCGAAGGAGTCGTAGTCGCTCGCGTCGATGGACTGGCGCCCGCCGAACTTCGCGAGCTGACGTTGGCGGTTCGCGCGCAGAACACGATCCGCGCCGTGGTACTGGTGGGAGTTTCGTCCACTGGGGGAGTCTCGATGGTTGCCGCGACGGCCGCAGGTTTCGAGGTGGCGGCGGCCGATCTGATTCGCGGAGCGGCCAAGGCGGTCGGAGGCGGCGGTGGTGGCAAGGGTGATGTCGTGACCGCGGGCGGCAAGAACGTCGACGGAATCGACGAGGCGATTCGCTTGGCTCGGGAGGCGGCCCGCATCTGATGCGTGCGCTCGGGCTCGATCTCGGGACGAAGAGAATCGGCGTCGCCGTGAGTGACACCAGTGGGACGATCGCTTCTCCACTGACGACCATCCATCGCGCGAAATCGGTGAACCACGATCACGCGGCGATCGCCGCTCTGGCGATCGAGGAAGAGGTCGAGATCATCGTCGTGGGACTTCCGTTACGTATGGACGGAGGTTTCGGTCCGGCGGCGATTGGTGCCCAGCGAGAGGCCGAACGGATCGGTACGGTCGTGTCCGTGCCGGTGGTGTTGTTCGATGAACGTATGACGACCGTGGCCGCGGATCGTGCGCTGCGCGAGGCGGACATCTCGGCCAGTCGACGCCGTCAGCACGTCGACCGCGTGGCGGCGGCGGTGATGTTGCAAGCATGGCTCGACCGAGGTCGTCCCCTATGACGAAGTTTCCATCGGTCGATCTCGACGAGGACCGACTGCTTCCCGACATTCGACTCCGATCCGATCGTTGGCAGAAGTGGCGACGTTCCGTCCTCTGGGTCGCGGTCTCGGTGCTCGCGTTGTCGACCATGTGGTTCGGGGTCGATCAGTGGCGCTATCTCCGCATGGTGAATCCGCCGGGGGATCCCGAGGCGGCAACTGTCTACGAGATCGAGGAGGGAACCGATCTCGAGGCGTTGTCGGATGGATTGGCGCAAGCCGGCTTCGTGGTCGACGCCGGCACGTTCAGGCGATACGTGCGCGAAGAGGGTGGACTCGATGTGACACCAGGCTTCTACACGATGAGGCCTCGGGACCACATGGGAAATCTGCTGCGCGTTCTGAGAACGCCGCCGAACGAGACGTATTTCAAGGTGACCTTTCCGGAAGGTTTCACCGCACGGCAGATCTTCGTGCGAATCGCCAAAGAAGTCGGTTCTTTGACGACCGAAGCGTTGTCGATGGCCGCCGGACTCGACGGATCTTCATCGGTCGTTCGCTCCAAGTACCAGCCCGAAGAAGTCATCTCTCTGGAGGGCTTGTTGTTCCCCGACACCTACTTCATCGCCGGAGATTCGAGTCCCACCCAGGTACTGCGCGACATGGTCAGCCTCATGGACCGTGTCGCCAAACAGGAGGGAATCGAAGAGTCCACCTCCCTCGTCGGTCGTTCGCCCTACGAGGTCCTCATCATCGCCTCGATGATCGAACGCGAAGCGAAACTCGACGAGGATCGCGACCTGATCGCGCGGGTCATCTACAACCGGCTCGAGTTGGGTATGGAACTCGAGATCGACGCAACGTTGTTCTACGGTCAGGACCCCGAGGCGTCGGTGAGCGAACTGAGAAAGATCGATAGCCCCTACAACTCGTACATGTATCCGGGTTTGCCTCCGACCCCCATCGCCAACCCCGGTCGTGAATCGATTGCTGCCGCACACGATCCCGCGCCAAATCCAGTACCCGGTGATTCTCGGTGCGTCGATATTCCCGCGGGCGAGAACTGTCGTCTTCTCTACTATGTGCTCGCCGATGAGGACGGTCGTCACGTCTTCGCGGTCACCGAGGAGCAGCATTTGCAAAACGTTCAGAAGGCGATCCAGGCAGGAATCCTGTGACCTCGAAATTCGCGGCCGTGATCGGTCGTCCGATCGCACAAAGTCTGTCACCGGTGATCCACCGTGCGGGTTTCGCGAGCACCGGAGCGAACTGGAGTTACTCGGCCATCGACGCTGGTGCCGAGGATTTGCCGGCGATCATTCAGCGACTTCGCGAAGGTGAGATGCACGGTGTCAGTGTGACCATGCCGCTGAAGTCCGACGTCTGCTCGTACCTCGATCGCCTCGATCCGGAGGTTCGCGTGCTGTCGAGTGCGAACACGGTGTCGGTCACCGACGACGGAACCTTGTGCGGACACTCGACGGATGGCGATGGCCTGTCTGACTCGATCGATGAAGCCGGACTGTCGATCGTCGGGCGCGATGTTCTCATCCTCGGAGCGGGCGGAGCGGCGCGTTCCATAGCGGAGGCTCTCGTCCGCCGCGGATCCCGGCGGGTGGCGATCTCGAACCGAACCATCGATCGGGCCAATGATTTGGTTGCTCGTATCGAAGGATCGGTCGTGGCCGATGCCCTCGAGATCGAAGTCCCCCGTGCCGACGTGATCGTGAACGCCACCAAGGTCGGAATGGGAACGACCGAGGTTCCGTTCGACACCGTGATGCTTCAATCGCGAACTGCGGTCGTCGACATCGTCTACCACCCGATCGACACCGAGCTTTTGAAACAGGCTCGTGCGGTGGGTTGTCCGACCATCGATGGGCTCAGAATGCTGATCCATCAGGCGGCTCGCCAACAGTTCATTTGGACCGGCTCGAGCCCCGATGTGATGGCGATGACCGAGGCCGCTCGACGGGCGCTCGAGTCTCGACCGGTAACCTGATCGCGATGTTGCGTTTTCTCACCGCCGGAGAGTCACATGGACAAGCCCTCGTCGTGATCGTCGAGGGTCTCCCGTCGGGTCTCCAGGTGACGGTCGAGGATGTGCAGCGCGAGTTGTCGCGTCGTCGCCTCGGTTACGGGCGAGGACCGCGACAACGGTTCGAAGTCGATGAGGTCGTGCTTCTGGGCGGAGTGCGGCACGGTCGCACCCTCGGCTCCCCGGTTGCCATCGAAATCAAGAACACCGAATGGACACGATCGGACAAGTGGCACGAGGAGATGAACCCGGCTCCGGGGGCCACCAAGGCACCGCTCACTCGGGTTCGGCCCGGACACGCCGATCTGGCGGGCATGCAGAAATACGGATTCACCGACGCGCGCGATGTGCTCGAGCGGGCCAGTGCGCGTGAGACCGCGGCACGCGTGGCGGCCGGTGCGCTCGCGAAGCTTCTTCTGCGCTCCATCGGCACCGAGGTGATCTCACATGTGGTGCAGATGGGAGACGCGCGGTCCGACGGACGTCGCCCGACACCGAGCGACCTTTCGATCGTCGATGAGTCGGCCGTCCGATGCTTCGACTCGAACGGAACCGAGCGGATGGTCGCGGCGGTCGAATCGGCGGCCAAGGATGGTGACAGTCTCGGCGGAATCGTCGAGGTGCTCGGCTACGGCATGCCGGTGGGTTTGGGTAGCCACGTTCACTGGGATCGCAAACTCGACGCCTTGTTGGCGCAAGCGGTGATGAGCATTCAAGCGGTGAAAGGTGTCGAGATCGGCGACGGATTCGAGGTTGCCGGTCGGCGGGGGAGCAACGCCCACGATCCCATTCGATGGAATGATCAGTCCGGTTCTTACGAACGCGACACCACGTTGGCGGGAGGGTCCGAGGGCGGAATCAGCAACGGCGGCTTGCTCGTCGTGCGTGCGGCGATGAAGCCGTTGGCAACCCTCAACAAACCCTCGCTCCCGACGGTCGATGTCGTCACAAAGGAAAGCGGTGTCTCATTCAAGGAGCGCACCGACGTGACCGCCGTGCCAGCCATGGGAGTCGTCGCCGAAACGATGGTGTCGTTGGTGTTGGCTCAGGAGGCGCAGCGCAAGTTCGGTGGTGACTCGATCGACGAGTTCGTGCGGAACCACGCTTCCGCAGTCGGGCGATGACGTCGACCCGGCACATCGTGCTCGTGGGTCTCATGGGAACCGGCAAGTCGACCGTTGGGCGACGTTTGGCCAAACGTTTGGGAATCGATTTCGTCGACACCGACGCCGAGATCGAACGCGAGACTGGTCGCACCATTCGGGACATCTTTTCCCGGGATGGAGAAGAGGTCTTTCGGCGCATCGAGCGCGACGTGGTTGATCGGGTGCTTTCCGCGGGTAAGAGGCAGGTGGTGGCAACCGGTGGTGGTGTCGTGATCGATCCGTCCACCCGTGTGGCACTGCAGCACCACGTCACGATCTGGCTCGTCGCCAAGCCCGAAAACCTGGCCGGTCGCATTCGTCGCGGGGCCGGCCATCGTCCTCTCGTGGATGACGATCCGCTCGGTAAGTTGACCACCATGGCGAACGAGCGGCGATCG
>JBJTIO010000164.1:0-9272 GCA_046095045.1 Actinomycetota bacterium
TCTGGGAAAGCCCGTCGACGACGCCGAGGCGATGGCGATGCTGATGCGCCTGCGCGGTCGCGAGCATCGGGTGCACACCGGATTCGCGGTGGCCGTGGCCGGTCCGGGGTGCCGGGGCGTCGACTGGGAAGGCCACGTCGAAGTGGTCACCGCGACTGTCGTGTTCGGCGACGTGCCCATCCCCGACCTCATCGCCTACGTCGACTCGGGCGAGCCCCGCGACAAGGCCGGGGCGTATGCGATCCAGGGCGGCGCGGCCGGTTTCGTCGAACGACTCGACGGCGACCTGAACGCGGTGATCGGGTTGCCCATGACGCGGGTGGCCGAAGTGGCGGCCTCGCTCGGCGCACCCCTCCACCCGAGGGGTTAGCACTCTCGGGCTCCGGTTGCTAACGGCCCGGCCCGGCCCGTATCCTTGGCACTCGGCCGTCGGGAGTGCTAACGCCGCCCGGCGGTCGACAGACAGACCCAACAAAACCCGCCAAGGAAAGGCTCGACACCATGAACCTGAAGCCCCTCGATGACCGCATCGTGGTCCGGCCCAACGCAGCCGAGGAGCGCACCGCTTCCGGACTCGTGATCCCCGACACCGCCAAGGAAAAGCCCCAGCAGGGTGAAGTGCTGGCCGTCGGCCCCGGTCGCTGGAGCGACGACGAAGGCAAGCATTTCGCGCTCGACGTGAAGGTCGGCGACACCGTTCTGTACAGCAAGTACGGCGGCACCGAGATCACCGTCGGCGGCGAGGACCTTCTCATCCTCACCAGCCGCGACGTCCTCGCGATCGTCACCAAGTGATCGGACGCTGACACATGTCGAAGATCCTGAAGTTCGACGAGGAAGCGCGTCGCGCCCTCGAAGCCGGAGTCAACAAGCTCGCCGATGCGGTGCGCGTGACTCTCGGACCCAAGGGACGCAACGTCGTCCTCGACAAGAAGTTCGGCGCTCCCACCATCACCAATGACGGTGTGTCGATCGCCAAGGAAGTCGAGCTCGAAGACCCGTTCGAGAACATGGGTGCGCAGTTGGTGAAGGAAGTCGCCACCAAGACGAATGACGTCGCCGGTGACGGCACCACCACGGCCACCGTTCTCGCTCAGGCGATGGTTCACTTCGGTCTGCGTAACGTCACCGCGGGCGCCAATCCGATGGGCCTGAAGAAGGGCATCGAGAAGGCCGTCGCTGCCGCCGTCGAGAGCATCAAGGAACTGGCCCAGAAGGTGGAGGAGAAGGCGCAGATCGCCAGCGTCGCCACCATCTCGGCGGCCGACTCGGCGATCGGCAACGTGATCGCCGATGCCATCGACAAGGTCGGCAAGGACGGCGTGGTCACCGTCGAGGAAAGCAACACCTTCGGCATCGAACTCGATTTCACCGAAGGCATGCTCTTCGACAAGGGCTACCTCTCGCCGTATTTCGTGACCGACGCCGAGCGTCAAGAGGCCGTGCTCGACGAGCCCTACATCTTGTTGTACGGCTCGAAGATCAGCACCGTGCAGTCTTTGTTGCCGGCCCTCGAGGCCGTCATGAAGACCGGCAAGGCGCTCATCATCATCGCCGAGGACATCGAAGGCGAGGCTCTGGCCACGCTGGTGGTGAACAAGATTCGCGGCACCTTCAACTCGGTGGCCGTGAAGGCGCCGGGCTTCGGTGATCGTCGTAAGGCGATGCTGCAGGACATGGCCGTGCTCACCGGCGGTCAGGTCATCAGCGAGGAAGTCGGTCTCAAGCTCGAGAACGTCACCCTCGATCTGTTGGGCCGCGCCAAGCGCGTCATCGTCACCAAGGACGAGACCACCATCGTCGACGGCCACGGAGACAAGGCCGACGTCGAGGGTCGCATCAACCAGATCAAGGCCGAGATCGAGAACACCGACTCGGACTGGGATCGCGAGAAGCTGCAGGAGCGCTTGGCCAAGTTGGCCGGCGGTGTGGCTCTCATCAAGGTTGGCGCTGCCACCGAGGTGGAGCTGAAGGAGAAGAAGCACCGCATCGAGGACGCCATCTCGGCCACGCGTGCCGCCATCGAAGAGGGCGTCGTGCCCGGTGGTGGAACCGCGTTGCTGCGAGCCCGCGCTTCGGTGAAGAAGGTCGTCGAGTCGCTCTCGGGTGACGAGGCCACGGGTGCACGCACGGTGTGGGAGGCGCTCGACGCGCCGGCCCGCAACATCGCCGACAACGCCGGCATGGAAGGTGCGCTCGTCGTTCAGCGCGTCGAAGGCGAGAAGGGCGCGATGGGCCTCAACGCCGCGACGGGGGAGTACATCGACCTCGTCAAGGCCGGCATCATCGACCCCGCCAAGGTCACCCGCGCTGCTCTGCAGAACGCTGGGTCGATCGCGGCACTCGTGCTCACCACCGAATGCCTCGTGGCCGACAAGCCCGAGAAGAACGGTGGCGCCGGCGGCGGAATGCCGGGCGGCATGGGCGGCATGGGTGGAATGCCCGGAATGATGTGATCCACGCGCATCGCGCGTGATGATCGAACGAAGGCCTCGGGGCAACACCCCGGGGCCTTCGCCATTCACGGCCCGGTGGTGTGCCGTAATGTGCGACGCGTGGTCGCCGCCGGCAAACGATCGTTCTGGTTGCATCAGATCGCCGAATACATCGTCGGCGGAGCTCTGGTCGGCACCGGTCTGCAAGCGTCCGATCCGCTCGTGCCCACCGCACTCGGAACGCTGATCGTCGTGAACACGATGATCGCCAACGGACCCCTCGGCGCTTTTCGCAAGGTGTCGCGTCGCGTGCATCACATTCTCGACATCGTCGTGGTGTTGATCGCCGTCGCCGCGTGCCTCGCGCCCGGACTCGACGGCAACACGCGCCTCATTCAGGCTTTGATCGTCGCGGTTCTGATCGTGGTGGTGGCGCGCACCGATTACGCGCCGCCATCGGGCCGCCCGATCACCGAACTGTCGGCGGTGCCCGACGGTCGCGCTGATGAGATCGGGCGTTTGGCGGGTCGTGCCATCGGAACCGTCGCGGGTCGCGCGCGCATGAAGTGGCGTCGCGACGGTGATGACTCCGCCTGAGCCACCCGTGCGTGTCGCTCGTAGACTGCGCGCATGGCTTCCGACTTCGAGCGTCCCGCACCCGACCTATCCAAGATCATCGCGGCATGGGAGGAATGGGAGCGCGGAGAGCAGACCCCGGGCAAGGTGCTCACCTCGATGAAGACCGCCGGTTTGACCGAGGTGTTGCAACAGTTGCAGGCGTCGGGCTGGAAGCCGTCGGCCTGATCGTCGATACGAATCGTTCGACATGACCGATCGTCGCCCCGGAGGATCACAAGTGATCCCGGTGCCGACATCGGCGCGATCGGCTGGCCCGGCTCTGTGGCACGGACGAGACGCGAGCTTCGCCCTCGCCGACGTGATCGGAGCGATCGAAGCGACGACGTCGGGTGAGCGCACGCCGCGCCCCGACGAGCGTGTGTCGGCGGTGTTGATGTTGTTGACCGAAGGCGTCGATGGCGCGGAGATTCTGCTCACGCGTCGCGCGGCGCACCTCAACAATCATCGGGGCGAGATCAGCTTTCCCGGCGGGCGGGTCGACGCGATCGAAGGCATCATCGAAGCGGCCCGACGCGAGACCCACGAGGAGGTGGGGGTGCACCCCGACGTGGTGCGCGTGCATGGCACGTTGTCACCGTTGTCGACCTACGTGAGTCGTAGTTTCATCGTCCCGGTGGTCGCGACCATCGATCACAAACCGGATCTGGTGTTGAATCACGGAGAGGTCGAGCGCGCCTTCTGGGTGCCCATGGCCGAGTTGGTGCGGGCCGACACGTTCTCGTGGGAATGGTGGTTGGTGCCCATGGCCGACGACGGAGAGCGCCCGATGTTCTTCTTTCATCTCGACGACGAGACCGTGTGGGGAGCGACCGCGCGCATCCTTCACGAGTTGCTGTGTCGCGTTCACGGAGTAAATCACTTGGAACTTCCGAATTGGTGAGCAACGATTCGATGATGCGATTGCGCGAGATCCTCACCCTCGACGATGTCGACTGGATCACCGAGGCGTGCCAGGACGCCGAGATCCAGCGTTGGACGCTCGTGCCCCGACCGTACGGCTCGGCCGACGCTCGCTACTTCATCGAACATCCCGAACTCGAGTTGCGGCGTTGGGTGATCGAACATGACGAGCGCGCGGTCGGGGTGATCGGCGTGCACGGGGTGAACGACGACGGTGACGCCGAAGTTGGTTACTGGATCGCACCGTGGGGTCGGGGTGCGCGTTGTGCCTCTGGTGCACTCAATCTGGTGGCGATCGCCGTGGCCGACGACGCGTCGATCCGCGCCCTCACCGCGCGCATCGCGGTGGGCAACGTCGCGTCGCGTCGCACTGCCGAGCGCGCCGGTTTCGCCGAGGCCTCGCGCATCGTCGACGGCTGTCACGACGGTGACGACAAAGCCGACGCGATCCTGTACCGCCGCGCGTTGTGAACCCTTAGGGGCCGCCGAAGGTGCGCACCGCCGAATGAAACGTGGCGGCCCACGCTCGACATATGGGTCGATCCCACACCGGTCGCGACGCGCAATGGCCGAACAAATCCTTCTTGAATTGTGCGTCGAGGCGCGCGCGGTTCGACGCGTTCCACCAACGTCCGTAGGTCCAGGTGCCCTTGGCGCACGCTTCGCCGTCGGGCCGCTGCGGACAGTTGTAGGTGCGGTCGAGCATCTTGTAGTTGCGATATCCGAAGTCGTGGCGCAAACAGGACGCGGTGAAGTCGAACGAGCGCCCGGTGCTACCGATCAACGGCGCCGAACACTGGTCGGTGCTCCAGTCGAGAGTTCGATCGATCGGGCGCGGTGAGCGCGAGGTCGCGACGAACGAATCGATCGGGGTGCGAAACATCAGCACCTCCACGCGTCCGGCAGTGATGGACGGCTCGGCGACCGTGATCGAGGGGGCGGTCAACACGCTCGTGACCGCGACGAGGATGGTCAGGATCGAACCCATGCGCTCCTCATTGTTGCTCGGGGAGTCATCCCCGGGGACGAGTGGGAGCGAACGAGTGACGAACGTCAGGCCGGTGGGTAGGTGGCCTCGATGTTGTTGATGAGCAGACCCATCTCGACGGCGCCCACCGCGGCCTCGTCACCCTTGTTGTCGTTGCCCGGCCCCGAACGATCGACGGCCTGCTGGTTGGTGTCGACGGTCAGCACACCGAACATGATCGGGATACCGGTCTCGAGTTGTGCGTTCTGGATGCCCCGCGCGCATTCGCCGGCCACGAACTCGAAGTGCGCGGTGTCGCCACGGATCACCGCGCCGAGCGTGATGATCGCGTCGTAATTGCCCGAACCAGCCATCGTGATGGCGGCCAACGGAATCTCGAAGGCGCCGGGCACCCACACGGTGTCGATGTTGTCGTCGGCCACGCGGCAACGAGCGAGCCCGCGGCGGGCGCCGTCCAACAACTGCGTGACGATGTGATCGTTGAAGCGCCCGCACACGATTCCGATCGACAGTTTCGAACCATCGAACGATTCGGGGGCGGTCTGGCTGCTGTGGATTCTGGTCATGTTCGTCTCCGTTGTGGTCAGGCGGTGGTCTCGGGCAGATCGAGAAGGTGTCCCATGCGATCGCGCTTGGTTTGCAAGTACTTCAGGTTCTCCTCGGTGGGCAACGGCTTCATCGCCACGCGCTCGGTGATCTCGAGACCGTAGCCCTCGAGTCCGCCGTACTTCGCCGGATTGTTGGTGATGAGGCGCAACTTGTTCACGCCGAGATCGGCCAGAATCTGCGCGCCGATGCCGTATTCGCGGCTGTCGACCGGAAGACCGAGTTCGGTGTTGGCGTCGACGGTGTCGAGCCCGTCGTCCTGCAGGGAGTAGGCGCGGATCTTGTGGCCGATGCCGATGCCGCGGCCCTCGTGACCGCGGAGATACACGACCACGCCGCGACCCTCCTTGGCGATGAGCGCCATGGCCGAGTTCAACTGCGGTCCGCAGTCGCAACGACGACTGCTGAACACGTCTCCGGTGAGGCACTCGCTGTGCACGCGCACCAGTGACGGCTGGCCATCGTTCACGTCTCCCATGCTGAAGGCGAGATGCTCGGTGTCGTCGAGATGGCTGCGGAATGCGGTGCAGGTGAACGTGCCCCAGTCGGTGGGCACCTGGGCCTGACCGATGCGAGTCACCAATTTCTCGTGACGACGTCGGTACTTGATCAGTTCGGCGATGCTCGACAGCAGCAACCCGTGCTCGCGGCTGAACTCGATCAGTTGCGGAAGACGCGACATCGAGCCGTCCTCGTTCACGATCTCGCAGATGATGCCGGCTGGTTCGACACCCGCCATGCGCGCCAGATCGACGGCGGCCTCGGTGTGACCGGCTCGCTTCAGCACGCCTCCATCGCGAGCGCGCAACGGAAAGATGTGTCCGGGGCGAGCGAACGCGGCGAAACCCACGGTCGGATCGGCGAGTGCGCGCAACGTGGCGGCGCGATCGGACGCCGAGATGCCCGTCGTCGTTCCGTCGATGAGATCGACCGACACGGTGAACGCGGTGCGGTGGCTCTCGGTGTTGTGCTCGACCATCAACGGCAGGCGCAGATCGTCGCAGCGCTCTCCGGTGAGCGGAGCGACCACGACGCCGGAGGTGTGGCGCACGATGAAGGCGATCTTCTCGGGCGTCGCGAACTGGGCCGCCATGATGAGGTCGCCCTCGTTCTCGCGATCCTCGTCGTCGACCATCACGACGATCTCGCCGCGACCGATCGCCGCGACGACGTCCTCGATGGGCGCGAAGGTGAATTCCTTGCTCATGTGTTCTCCTTGCTGGTGGGGTCGATCACGATTTCGATGTCGTCTCCGAGCCGACGCGTCGACACGATGCGTCCGCGACGGATGTCGGCCATGGTGGCCGCGCCGTTTCCGTCGAGCATCGGTCGTCCGTTCGATCCGAGGAAGGCTGGTGCCACGTGGATCACGTAACGATTCACGAGTCCCGCTTCATGGAACGACGCGGTGGTACGGGCGCCGCCCTCGACGAGCAACTGCAGCACGCCCTCTCCGCCGAGTCGATCGAGCAGTTCCTCGAGCGAACCACTCCATTCGGTGCAGGGTTGCACGCGCGCGCCCTCGGGTGCGCGGCCGAGCACCACGCGGCGCGGTGATGGGCCGTCGACGAGTCGGGTGGTCAACTCCGGATCGTCGGTGCGCACGGTTGCGGCCCCGACGACGATGGCGTCGCTGTCGGCGCGCAGTTCGTGCACCGCTGTGCGGGCTACTTCGCCGGTGATCCAACGGCTGCTGCCGTCGGCGGCCGCGATGCGTCCGTCGATGGTCGCGGCGATCTTGGCCACCACGAACGGACGACCGGTGCGACGATGATGCAGATAGGGGAGAAGTTGCTCGCGCGCGTCGTCGGCCAGACAACCGACCGACACCTCGATGCCGGCGTCGCGCAACGCCGCATGACCACGTCCCGTCACGTTCGTATCGGGATCCTCGAGCGCACTCGACACGCGGGCCACGCCGGCATCAATCAACGCTCGCGTGCAGGGACCGGTGCGACCCTGATGGCTGCACGGTTCGAGCGTGGTGTGCACCACCGCTCCGCGCGGGTCGGCACCGTCGGCGCGCGCTGCGTCGAGGGCGACGATCTCGGCGTGCCGTCCGCCCGGAGGTTCGGTGGCACCGACGTACACGCGACCATCACGACACTCGAGCACGCAACCGACCCACGGGTTGGGCGACGAGCGACGACGAGCGATGCGTGCGGCGTCGATCGCCTGCATCATGCGCGTCTCGTCGGTGGTCATCGGTGCCTTTCGGTCTCGACCCGATGCGGGGAGACGGCAACGCAGGCACGACGACGGTCGAGCCGAACCCGAGTCGCGGGTCATGGCACGGCCAAGCCGGTTCGTACCCGTGCTCCCATCCGGACTCTGACCGTCGGCCTTGGAATTTCACCAAGTCGGCTCCACGGGATTTCTCCCGAAGAGTTCGCGGGCTATGACCGCCGGTTTGGACTTTCACCAAAACCCCGCACGGGGTGTGTTCAGTTGTGATGCGAAGTCTACGCCCGGTCCTGCAACAAACCCCAAGCCGCGACCACATGATCGAGGCTCGTGGAACGACTTCCGATGCTGAAGCGCAGAACACTGCGCCCGTCGAGCACCGTGCGGGTGAACAGCACCTCGCGGGTCGCGTTCGCCGACTCGATGAGGGAGTCGGTCAGAGCGTCGCCGTGTTCGGGCGAGTCGCCCCGTCGGCGCAGGCAGAGCAAATTCAGTGGGTGGGGAGCCACGATCTCGAAGCGATCATCGACGGCCACCAACTCGGCGAGTCGCTGCGTCATCGACACGTGCGCGGCGATCATCGAGCGGAAGTGTTCGACGCCATCGGACCGGATGGCGAACCACAACTTCAACGAGCGGAAGCGTCGACCGAGCGGGATTTGCCAATCGCGGTAATCGATGGCGGCGCCCGATTGGGCGGCGGCCGATCGCAGGTACTCGGGAAGAATGCTGAGCGCCCCGAGCAACGCCTCGCGGTCGGCGACCCAGAACAAGTCGCAATCGAAGTTCACGCCCATCCACTTGTGCGGATTGGTGCAGTAGCTGTCGGCATGCTCGATGCCGTCGTTCACCCAGCGCAGTTGCGGGTCGAGCGCGGCGATGCCGTGCATCGCACCATCGACGTGCAACCACAATCCGTGTTCGCGCGCGACGTCGGCGATCAGCGTGGTGGGATCGAACGCGCCCGATGAGGTGGTGCCGTGCGTGCTGCACACCCAGAACGGTTCGAGTCCGGCGTTCGCATCGGCTTCGACCATCGATCGCAACGCGACCGGATCCATGGAGAATTCGTGATCGTGGGGAACGATGCGGATGTTGTTCGTGCCGATGCCGGCGATGCGCAGACCCTTCTCGATGCTGCTGTGCGCCTGCGACGTGCAGTAGGCGACGAGTTTGGTGGTGTCGCCGTCGACGTTCACGCGACCGGCGGTGCGACGCCAGCGAGCGGCGAGAATCGACGACAGGGTCGCCTCGCTCGCCGACCCTTGAATGACACCGCCGCCGTTCGCCGACGTGCTGTGGAAGCGTTCGGGCAATCCGAGCATCTCGCGCATCCAGTCGAGCATGAGGGTCTCGACCTCGGTGCAGGCCGGGCTCGACATCCAGCTCATGCCCTGCACGCCGAGTCCGGCGGTGAGCAGGTCGGCGAGTATCGACGGGTACGACGAATTGCCGGGGAAGAACGCGAAGAAGTTCGGATGTTGCCAATGCGTGAGGCCGGGAATGATGATCTCGCGCAC
>JBJTIO010000165.1:0-17348 GCA_046095045.1 Actinomycetota bacterium
CGACAGTGCCGCGCGCGCGTGCGGCGCGTTGTGCGAATCGGAACTGGCGGTGTTTCGCGCGAGCCTTGGCACGACGGTGAGAGTGCAACGACTGCAGCACGCGCCATCGGGCGACAGCCGCTGCAGTTATCGCATCAGCGCTTAGCCGGGCACGATCTCCGACTGCTGCATCACCGGAACGATGTTGGTGTAGTTCGGAACGTCGGACATCACGTCTCCCGTCAGGGGCGAACCGAGCGCCCCGAGGAACGCGCCCTGATCGGCGAACATGAAGTGCACGGCCGCTTCGTACGGTCCGTCGACACCTTTGTCGATCTCGAACGACGCCGGGCTCCAGGCCTTGACGGCGAGGGGCACGTGCGTGGTGCGGTAGTAGTCGTGATCGAAGGTCGCCCCTTCGGTCTTGGGATAGAAGACGCTGACTCGGTACATGGGGCGCACCGTACTACTCCGGTCGTGGGCACCGTAACCTGAGAGCGTCACGCGCGGGCGTGGCGAAACTGGCAGACGCGCAGGATTTAGGTTCCTGTTCCGCAAGGAGTGTGGGTTCAAGTCCCTCCGCCCGCACCCGACCATGACCACCAACGCCCTTCACACGCTTGCGACTCCCGCATTGGTTCTCGATCGTTCCGCGTTCGAGAAGAATCTGCGCACGATGGCCACCGCGCGACCGGGGCGCACGTTGCGACCCCACGTGAAGGCCCACAAGTGCACGTCGATTGCCCGGGCCCAAGTGGAAGCGGGCCATGCATCGTTCACGTGCGCGACTCCGCTCGAGGTGATCGGACTGGCGCGCGCCGGCGTGGGCGACGACGTGTTGCTCGCGAACGAGTGTCTCGACCCCCATCGGCTGTCGGAGATGGCCCGCGTGCAACACGACACCGGGATCACGATCACCGTCGCGGTCGACTCGACCCTCACCATCGACCGCGCAGCGGAGTGCGGCATCACGAGCGTGCTGATCGACGTGAATGTCGGGCTTCCCCGTTGCGGTTGCGCCCCCGATGATGCGCGCGGGCTCGCCGAGTTGGCGATGCGGCGCGGACTCGTGGTGCGTGGCGTGATGGGTTACGAAGGACATCTCATGACCGCACCGGAAGCCGACAAGCCGACGAAGGTGCGCGCGTGCATGTCGGTGTTGGTCGACGCCTTCGATGAGGTGGCCGCGGTCGGTGGCGAATCGTGCACGATCATCTCGGCCGGCGGCACCGGCACCTATCACGTGTTCGATGCCGACGATCCGGTGTTGTCGCGGGTGAACGAGATCCAAGCCGGTAGTTACGCCCTGATGGACACCAGCTACGGGGCGCAGCCCTTGCCCTTCGATCAGGCGCTGTGGGTCGTCGGAACCGTCATCTCGACCACCTCGCGCGACGATGCGAAGTGGGCGGTGATCGACGTCGGACTGAAGTCGCTCGGAATGGATCACGGCAATCCCACCATCGACGGAGCGAGCGTGTGGTTCTGCAGCGACGAGCACACCACGTTCTCCCCCGCCGACGGCGCACTTCCGGCCCTCGGTGAGCGCGTACTCGTGCGTCCGGCGCACATCGATCCGACCGTCGCGATGCACGCGTCGATCCACGTGGTGCCCGCGCTCGGCGAGAACGTGACCGAGGTGTGGCCGGTCGACCTGCGTCAGTGGTGATCAGGATCCGAGGCGACGCGCCAATTCGTTGAAGGCGCGCGCCCGATGCGACATGGTGTTCTTCTCGTCGTCGCTCATCTCGGCGAAGGTGCGTCCGTCGCCGTCGTCGGGAACGAACAACGGATCGAAGCCGAAACCTCGGGCTCCTCGCTCGGCCGTGGCGATGGTGCCTCGACACTCGCCCTCAACGATCGTCTCGCTGCCGTCGGGCCACGCGACCAGAACTACGGTCACGAATCGGGCTCGGCGAAGTTCGGGCTCGCGACGATCGAGGGCCGCGAGCAACTTGCGACGATTCGCGCCGTACGGGTCGGTCGCGTGCGTCGGGTCGTCGGCGGCGTAACGCGCGGTGCGCACGCCCAGTTGTCCGGGAAGCGCGTCGACGAACAATCCGGTGTCGTCGGCCACCGCCGCTCGCGCCGTGGCGTCGCGAATGGCGACGGCCTTCAGTCGGGCATTGCCCACGAGCGTGTCGGCGTTCTCGTCGACATCGGGGATGTGGGCCGGTCGGGGTAGTAGTTCGACGAGTCCGCGCAGGATCGCGTCGATCTCACGCACCTTGTCGGGATTGGCCGAGGCGCAGACGAGGGTCGGGATATTCACGCGCGACGCGACGGTGCCGACGCGATGAGTTGCGCCTGCAGATCGAAGATCTCGGCCAGACCGTTCTCGGCGAGACCGAGCAACGAATCGAGTTCGCCGCGCGTGAACGCCATGCCTTCGGCGGTGCCCTGCACCTCGACGAAACGCGCGACGTTCGTCGACTTGTCGCGCAACATGACCACGTTCATGTCGACTTCGGCGCCACTGTCCTCGACGTAGGGAAGGTCGATCACGGGCGAGCCATCGACGATGCCGACGCTGATGGCGGCACAAAGCGACGTGAGGGGGTGCGTCGGGATGGTGCCCGCCTGCACCAGACGGCTGAGTGCGTCGTGCAATGCGAGGTACCCACCGCAAATCGAGGCGGTGCGGGTGCCGCCGTCGGCCTGCAACACGTCGCAGTCGACCACGACCTGACGTTCGCCGAGCAGTCGCATGTCGCAGGCGGCGCGCAGGCTGCGACCAATGAGTCGTTGGATCTCGACGGTGCGACCACTTTGTTTGCCCTTGGCCGCCTCACGGTCGACGCGCTCGGGCGACGAACCCGGGAGCATCGAGTACTCGGCCGTCACCCACCCCTTGCCGCTGTTCTTCATCCAGCGCGGAACGTCCTCGTCGATGCTCGCGGTGCAGAGCACGCGTGTGCGACCGAACGACACCAGCACGCTGCCCGCCGCCATCTCGGTGAAGTCGCGTTCAAAGGAGAGGGGTCGCAGTTCGTCGTGTAGTCGACCGTCGGCTCGCTTGGCGTTCATGATGTGTGTCTCCCGTGTTGTCGTTGGTGCGGTCAGCGCGCGGTCCAGGTTTCGGCGTTGGCCAGTTCGGGTCCGAGCAAGCGTTGTCCGAGGGTTTGGAACCACGAGACGTCGCCGCTCGACAAGAAGCGCAGCGACGTGTCGCGCTTCTCGGTGCGCAGGACGCCGATGTCGGACAATTGCTCGCGCAGAGCGAACGCGGTCTCGTCGGCCGACGACACCAGGATCACTTCCGCACCGAGAACCTCGGTGATGACCCGCGCCAGATACGGATAGTGGGTGCATCCGAGCAACAACGAGTCGACTTTGGCCTCGCGAATGGGAGCGAGCAATCGTTCGGCGAGCAGCGTGACCTCGGCCCCGGTCGTGCGGCCACGCTCGACGAACTCGACGAAGCCGGGACAGGCCGTGCTCGTGAGTCTCACCGTTGCTCCGAGGGCGGCGCGGGCCACGGCGCGTTCGTATGCTCCCGATCCGATCGTGCCGATCGTGCCGATCACGCCGATGTCGCCGGTGCGAGTGGAGTTGACGAGAGCGCGCGCCCCGGGTTCGATCACACCGAGGATCGGAACGTTGAGTCCCTCGCCGGCGAACTCGGCCTCGAGTTCGTGAACGGGCAGAGCGGCCGCCGCCGTGTTGCAGGCCACCACGATGGCTTTGGCGCCGAAATCGCGCACGAGACTCCAGGCCAGTTCGCGCGCGTAGGCGCGCACGTCATCGAGGGGCTTGTCGCCGTAGGGGTAGCGACCCGTGTCGCCGATGTAGACGACGTCCTCGTTCGGCAGGAGGTCGATGACCGCTCGGGCCACAGTGAGACCACCGAAACCGGAGTCGAAGAGTCCGATCGGACCGTCGGGATCGGCGACGAGGTTCACGGCGCAGAGGCTACGAGAAATTCCGGTCGGAGACTTGCCGAGTTGGGGATGCGCTCGGCAATAAGGTGATCGCATGCTGAGACACATCGTGCTCTTCAACTGGAAGCCCGAACTGCCCGCCGGACACGTGGAACGCACGATGGCGGCGCTCGCCGAGTTGCCCGCGAAGATCCCGCAGATCCGCCAGTACCAATTCGGACCCAACCTCGGCATCAATCCCGGCACGTTCGCCTTCGCGGTCACCGCGGTGTTCGCGACCCTCGACGACTATCTCGCGTACCGCGATCACCCCGATCACAAAGCCTTCATCGAGGCCTACACCGCCCCGTACATCGACACGCGGGCATCGATTCAATTCGAGATCGACTGACCCGTGCTCGTCGCCACCGCGCTGGCGCTCGGTGCGGCGGTGCTGCACGCGGGTTGGAACCTGCGAGTCAAGCAATCAGGTGATCGCTGGCTCGCGTTGTGGGGCCTCTTCACCTCCGGTGGACTCATCGCGGCACCTTTCGCCATCGCGGCGACGATCACCGGACACCTCGGACCGGAGGCGTGGGGCTGGGCGGTGGCGAGCGGAATCGTGCACGGCTTCTACATCGATCGCCTCGCCGCAACCTACGAGATCGCCGACTTCAGCGTGACCTACCCCATCGCACGAGGCGCGGGTGCATTGAGTGCGGCGATTGGCGGGATCATCTTTCTGTCGGACGACTTGTCGATCCTGTCGATGATCGGCATCATGATCGTCGTCGGCGGTTTGGTTCTGCTCACTGGTCACGTCACGGGATCGCACGTGTGGCCCGCGCTCTCGGTCGGATTGCTCATCGGCACGTACACGGTGATCGACAGCCAAGGATCGCGCACATCGACCGGCAGCGCCTACGTGACCGCCGTGTTCCTTCTGCTCGCCGTCGTGACGACCAGCCAAGGGTTGGTGCGCCGTCGTTGGCCCGAGATGAGAGCGAGCGTGCCCGCCATGTGGCGACAGTACGTTCTCACCGGAACGGCGTCGCTGGTGACCTACTGGATGATCATGCTCGCGGTCCGTCGCGCTCCGGTCGGCTACGTGACGGCACTGCGCGAGTCGAGCGTGGTGTTCGCGACGTTCATCGGATGGCGCTTCTTGAAAGAAGAGAGCGGCATTCGACGCATCGTTGCCTCGTTGGTGATGGTGACCGGTCTGGTCGTACTGGTGGTGGGTCGCTAGCCGTCGTTCAGGCGTACAGCTCGTCGAGTTCGACGACGCTACGGAACACCGGACCTCGACCCGCGAGGCCATCGTCCATCCATTCGCGAAGGAACTTGGTGGCGAGCACGTCGTCCTCGTTGTATCGAAGCAACTTTTCGCTCATCTCTCGCCGCTGAATTGGGTCATCGGTGGTGACGACGATCTCGTACCAAAGAATCGAATTGTCTCCACCCGCATCCTCGTCACGCCAGGCGAATCCGCCCAACGGAGCCACCTTCTTCAAGCTCAACGACTCGGTGGGCCAAATGAGGCCCTCGACGTTCTTCTTGAGGTCGACCCAATACTCGGTCGCACAGAATTCGTCGATTGCTTCGTGCGTTGGCATTCCCGGAATGAGCGGCCAACGAGCGGCCACCTCGTGCATCTTCGTGTTCTCGGCATCCGTGTAGCAGTAGAAGCGAACCGACAAGTTCTTACTCTGGCAATCGGCGATCACGGTGTGCATCCAGTTCCAGAATGCAACGAACGCCTCGGCCTCATCGGCGTGCCCCGCCTCGAGACAGTGGAACGGGCGATAACCCGCGACAACGCTTGCTGGCGCTGACACGCCATCACGGATCGCGGTGTTCGTCCCCCACAGATACACGACATCGGAGTTCTCCATGTCGACGTCGATCTCGATGTCGGCGCGCGGAACCGATGTGGCCTCGGCTCCCCGCGGTATGTGCGGCAATCCGTCGGGGTGGAGCACTACTCGCGCCGAATCGATGCGTCGGGTCACATCGGCGAACCAGCGCATTCCGGCCAAGCGTCCATCGAGCGCCAAGAGATCGCCCACCGCGAGGTAGCCGGCACCTTCGAGGTACGCGAGAGCCTTCTTGCTCCGGCCGGTCAACGTGCTGACCGAGGCGGAGGGATCTGCGCTGTCGTTCGCCGTCCGTCGATACGAAGCCAAATCGACGCCGGCAGCGTGGGCTCTGTCGTATTCGACGGCCGAGTGCACGTCGAGCTTCGCGAGTTCGGACTGAGTGCGCACACCGATCGACGCCAGGGCCTTGACATTCGCCTTCACCACGCCCGCGATCAACGAGATGTGCTCGGCCTTGTCGAGTTCGTCGTGACAGACGTTCTTCCACTCGCAGTTCGGACAGTTTCCGTGGCTGATCGGTTCGGTCAGGGGCTCGGCACCCTCAAGCATCCGCTCGACCGCCGTCCAGCGGAAGTTCCACTCGATGTCGAGTATCTGTCGTGCGCTTCGCTTCTCGGCTTCGCCCGTACCCGGATGCTCGTGCCGCCACATCGGCTCGTCGAGCGAACGCCAGACGAGTTGGCCGTCGACATCGAAGATGCCTCCGATCGAATCGACTTCCGGAGCCCAGCCCACTTCTTCGAGCATTTCCCAGTAGTGGGCCAACTGCAGCGAGTCGTTCAGAACCGGAGTGCCGATCGACTCGATTTCCTGCGCCGCGTCGAGGAACGGAGAAGCGATCGATCCGATCTTCCACACCTTTGCTTTGGCTTTACCGTCGAATCCGCGGTGGCTCTTCACGTCGACCGGCAGATAACCCCAAGCCGCGTGCCGACTCGGGGCTTCGAAGCGCACGAGGATGTCGGGCTTTCCCGAACGGCCCGACACGGTGGGCAGACCACCACCGAGGATCAACGAAACGCCCTTTCGCATGGCGGCCTCGGTTTCTTTCACCAGCTCCGCCACCGACATCGCCGGAAGGCGCACCACGGAATGAGTTGCTTCGACCAGGCCGAAGATGTTGGCTTCGTGCTCGAAACCCTTTTCCATCAGCAATTGTGCGAACGCACTGGGTTCGGTTCGCGGAAGATCCTTGTACGCCTCGTTTCGATTGTTCACCTCGCGATGGGCGCAGTCGGTGGCGAATCGCCCGTCACCCGTCGCGCCGACGGGGATGCTGATCTTCTTGGACGTACTGGTTCCCTCAGACAATGAGATTCCTTTCGCGGTGATAGTCGAGAAATTCGCGGTGGAGGGCATGGCCCTTTCCCACTGCATCGTGACAACCGAGCGCCTGATCGGCGGTCGGAAGATGATCGTCGAGTGTCGCCCCCACGTGATCGCGGGTGATGAACAAACACGCCGACTGATGACGAGACGACATCACGCACAGTCGTCCGGTCTCGAGATCGAAGGCGGACGGTGACATAACGCCGGACAGCGGATGCACCGCCACCATGATCGGTCGTTCGAGTCCCTGCCAGCGTTCGGGTGTCGTCACACGGATCGCCGAGTACTTCGGTGACAGCGCGAGGAGTGCGTGATGAATGGCCGTGTTCATGAGATTGTGGGTCGAGACCACGCCGATGTCTTTCGGCGATAGCGGCTTCGGAGCGCGAGCTTCCTCGGAGCAGGTCGAACGTTCGCACCGGCGTTCGAGCAAACGCGCCACGGCTTGGGCCGCGAATCGAGCCAGTTCGATGTCGGTTCCCACCGGAAGACCGGCGACCGGCGTGGGCATCTGGACAATCGCGGTGGTGGAGGGAAATTTCCGTGCCCACATCGCGTCGAGGGCCCGGTCGACGGCCAGAGACGACGGCTCGTCGGTTTTCACCATTCGCGTGGGTCGAACGAATCGCTCTCCGGGCTTGGCCGCACTTTCGAACTCGAAGTCATAGAAGCGATTGACCAACCGAACCGAGTCGTACGGAAGACGACGACAGGTGGGCAACCTCAGTTCGGTGCGCAATGGCGCCAATGCCGGGTTCGCGAGGATGAGCGTCGGCGTGGCTTGGTGCGGCGGGTGCTCGGAGCCATCCCACCGATCGACGTCGATCGCCACGGTCGGCGGAATCTGACCGGGGTCGCCGATGAAGATGTATCGGTCCGAGATGTGACGCATCGGCAGAAAATCGGCCCATGCCATCTGCCACGCCTCGTCGACGAACAGGAGATCGAAATCACCGTCGAACTTCGAGAGAGCGAGTTTCGCCACGGTCGAAACCATCACGATAGGGCCCGTGGGGATGCCGTTCTTGCGATCGACGACGACCACCCGAGCGTCCATCTCGGGCGGACGTTGGTAGCCCGAGCTGGAGAAGCGAATCACCGTGTTCTTCGGATATCGAGCGACGATGCGCGCGCAGATCTCATCGACCTGGTTGTTGGTCTGTGCCGCCACGACCACTCGCAACCCATGCTTGATGCAAACGTCGAGTGCTTCGATCAACGTGTGGGTCTTCCCTGAACCGGGAGGGGCTTTGACCACCGCGATCCGATAGTCGCCGGAGACGAAAAGGTGCAGAGCGCGGACGACGTTGCTCATTGGTCGACATCCTCGGAAGCGGCGAAGTCATCGGCCTCGATCTCGGAGGCGATGTCACGACGGAAGAATTCGAGGAGATCGAAGCCGCTCGCGGCGCTGTCGAGGACTCTTCGACTCAGTCCCTCCGTCAATTGAACTGGAAAGTCCTCGATGAGGATGAGGCGACGGCCGCGCCACGTCGGGTCACTCGCTCGCTTGGCCATCTGACCAGTCGAGTACTTCAGAGCCGTCCACTCTGGCGCGACCACGATGATCTTCTCATCGGTCGACATCGACACGACCCTCACGTTCAACTTCGACGCGCCGGCGATCGTCAACGAACCACCGATCTTCACATCGGGTAGATCCGGATAGTCGTAGGACAATGTCCAGCGCAAACCACCGCCACCGACCGAGACCACCTTCACGCGTATTCCGTGTCCTCGGATCAACTCCTCCTGTTGCAACTCTCGGTCGCCGTGCACCAGCGAGTGTGTCGCTTGCCTCGCGGCCGCGACGCGTTGCTGGTAGGTGAAGGCGGCTTGGCGCGCGTTGTTGTCACTGTGCAGACCGGGCCAGTAGGGGCGCTCCGACGGATCGTCGGACAGATCGCGAATGACCTGATCCCACCACAACCGACCGAATTTGTCGACGCCGATTCGCACCAGATCGGTCAATCCTTCGTTCGCACCCCGAGGATCGCGTCGCAAGCGACGAATGGCGTCGACGACCAAACCATGACGGTGAAGCAGTTGCTCGGACATCAATGCGTGGATGTCGCGCGCGACTTTGCCACCCTTTTTCTTGCGTTGTTCGCGGGGCGGACGGTTCCATTCCTCGACGAGGTCGGCGAGGTGCGCCCGTTCGAACTCGGGGTCGAGCGACGTCGCCACCGGGACCTTTTCCGCATCGGTCGCGGCCTTCAATCGAGAATCACGCGACTTCTCCTTGCCCATCCACCCGAGCAGGTGTCCGAGGTGGGCTTGCCTCACGGGTGAACTCGGGAAGTCGAAGGCCGTCGTGAGAGCGTTCGGAGCGACGATCACCGTCTGCTGACCGGGCCGCTGGGAATCGACGAACAGACAGTTCGCGAGGTTTCCCAACGCTCGCAGCACGTCGACGTCGGGCCGATCCCAGTTGGTGCGCGAGTAGTTGAAGGCGATCGCATGCAAGAGCTCGAGGTGCGAAACGCCGGGAACCCACAACTGTCGGAACCGATAGACGGTTGATGCCGTGTCGTTGTCGGGAGCGAACGACGGGTGTCCGAAGTGCGCCAAAAGCAACCGACCGACCTCGACCATCATGTCGGCGACCATCGTGCGATCACGCGGATCGGGGACCGAAAAGATGCGGGGCTCGACATCGGGTCGTCCGATGGCCACGCCCCATGGCGTGGATTCCCCGCCCATTCGAATGAACGACAGACAAAGGATCTCGTCGTCGTCACCGATATGGACGTTGACCTTCTCCCCCCGAGCAAGCGGCTGTCCGGCATTCCAGGCGAGGAGTCGGCGCGTGGTGCGAATCGAGTCGGTCACGACACACCGTCCAAACGACTACGCATTCGGTCCTTGAAATCACGTTCGATATCGTTACGAGGCCGAGCGCCGCTCATCAGTTCGTCGGCTCGATGCAACGACAAACCGTTCAGGAATTGCGCGACGTCGTCACCCAGAACGGCTCCGTCACCGGCGGCGAGAGCCTTGGCGTAGCACGCATCGGCGCGTTCACAGAACGACAAGCACGCGTCGGCGAAAGACGTGGGGGCTGCCAACACCATGTCGAAGAGATTCTTCGCGCCATCACCCTCGTCGTCCCCGACCAGATCGGACATGTCGCGCGCCGCGGATTCCATGAGCTCGAAACCCTTGCGAGCCCGCTCGGCCTGGAAGCGCAGATCCTCACCGACTCGAACCACCGGATTGTTCGATCCGGGTCGCGTCAGCACGAGGAATCCGGCGAACGACAAGTCGATGTGGTCGGCGATACCGAGTTGTTCGAGAACGAGGGCCAACGCGTGCACGTACAAACCCATCTGAGCCCGCGCGTGGGCCAGATCGGACTTCGACGTGTGACCACCACGGTCGGAGTACGTCTTGATCTCCCCCACCGAGATGGTCGGACATCCATCGACGATCACGACCGCCAACGCGTCGATGATGAGAGTGGCCTCGGGCAACATCACGCCCTTGGGAATGCGCAGGGTCGCGCTCGAGATGACTCCTTCGAACGACGAGTCACTTGCGAGGACGCTCAGGAACTTTTCGGTGTGCACGATCGCGTCGTCGATGTCGGCGAGTGGTCCGCCGTTGATGGAAATGCGAAAGTCGAGGAACTGAGGGTCGGGGCGACCGAACATGTTCTGGGCGATCATCGCCTTCAGCAGCTTCTCGCCCTTGTTCGCGACCAGGCCGGCCTCGAAGCGTCCACCTCGTGCCAGGGCGAAAGCAGATTGCCCTTCACGGGGCGCCCGCGGGTTCTCGCGGCGAGCGACGGCGCCCATCTTCACGTTGTGCACCGCCGACATGAGATTGGCGCCACATCCGGGGTGTTTGACCCACTGCTCGAAGCGACGACGAGTGTCGCGACGATTGGCCGGGGGTGGCAGAGGAACCGCGTTCATATGATGGTGAACGGTAGACCGCGGACGAAGTGTGCGTTCGAGGCGTCAGAAATAGATGATTTTTTCGGCGCGCGCCTCGGCCTCGTCGAGATCGTCGGTGTACGCCCCGGTGGAGAGGTACTTCCAGCCGCCGTCGCACACGATGAACACGATCGTGCCTTCCTCGATCTCCGAGGCCACCTTGGCCGCTCCGGCCAGGGCCGCGCCGGTGCTGATGCCAGCGAAGATGCCGCACTCACGCACGATGCGTCGGGTCCACTCGATCGATTCGCGGGGACGAACCACTCGCTTGCGGTCGAGAACATCGAAACCGTGCCAGTTGTCGAACAACGGCGGGATGTACCCCTCGTCCAGGTTGCGCAGACCTTCCACGCGCTCTCCCAACGGCGGTTCGACCGCGATGATCTTCACGTCGGGCTTGTGCTCTTTCAGGAAACGTCCGGTGCCCATCAAGGTGCCACTGGTGCCGAGTCCGGCCACGAAGTGCGTGATCTCGGGGCAGTCGCGAAGAATCTCGGGACCGGTGTTCTCATAGTGCGCGCGCGGATTGGCGTCGTTCGCGTACTGATACAAGAAGCACCAGTCGGGATTCGCCGCCGCCATCTCGATCGCTCGCGCGACCGCGCCGTTACTGCCTTCTTCGCCGGGCGTGAGGATGATCTCGGCGCCGAAGATCTCGAGCATCTGACGTCGCTCGATCGACACGCTCGTCGGCATCAGAATCTTGATCGGGTAACCCTTGATCTGAGCAATGGCCGCGAGAGCGATTCCGGTGTTGCCCGACGACGGCTCGATGATGGTCTGACCGGGAAGCAGGCGACCATTCTTCTCGGCGTCCTCGATCATCGCCTTGGCGATGCGATCCTTCACCGAACCGAACGGGTTCTGACTCTCGAGCTTGGCGAGCAGGCGCACGCGCGGGTTCGGCGACAGACGACTGACGTCGACCAACGGTGTGTTGCCGATGAGGTCGAGCACGCTTTCGTTCGGAATCATGCTCACCTCCAACCGGTCGACGTGGGAACCAATTCCCTACTTAGGCACTCGGGATTGTAATGAATTCCCGCGACAATGGGAACACGGACCAGGAATTCCGATCGGCGAGAAGTCAGCCCCTGAGCAGGGAGATCTCGTCGATGTGACCACTGCGAATGCGGAAGGTGCGCATCTCGGGGGTCTCCCGCTTCAGGGTGACGATCAGGTAATGCCAGTCCGGATCGGGGGCCGCGGCCACGTCGGTAGGGCTCGGGAAGGCCTCGGTGTGGGTGTGGCTGTGCATCACGCCCCGGATCTCGAGCCCGGCGTCTTCGGCGGTGCGCTCGGCCCGCAAATGGTCTCGCGGGTCGATGGTGTAGATGCGCGCCGACTTCTCGACGTTCTGGCACGGGAAGAACCGTGTGATCGTGTTCGACCCCGCCGGACCGGCCATCAAACCGCACGCTTCGAGCGGGTACTCGCGCAACGCGAGATCGGCCATGGCGTCGCGCACCGCATCGGTGATGGTCAAGGACTCCGACGATGCCGAGTTCGACGCGTCGCGCACATCATTCACAGGGGTCAGGGTAACGGCGCGATCGACGAGGCGTAGCCTCAGGCTCATGTCCGGCACGAAACTGATCGCCAGTAATCGCAAGGCGCGCCACGACTACACGATTCTCGACGTGTACGAGGCCGGCATCATGCTCCAGGGCAGCGAGGTGAAGAGCCTGCGCGAGGGTCACGTGCAGTTGGTCGATGCCTACGCCCGCTTGGTGAATGGCGAGGTGTGGCTCGAGGGGGTGCACATCGCGCCGTATCAATTCGCTCACGGCGTCGGGGCGCACGATCCGGCCCGCCCGAGAAAGTTGTTGCTCAATCGCGACGAGATCGAACGGCTGTCGGCGCGCGTCGGTCCGGAACGGCTGGCATTGGTGCCGTTGAGCCTCTACTTCAAGGACGGTCGGGCCAAGGTGGAACTGGCACTCGCCCAGGGGCGCACCAAGGGCGATAAGCGGCAGGCGCTCGCCAAGAAGGACGCCCAACGCGAGATCGATCGCGAGATGGGGCGCCAGCGCAAGGGCAAGGACTGACCGCACACGGTTGGGCGCACACGGTTGGGCGCACACTTCGCGGGCCATCGAGCGTTCATGATGTTGGAACCGCGGTAGCGTGGTTCCACACACGAAAGTCAATGGGGCTGATCGGTTTCGACAGCAGTTCCGGTGGCCGAGCGTGCGACCCGAGTTGCTCAGACTCGCTAAACGGGGCAACAAAAAAGAATTGCCAACCAGCAGTTCGCTCTCGCCGCCTGATCACTCAGGTTGTGAAGAGACATCGTGACCAGAAATGGCGCACGGGGCCGATCCACCGCAGCCCGGCAACAGAAGCGGGGGATGGCAGCCGGAAAGACGGCTGACGGCGGGAAAGACCGCTGACCGCACGGAAAGACGTGTCGTGGTCCGCCAGCGATGGTGGGCAGCCGACCCGTCGGTGAGATTGCGTCAGTCTCGAAATCGGGAATGGTCGTAGCACGAGCGCTCATCGCCTGATGGACGGGGGTTCGATTCCCCCCAGCTCCACAATTGGGATGATCAACCGATGCCGTTCTTGCGACCGATACGATCGCAAACGCGCTTCGACTCCAAGTGAGGCGCAACTCGAGAGGATCCGATGTCCGAATTCCAAACCGAACGAGAATTTGCAGACGTATGGCTGAAAGTTCAATCTTGGCAGGGATGGTTACGTCCGGGTCAGGCCGAACGTCTCTGGGAGGCCGCTCGGCGGGTACCAGATGGCGGTCGAATCGTCGAGATCGGTAGTTTCCACGGAAAGTCGGCGGCGATTCTGGCCCTCGGGTGTACCGAATCAGTAGAGGTTTGCGCTATCGACCCACATGCCGGCAATGACCGTGGTCCAGGCGCGTGGACAGGCACAGCAGATGAAGGCTCCGCTGACAACTTGGCATTTTTTGCCAACCTCAATTCAGTAGGGGTTGGCCAACGAATCAAACACATACGCGAGTTCAGCCAGAAGGCCCACGACATGGTCGACGGACCGATCAATCTGCTCTATGTTGATGGAGCCCATGGATACCGACCGGCATCGGACGACCTCACGACTTGGGGTCGTCGCGTCGAGCTCGGTGGCGAGATGTACGTACACGATGTGTACAACTCATTCTGGGTCACACTCGCCATCATTCGTCACCTTGGTGCCAGCCGGCGCTGGCGCTACGTTGGCCGCGAATCGTCAATGGCGATGTATCAACGTGAGCAACTTGGACTTTTGGGCGCACTCTCTAATCTTTCGAGACATCTCGTTTCGTTGCCAGTGTTAGTTCGGAGCGTGCTGGCTAAGGGGCTGCGTGCGATGAAAATGGAACCTCTTGGACGCATCATCGGCCACAAGCCCGGACAAGGCTCCTACTGATTGGACCTTCTTCAGATGGTCCAATTGTCGTTCTCGCCAACAATCTGAGTTGGTGAAGGACGAGAATCGTCGCAAGAGCAGAGGTGTCGCGGCAAATTGGGTCTCGAGGTGGATGAGGTGCATTCGTCTGCCTGTTACGGTCGGAGCATGACCATGACCGGACGATGCCTCTGCGGCAAGGTGACCTATCAACTCGCGGGCGACCCGATCGCCACCGCCGTGTGCCATTGCAGCCACTGCCAACGCCAAGGCGGAAGTGCTTTCTCGGTGAATCTCATCGCGCACGAATCGCAGATGACGATCAACGGCACGCTCACCACCTACGAGGAATGGGGCGACAAGGGCGATCAGGTGTACGTGCGTCGTCGTTTCTGCAACACCTGCGGATCACCGATCCTGTCGGAGATCGCTCTCAGCGAGGGGATCATCGCGGTGAAGGCCGGCACCCTCGACGACACCTCGGGCGTCAGCCCGTCGGTCGAAGCGTGGTGCGTCGACAAGCAAGGCTGGGTCAACCTTCCCGGCATGGCCGTGTCGATGGAACGCGAGTAACACTCGACGTCATTCACCGATATAGCGCGCCTCCCGCTTTTCGAGGAACGCCGCCACACCCTCACGATGATCGGCGGTCGCGAACAACCGCGCCAGGTTCGTGCTGACGAACACGCCGAGCTCGTCCCAATCAGGATCGAGCGCCGTGCGCAGACCCTTCTTCAAAGCCTGCACGGCCAAAGGCGGATTCGCCGCGATCGAATCGGCGATGTCGAGTGCGTTCGCCATCAAACTCTCGTGCGACACCACACGCGACACCAGTCGCACGCGCAGTGCCTCATCGGCGTCGATGATGCGACCGGTGAAGAGCAACTCGGCCGCAACCTCGCGACCCACGAGTTGCGACAGTCGAGCCAGACCGGCCACGTCGGAACACAACCCGCGACGCACGAACAGTTCGCCGAATCGCGCGCGATCGGACGCGACACGAATGTCGGCCATCAACGCCAACTCCATTCCCCAACCCACGGCGGCTCCGTTGACCGCCGCGATCACGGGAATGTCGGTGTTCAACAACACTCCCGCGGCCGGCGTCAGGCGGGGCGCAATCGCGGGTGCAGACGAACTCGCCGCGCGCTCGCCCGCTTTCACCATCACCTGCTTCACATCGTCGCCGGAACAGAACGCGCCATCGGCCCCCGTGATCACGATGCAGCGGGCCGTGCTCGTTGCCACCGCGTCGGCCAACTCGGCGTACGTCACGTGCGTGAGAGCGTTCTTGGCTTCGGGTCGGTTCAGCGTGATGACGTCGACATATCCGCGCCTCTCCCTCAGGATTTCTCCGTATTCGTTCGTCATGTCGACCCCCCCCGTCGACGATCTTAGGAGTCCGTGGGTTGCCCCACTCGTCGTTCGGTCGGCGTTCGACCACCCCACTACGGTGTGGTCGGTGGGACTCTCGGAGGGACGATGACCAACAACACCCGCAAGCGCTGCGTCGTCGTGATGTACGACACCCTCTGTCGGCACTTCCTTCCGAGCTACGGCAACGAATGGGTGAAGGCCCCGAACTTTGAGCGCCTCGCCGAACGAAGTGTGCAGTTCCAGAACTTCTACGTCGGCTCCATGCCGTGCATGCCCGCCCGCCGTGAGATGCACACGGGTCGCTACAACTTCCTGCATCGCTCGTGGGGTCCGCTCGAACCCTTCGACGATTCGATGCCGTCGATCCTCGACCGCAACGACGTTCACTCGCACAAGGTCACCGATCATCACCACTATTGGGAGGACGGTGGCGCCACCTATCACCAGCGCTACACGACCTTCGATCTGGTGCGCGGCCAAGAGGGCGACAAATGGATCGGTGACGTGCAAGCCCTCCGCGACCGCTCCCCCAGCATGGGTCGCTGGCCCGAACAGCAGATGTTGCGCTTCCAGACTCAGGACAACATCAATCGGACACACATGGATCGTGCCGAACTGCAGTCGCAGCACAAGACGTTCAGCCTCGGACTCGAGTTCATCGAACGCAATCGCGACGCCGACCGCTGGTTCCTGCAGATCGAGACCTTCGATCCGCATGAGCCCTTCTTCACCCAGCCCGAGTTCCAGGCGCTTTATCCCCACGAGTACGACGGACCACCCTTCGACTGGCCCCCGTATCGCGAGGTGCGCGAGGACGAACAGACCGTCGCCCACATTCGCTACATGTACGCCGCGCTACTCACGTTCTGCGATCTACAACTCGGTCGCGTGCTCGACGCCTTCGACCGATACGACCTGTGGTCCGACACCATGCTGATCGTCAACACCGATCACGGGTTCCTGATGGGCGAACACGATTGGTGGGCCAAGGTCGTCACGCCGTTCTTCCAGGAGATCGCTCACATCCCCTTCTGGGCCTGGGATCCGCGCGAGCCCGAGTGTCGCAACATCACCCGCAACTCGCTGGCCCAGACGATCGATCTCGCTCCCACCGTCCTCGACTACTTCGACGTTCCCGCACCGCCCGACATGCAGGGTCGACCACTCCGCGCGCGCATGGTCGCCGATGAGCCGGCGCGCGAGGCCGCGCTCTACGGCGTGATGGGCGCTCAAGTGAACGTCACCGACGGTCACTGGGTCTACATGCGTTCGCACACCACCGACGACAACGGACCACTCTTCGAGTACACGTTGATGCCCACCCACATGCGCACGATGTTCTCGCCGCGCGAACTGCAGGACTGGGAACGATCCGACGGATTCTCCTTCACCAAGAACTGCAAGATCATGAAGATCCCCACGCGCACGCCCGGAGTTCTGTTGAGCGTCGAGAACCCGATCGGCCAAGGACGCCGCGCCACGCTCTTGTTCGACGTCGAGGCCGACCCCGGTCAGACCAATCCACTCGACGACATCGACATCGAAGCCCGCATGATTCGTTTGATGTTGCGCGAGATGGCGCGCAACGACTGTCCGATCGAGCAGTACGAACGTCTCGG
>JBJTIO010000166.1:0-6679 GCA_046095045.1 Actinomycetota bacterium
GTGCGGACGGCATCGACGATGTACGCAGTGGGGGTGGGAGATGTCATGAGGAAACCCTATCCGTGAGTGATTTTCAGACCGAGACGATGACCGATGAACCGTTGCCGAACAAACCTTGATTGGCCGTGATGCCCACTTTGGCGCCTTCCACTTGGCGACCCTCCGCCTGACCGCGCAATTGCCACGTGAGTTCGCACACTTGAGCGATGGCCTGAGCCGGAATCGCCTCGCCGAAGCACGACAGTCCCCCACTCGGGTTCACCGGAATTCGACCACCGATGGTCGTGGCGCCCGAACGCAACAGTCCCTCGGCCTCGCCGGGAGCGCACAGCCCGAGATGCTCGTACCAATCGAGTTCGAGCGCGGTCGACAAGTCGTACACCTCAGCCAAGTTCATGTCGTCGGGCGACATTCCGGCCTCTTCGTACGCCGACCAGCAGATGGAATCCTTAAACCCGCGCGCCGGCGGCGCCACGACGGCCGACGAGTCGGTCGCGAAGTCGGGCAATTCGAGAATCGTCTGCGGATAAGTGGGGGTCGCGGTGCTCACCGCACGAATGCGTGGCACTCCGGCGAGCGAGCCGAGCTTCTTCTCGGCGAACGCTCGACTGGTGACGATCATCGCCGCGGCACCGTCGGACGTGGCGCAGATGTCGAGCAGTCGTAGCGGATCGCTCACGATCGGACTGTTGAGAACATCCTCGACGACGTTCTCCTTGCGGAAGCGCGCGTAGGGATTGAAGAGACCGTGTCGCGAGTTCTTCACCTTCACGTGAGCGAAGTCCTTGGAGGTCGCACCATAGAGATCCATTCGTCGTCGCGCGAACATCGCGAAGTACACGGGATTGGTGGCACCGAGGAGATGGAACCGCAACCAATCCGGGTCGGTCTTGCGCTCGCCGCCAACGGGTGCGAAGAAACCCTTCGGTGTCGTGTCGGCTCCGATCACCATTGCAACATCGCAGAAGCCGGCGAGGATCGATGCACGCGCCGCCTGTAGCGAATGGGCACCGCTGGCGCAGGCCGCGTAATTCGACGAGACGCGAGCACCGGTCCAGCCCAACTTCTGGGCGAAGGTCGAACCGGCGATGAATCCGGGATAACCATTGCGAATGGTGTCGGCGCCGGCGACGTATTCGACGTCCTTCCATTCGATACCGGCGTCCTTCAACGCGGCGCGCGCGGCCACCATGCCGTACTCGGTGAAATCACGACCCCACTTGCCCCACGGATGCATGCCGACTCCGAGTACCACCAGGTCGCGATCGCTCATCGCGCACCACCGTCCGTCGCCGAAGGAGCGGCGGGAGCCCAGACGTACACCATGAACTCGGTGTCGATGCCGTCGACGACCTCGCGATAGAGAACGTCGGTCTCGAGTTGCATCTTCATACCCACCTTCAGGTCGACTGCGAGAACTCCCTTGGGCACCTGCCCCAGGATGATGAGTCCTTCCTTCTCGAGTTGCACCGCGGCCAACGCGTACGGTTCGAACGGTTCGGCGGCGCGATACGGAGCTGGTGGCGCGTACTGATTCTCGGTGTAGCTCCACACGGTGCCCACCCGTGACAGCGGGGTCTCGACGAGATCGTCGCTGTCGCAGTTCGGATTCGGGCACGCACCCGAGCGGGGTGGAAACACGTACGTACCGCAGGCGGTGCACCGACACCCGATCAGATGCGGCTTCTCGTCGAGGGTGAACCAGCCCTCGACGGCGGGGACGCGCACGACACCCGAGGAGTTCTGACTGGTGGAAACTGACACGCCGTCAGATTACTCAGGGTGTCGGGGTCGGACTCAGTCCGCGCTCGGAGACCATGCGGGTCAATTCGGGGATCACAGCCTCGGTAATGATGCGGTCGAGATTCGCCTGCGACAAGTGAACCCCGTCCACCCGCAACGGCCCCTCGGCGCTCTCGTAGCGATCGATGATCGACGCCCAGCCGATCCGCTCGATCCGTGGCCAACGGCTCGCCCAGTCGTTCATGAGTGCGTTCCATGCGTCGACGCGATCGTCGCTCGCGAAGGCCGCACCACTCAGCGCCCCCGTGCGGATGTATGGCGCGTCGAACATCACGAACGTCGCCCCAACCTCGTCGACGAGATCCATCAAATGAGAGAACACCCTTTCGTGTCTCGTCGAATACTCCTCATCACCGATGAAGTGCCAGTCGGGATCGTTCGGGTAACGCTGACCCGATTGCTCGGGCACCGACGCGATGAACACCACGAGATCGGGACGGAAGTCGATGATCATCGTTTTCCAGGTGTCGTCGAACGTCGGGCAGTAATCCATCGCGAAATCGACGTCCGACCACCATTGGATTCGTTCCACTTCGACGAGCGGGCAATTGCGACCGCCCGCCCACACGACATCGAGGCGATCCGATGCGGTGTCGTGCAACGCCTGGGCGAGACCGAATGAGGTCGAGTCGCCGATCACCATCACCCGCGAGCGTGCGTCGGAAACCGTTGCCAAGAATTGGGCGAACGCCGACTCGAAGTTGGTTTCGGCAACACCCTCGATGAGGATCATCGAATCAAGGCGCAGATCGAGATCGTAGAGGGCTTCACGGAGTCTGTCGTCCGGTCCGTAGTCGACGACGATCACCGGAGTGTCGTCGAACTCGGAGAACATCTCCTCGACCAACGCAGCGGCCGCGTCAATCTCGTAAACCGCCGGGTCGACCGTCGACGACGGTGGTTCGGTCGACTGCGATTGCAATACGGCTGCCGAATCGCGCACCACCACACGTTCGATCGCTCCGACACCGATCACAATCACGGCTGGGGGCGTGTCGATGAACGGCGAAAGCAACTCGTCGAGGGACGGACACTCACCCTGCGACTCGGCGCGCGGAACACAACCGGGTCGACTGGCGTCATCGAGCGAAACATCGAGTCCCGCCCGCGACAACTGCTGATAGGTGCGTTGTTGCGAACCCATCACCAACACCTCGGGGGGCGGAGTTGTTGGAGGTGTCGAGCCGGATCCCTGCGTCGATTCGAAGTCGACGACGGCCTCGGGAGCTTCGAGACCAGCGAGAGCCATCGGGGCCGTCGAGGGCACGAGGATCGCGATGAGAACCGTCGCGGTCAAAGCGGACACCATCGTCGCAATCGAACGCGACCGTGAACGAAGCACACGACGGGTTCGCACGGGATCCTCCACCAGTCGAGCGATTCCGACGGCGAGCACCAACGTGACCGCGACCCGCACAAGTTGCAGGGGGACTCCGTCGAACCCGAGTCGATCTTCGTCGAGTGCCACGATCACCGGCCAATGCACGAGGTAGGCGGGGTAGCTGATCCGTCCGAGTTCCACCACGGGTCGCCATGAAAACACCCGCTTCATCGGTCCGTCGACACTGACGGCTGCGATCATCAGCGTCGCGATCACCGCAAACGCCGCGAGCGCACCCTTGTACACCGCGTCGTCGGTGGAATGGACGGTGAGAAGCAACGCGATGAAGACGACGAGAGCGAGCGATCCCGCTGTCGACCAACGGCGGGATGCCCTCGTGCTCCACACCTTTCGGACGGGGAACAAGAAGGCGAACAAAACCCCGACGGTCAACTCGGCTACGCGAGCATGGGTTCCGTAGTAGGCGAGATTGCGCGACGAGGTGAGAACGGCGGCAACCACGCTCGCCACCGTGATGACGCTGAACACCGTGATCATCAAGCGACGGTTGCGCAACAGTAGCCACGCCAATAACGGGAACAAGATGTAGAACTGCTCCTCGATCGCAAGACTCCAAAAGTGAAGCAATGGCGATGTCTCGGAGGTGAAGAGGTCCGAGTACCCCGTCGGCGCCGCCGCCGACCGCCAATTCGATGCGTACCCCGTCGCCCACAGAAGGTCCCCACGCAGTCGCGAGCCTTCGAACACCCCGAGCAGGCCGCAGACACCGACTGCTGCGATCGAGAACAACGCGGCGGGCATGAGACGCCGGAAACGTCGGACCCAGAACCGACGAAGGTCGAGCCGTCCGGAGGTCGCGAACTCGACCAGCACGAGACTGGTGACGAGGTACCCCGACAGGGTGAAGAACAGCGTGACGCTGAACACCGCTCCGGGGAACAATCCCACCCCGAGGTGGAACACGAAAATCGCGATCACGGCGAGTGCCCTCAGGCCGTCGATGCCCGGTACATACGGCATAGTCGGCGACGAGCGCTCCCCCACGACGGCGAGATTACCGCTGGTCACGTTGATCGAGCCGATCCCACCACCGATTTCTGACACAGCGTCAGATTTTTTCGACGTGGCGACTACAGTCGGAATTTCATGGATCTGCGCGAGACCGCCGACGAGTCGGCCTTCCGACTCGAAGCCCGCTCCTGGCTCGAAGCGAACGTTCCCGCCGAGCCATTGCCGAGCTTCGACACCGCGGACGGTTTCGCACGACACCGCGAGTGGGAAAAGAAGTTGTACGCCGGTCGATGGTCAGCGGTGTCGTGGCCCGAACAGTACGGCGGTCGTGGTGCCGACTACATCAAGTGGTTGATCTTCGAGGAGGAGTACTACCGCGCCGGCGCTCCGGGTCGTGTCAATCAGAACGGCATCTTCCTGCTCGGTCCCACGATCATGGAGGTCGGTACCGAAGCACAAAAAACTCGCTTTCTGCCGACGATGGCCTCGTCGGAGATCGTGTGGGGTCAAGCGTGGAGCGAACCCAATGCCGGAAGCGATCTCGCCGGCATCAAGAGCAAGGCAACGCGCGATGGCGACGACTGGATTCTGAACGGACAGAAAATCTGGGCGAGTCGCGCGGTGTGGGCCGACTGGTGTTTCGGCATCTTCCGCACCGACCCCGAAGCAGAACGTCATCGTGGCCTCACGTTCATCCTCTGCCCGTTAGGTCTCCCCGGCATCACCGTGCGGCCGATCGCTCAACTCGATGGCGACACCGGCTTCGCTGAGATCTTCTTCGACGATGTTCGCGTGCCCGTCGAGAACACCCTCGGCGAGGTGAACAAGGGATGGAACGTGGCCATGGCCACGGCTGGCTTCGAACGCGGAGTCAGCCTGCGCAGTCCGGCGCGCTTCAGCGAAGCGGTCAATCGCCTCGTCGCGTTGTGGCGACGACTCGGTGACCCGTCCGACACCGCGCTCGCCGACGCCGTGACCGACGTGTGGATGCAGGCCGAGGGTTATCGACTGCACACGTATCAAACCGTCACCGGCATGCTCGAGGGGCGACCTATCGGTGCCGAGGCGAGCCTGAACAAGATCTTCTGGAGCGAGATGGATGTGCGCATCCATGAGATTGCGCTCCAGATCATCGGCCCGGAGGCCGAGCGCATGGAAGGTCCACTCGAGCGCTGGGTGGACGGTTTCATGTTCTCGCTCAGTGGTCCGATCTACGCCGGTACCAACGAAATTCAGCGCAACATCATCGCCGACCGCGTGTTGCAACTACCGAAGGGAATGTGAGCCATGAAGTTCTCGTTCTCCGACGATCAACGCATGTTCGCCGAGGGTCTCCGTGATTTGTTGTCGAATGAGTGCCCGCCGTCGCACGTGCGCGAAATCTGGGAATCGGGTGGCGGTCACTCCCCCGATTTGTGGTCGCACCTCGCGGGTATGGGTGTGTTGTCGATGCTCGCCCCCGAAACGTCGGGCGGAATGGGCGGAACCTTCATCGACGCCATCCTTCTCTTCCAGGAACTCGGGCGCGCCGCCGTTCCCGGACCGGTGCTCGAGCACATGGCGGTCGGAGTTCCCGCGTTAGCGAGCTCGTCGTGGGGTCCATCACTGATCGATGGCACGACCATCGCCACGGTCGCAGTCGAGAACTCTCCGTACGTCGCGCACGCATCGACCGCGCGCATCATCGTCGGCGTCGACTCTGTGATCGAGGGCTACACGACGACCGATGCCCACGGCATCGACGGTGGCCGTCGTTTGTGTCGTGTCGAGGGCGGTGCATCGACACCGTGTTCGTCGAGCGTGGGCGGACTCGAAGCCTTCGATGCGATGGCTCTTGCATCGGCCGCCTACCTCATCGGATTGTCGGAGAAGATGATCGAGATCGCCGCCGATTACGCCCGTGTGCGCGAACAATTCGGCAAGCCGATCGGCTCGTTCCAAGCGGTGAAACACCTCATGTCGGATGCCCTCTTGAAGGTCGAATTCGCCAAGGCCCCCACGTATCGCGCCGCCTTCTCGGCCTCGATCGGTGCCGACACCATGGTTCGCGACATCAGCATGGCCAAGGCCCTCGCGAGCGAGGCGGCATACCGCACCAGTCGCAGCACGATGCAGGTTCACGGCGGCATCGGCTACACCTGGGAAGCCGATCTGCAGTTGTTCATGAAGAAGGCGTGGGCCTTGATGCGCGCGTACGGAGACCCCACGTTCCATCGCCGGCGAGTCTCCGGCTTCGTGTTGGCCTGATCGGCTAGACAAGAGACATGGCAGAACGTTCGCTCGCACGCGTCGCTGCTATTGGCATCGGTGCTGGACTCCTGTCGGGAATGTTCGGAGTCGGTGGCGGCATCCTCGTCGTGCCGGCGCTAGTGATGTTGCTCAAATTCGATCAACGTCTCGCCAACGGCACATCGCTCGGTGCCGTGTTACCCATTTCGGTCGCGAGCCTCGTCACCTATTGGAGCCACGACAACGTCGACTGGTGGATGGCGCTGTGGATCACCATCGGCGCACTCGGTGGCG
>JBJTIO010000167.1:0-8523 GCA_046095045.1 Actinomycetota bacterium
TGGCCGACTGCGCCGATGACGCGGCGGCATTGGTGCGCGAACTCGGTCTGTCGTCGGTCATCCCCGTGGGCTATTCGATGGGCGGACCGATCGCGCTCTTGTTGTGGCGTCGTCACCGCGAACTCGTCGACGGTCTGGTGCTGTGTGCCACCGCGGGAAGTTTCGCCCACAGTCGAGCCGAGCGCATGGCGTTCCTCGGCCTCACCGGTCTTGGTGCGTTGGCGCGCCTCACTCCGCGCACCACTCGCGTCACGATCACCGAGAAGGTGTACTTGAAACGCAAGGCCGCCAAGTGGGGACCATGGGCGATCAGCCAGATCGAGTTGCACGATTGGCGCATGGTTCTCGAGGCCGGACACGCCATCGGTTCGTTCTCGGCGCTCGATTGGGTGGGCGAGATCGATGTTCCCACCTCGCACGTGATCACGTTGCGCGATCCGGTGATTCCCGTGCACCGTCAACTCGATCTCTTCGCCGCGATCCCCAACGCACGAGCCTCTCGCGTCGACGGACAACACGATGCGATCGTCGCGCTTGCCCCGCGCATGGCCGATCTGATCATCGACGGCGCACGATCAGTCACCGAACGTCGGGCCTGAGATGCGCGCGCGTCGCATCGTCTCGTTCACCGTCGTCGCGGGCGGCATCGCCTGGGCGATCAAGAAGTACGGCCGCGGCGCGCGTGGCGGAGCGATCGGTTCGGCGATCCAACGTGCATCGATGGCGGCGCGCAACGGCGAGCTCGTGAAACTCGGTTCGCGCGTCGGTCTGACGTACGCCAGTGCCACCGCGCGAAAGGCCTTCGCCTCGGCCGAGCGACGTATCGAGATCGATCACGAGACCGAACTGAAGACGGCAGCCCAAGTGTCGGAGCGACTCGGTCAGATGAAGGGCGCCCTCATGAAGTTGGGGCAGATGGCCAGCTATCTCGACGAGGGTTTGCCGGCTCCGTTGCGTGCGGCTCTGTCGCAGTTGCAGTCGAGCGCACCACCCATGTCGTCTGAGTTGGCCGCCGGAGTCATCGAACGCGAGCTTGGTCGGCCCCCGTCGGAGTTGTTCGTCGAATGGGATCCGACGCCCATCGCCGCGGCATCGATCGGTCAGGTGCACCGAGCGGTCATCATCGATCCCGAAACTGGCCGCGAACGTGCCGTCGCCGTGAAAGTGCAATACCCCGGCGTCGACGAGGCGATCGACGCCGACCTGCGCAACGCCGATCTCCTCGGCTTCCTTTTGCAACAAGGGTTCAGCGGCCTCGACCCGACCGAAATGGTGAACGAGGTGAAAGAGCGCATCCGTGAGGAACTCGATTACTCGCGTGAGGCGGCCAATCAACGACTCTTCGCCGATTACTACGCCGGACACCCGTTCATTCACATTCCGCAGGTGTTTCCCAGCTTCAGCACCAGCCGGGTGCTCACCACCGAACTCGTCAATGGTTGGTCGTGGAGCCAGTTGCTGCAACAGGATCAACGACAGAAGGATCTCGCCGGCGAGGCTCTGTTCCGTTTCGTCTTTCGCAGCCTCTACGGCATGCACAAGTTCAACGGCGACCCGCATCCTGGCAACTACATCTTCCACGAGAACGGCCGGATCACATTCCTCGACTTCGGACTCGTGAAGCACTTCACCGACGACGAGATGGCGACCTTCATCGCGATGGTGAAGTCGGCGGCGTACGAAAGCGACGTTCCCGCCTTTCGAGGGGTGCTCGAGAACTCCGGAATGTTGAAGCCCGATGCGCCGGTTTCCACCGACGATGTCGGCGTGTACTTCGGACGTTTCTACGAGCCGGTGCGCGCCGACGCTCCGATCACCTGGACCCCTCAATACGCGAGCAGCATCGTACGCCACACGTTCGACCGCAGCAGTCCGATCGCTCAATACGCCACGGTTCCGAAGACGTTCGTGTTCATCCAACGCATCAACCTCGGCCTCTACGCCATCCTCGGTGAACTCGGTGCGTCGGGCAACTATCGACGCATCGCGCGCGAGTTGTGGCCCTTCGTCAACGATCCGCCGAGCACTCCCATGGGCGAATCCGAACGGAACTGGCTCGCGTCGCGGTCGTGAGACTCCGCTAGCGTTCGTCAGATGTCGAATCGCAAACTCCCGTTGCTCGCTCTCGCCCTGACCGGACTCGTGTTCACGTCGTGCGGTGGCGACGACTCGGGTTCGAGTGATGTCTCCGAAGTGTCGGTGGTCTCCACCGACCCGGCCGATCAAAGTGTCGAGCCCGACGTGAAGTTGCCGACCGAGATCCCCACCGAGTTGGTCGTCACCGACATCACCGACGGCGAGGGTGACGGCGCGGTCGAGGGCGACACCGTGTTCGTGTATTACGTCGGCGTGCTGTCGGCCGATGGTTCGCGCTTCGACGGCAACTTCGACGGTGAGCCATTCGCGGTGACGCTCGGTCAGGGCGCGGTGATCCCAGGATGGGAACAGGGTCTGCTCGGCATGAAGGTCGGGGGCCGCCGCCAGCTCGACATTCCTTCCGACCTCGCGTACGGGTCGGCGGGTTCGGGCGACGCGATTCCACCGGACTCGGCGATTTCCTTCGTCGTCGACTTGGTGGCGATCGTTCCAGCCATCGATCCGGCCAATGAACCAGAGATCGCGAACCTGGCCGACTCCGATGGCATCAGCGAACTCGTCACCGAGGATCTCGTCGTCGGTGATGGCGCCGAGGCAACCGAAGGTTCGACCGTGCTCCTGCACATCATCGCGTTCCGCGCCGACACCGGCGAGAAGTTGGTGAGTTCGTGGGGAGATCCGAGCCCGATCAATCTCACACTCGTCGAGGATGGCGCGATCCCCGGAATCATCGACGGCGTGCAAGGCATGAAGGTTGGTGGACGTCGCATCCTGAACATTCCGTACGCGGACGCGTTCGGTGAGGAAGGAAACGCCGATCTCGGATTGCCGGCCAAGACCGACCTCATCTTGGTCGTCGACCTCTTCGCCGCTTTCTGATCGTCACACGTCGTCGCCGTTCCACCAACGCTCGAGCGCGTCGGGTAAATCGCCCTCGCCCCGATCGTCCATCAGCTCGGCCGTGTCCGGCTCGGCGTCGCGACGCAAAACGGTGGCTATCCCCTGACCGTTGATTGCCACGGTGATACGCACCCGTTGCCGCCGCGGGTGCTCACTCGGTCGGATCACGCCGTCGTCAGTGGGAGCGCACCAACCCGTGACGACGAGCGCACCACCAGCGAGCGCCGGGTGATGGCGATTGCGCACCAACAGCCGGTAGGGATGTTCGTCGACGTCGCACAACTCGAGAACCGCCCCGCGACCGATGTGCATCACGTAGAGCCGCGCTTGTTCGAGCGTGAAGGGGTCGGGAAGTTCGCCGTGGACCAATGTGTCCACCTGATGGGCCAATGTCTGGGGTTCGATCACGGGCGTGGGTGTGCCGACGCCTCATCAACGAGGTCGCGCACGTTGTCGTCGGCGAACTTCGGGGAGAGACTGACGGGCGATATGGCCAACCCCACAACGCTCCCCCAGAAGGTCTGGGACATGCACGTCGTGCACTCCGCGCCCGGCGAACCCGACCTGCTCTACATCGATCTCCACCTCGTCCACGAAGTCACGAGCCCCCAGGCTTTCGATGGCTTGCGCATGAGTGGTCGACAGATTCGCCGACCCGATCTCACCGTGGCCACCGAAGATCACAACGTTCCGACTGCCGACATCCACTTGCCGATCGCCGACCCCATCTCGGCGCGACAGGTGGAAGTCATGCGACAGAACGCCAAGGAGTTCGGCGTCCAGTTGTTCTCGATGGGCGATCCGTTGCAGGGCATCGTCCACGTCATCGGACCCGAGCAAGGTCGCACTCTTCCCGGCATGACCATCGTGTGCGGCGACAGCCACACAGCGACGCACGGTGCATTCGGCGCGTTGGCCTTCGGCATCGGTACGAGTGAGGTCGAGCACGTCTTGGCCACGCAAACTTTGCCGCAGAGTCGTCCCAAGTGGATGAGCGTCGAGGTGAACGGCGAACTGCCCGCGGGTGTGAGCGCCAAGGACATCGTGCTGGCGATCATCGGTCGCATCGGCACCGGCGGCGGAATCGGCCACGTCATCGAATACCGCGGATCGGCGATTCGCGCCCTCTCGATGGAGGGTCGCATGACCGTGTGCAACATGAGCATCGAGGCCGGTGCCAAGGCCGGACTCATCGCACCCGATGACACCACCTTCGACTACCTGAAGGGTCGTCCGAACGCCCCGCAAGGTGCGGCGTGGGACGAAGCCGTGGCCGCGTGGCGCACGTTGCGCACCGACGACGGTGCGGTGTGGGACAAAGAGATCGTCATCGACGCGTCGACACTCGTGCCGCAGGTGTCCTGGGGAACGAACCCCGGACAGGTCGCCGGTATCGACACGCCCGTGCCGTCGCCCGACGATTTCGCCGATGCGACAACTCGCGAAACCGTGGCGCGCGCGCTCGAATACATGGGTCTCACTCCCGGCACACGCATGCGCGATGTCCCCGTCGACACCGTGTTCATCGGTAGTTGCACGAACAGTCGCATCGAAGACCTGCGCGCCGCCGCCGATGTCCTGAAGGGTCGCACGGTCACGGTTCCGCGCGTGATGGTGGTGCCCGGAAGTCACGCGGTGAAGAAGCAGGCCGAGGCCGAGGGACTGCACGAGATCTTCCGTGCCGCCGGCGCCGACTGGCGCGAGCCGGGGTGTTCGATGTGTCTCGCGATGAACCCCGACAAGTTGGCACCGGGCGAACGCGCGGCCAGCACGAGCAATCGAAATTTCGAGGGACGTAAAGGTCGCGGTGGTCGCACGCACCTGGTCTCCCCCGCCGTGGCCGCCGCCACCGCCGTCGTCGGTCGCTTCGCGACACCGTCCGATCTGAGCTGAGAGAGAAACGAAGATGAAGAGCGTACGAGTACTCACCGGCACCGGAATCCCGTTGCGTCGCAGCGATGTCGATACCGACCAGATCATTCCCGCCGACTGGTTGAAGCGCGTCGAGCGCACCGGATTCGAAGCCGGCCTGTTCAGCGCCTGGCGTGACGACCGCGATTTCGTTCTCAACGATCAGCGCTACGCGGGCGCGTCGATTCTCGTGGCTGGTCCGTCGTTCGGCGTCGGTTCGAGCCGCGAGCACGCCGTATGGGCGATCCAGCAGTATGGATTCGACGCCGTGATCGCGCCGAGTTTCAGCGACATCTTCCGCAACAACTGCACCAAGAACGGTCTCGTTCCCGTGGTGGCATCACTCGCGACCGTCGAGAAAATTTGGGCGGCGATCGAAGCCGATCCGGCGACGCAGATCGTGGTCGACATGGAACAACTGCGCGTCGAGGTTCCCGGTGCGGGAATCGTCGAATCGTTCCCGATGGAACCGCAGAATCAGCACCGCTTCTTGAACGGCCTCGACGACATCGGCATCACGATGTCGCACGCCGACGCCATCAGCAGCTTCGAATCGCGCCGCCCCTCCTGGCTCACCACCCGCAAGTAGTCGACTAGAGGAAGTCGGGGAGGTTGGCGAGTTTGGGGTTGTTGCTGAACACCTCGATCGCCTTGGTGATGGGCATACGCATCGTGCGCTGAAGGATGGTCACCTGCGTGTGCTGGTTGTACTCGACCAATGTCACGGCCCAACCGTCACGTCCGGCGCGCGCGGTGCGACCCGAGCGATGCAGGTAATCCTTGTTGTCCTTGGCTGGCTCGTAGTGAATCACCGCGGCGATGTCATCGATGTCGATGCCACGCGCCGCCACGTCGGTCGCCACCAACACGCTGAGTGATCCCTCGGCGAATCGTCGCAGCGCCTTCTCGCGCGACGGCTGGGGAAGATCGCCGTGAATCGCCGACGCATTCACACCGAGAGCGATCAGGTTGTCGGTGACGCGATCGCACACTCGCTTGGTCTGGCAGAACACCACGGTCTTGCCCGCGCCACGCGCGATGGCGGCCACCACCTTGTCCTTGTCCATGTGGTGCACGGCCAACCAGAGATGATGCATGGTTCCCACCGTGTCGGTGGCGGCGTCAATCGCGACCTCGACCGGGTTCTTCATGAACTGACGAATGAGGTGTCCGACGTCCCCGTCGAGCGTGGCCGAGAACAACATCGTCTGATTGCGTCCGGTGCATCGACGCAACACCCATTCGACCTGTGGGGTGAATCCGTCGTCGGCCATGCGATCGGCTTCGTCGAGCACGACCACTTCGACACCCGACACGTCGATCTCGTCGGACTTCAAAAGGTCGATCAACCGCAACGGCGTGGCCACGATGATCTCGACACCCTTGGCAAGCGCCTCGACCTGTTGATGACGACTCGATCCTCCGTACACGGCCAGAACCTTGCGACCCGAGTGACGAGCGAGTGGTTCGAGCACCTCGGCGACCTGCACCGCCAACTCACGCGTCGGCACGAGCACCAAACCGAGGGGGCGCATCGGGGCGGCGGTGGCCGAGATGCGCGACAACATCGGCACGCCGAAAGCGAGCGTCTTGCCCGACCCCGTCTTGGCCCGACCACACACATCGTGACCTTGCAAAGCCACCGGGATCGCTTCGATCTGAATGGCGAAGGGGTTGGCGAATCCGGCCGCGGCCAGACCTTCGTCGACCTCGGCGGGCACGCCCAACTTGGCGAATCCGGTCGGGGGTTCGACGGGCGGGAGAACGTTGATGGTGGTGAGCGGTTGCGCGGGGCCGGAAACCTCGTTCTGTCCGGCCGGACGAGGGGGCCGACGCCGGCCTCGGGGCGCACCCTTTCTGGGGGTGGGTTCTGTCATGTCGTCGGTCAGGGTACCCCGTGTCTCGCGCAACGGTGCGTTCGTTGCCCGACGATGTGGTCTCGCGTCCTACTGTTTTCGCATGCGCGTGCCCCTGACCATCATCGATCACATCCGGCGAGCCGAACTTCTGTATCCCGATCGCGTCGCCGTGGTCGACGAGCCCGACCAACCCGCCGCATCGTGGGGAACGCTCACCTATCGAGAGATGGCCGAACGTGCCCGCGCCCAAGCGGCCGGACTCGACGCACTCGGCATCGCCGTCGGCGAACGCGTGGCCATGGTGTCGCACAACTCGGCGCGGTTACTCACGAGCTTCTTCGGCGTGTCGGGTTCGGGACGCATCCTCGTGCCGATCAACTTCCGTTTGGTTGCCGAAGAGGTGAAGTACATCGTGAAGCACAGCGGTGCCCGCGTGTTGTTGGTCGATCCCGAACTCGAAGAAGCGATGAGCTCGGTCGAGTGCGAGCACAAATTCGTGATCGGCGCGAAGGCCGATGACGCACTGATGCGTTTCGGTGTCGCTCCGCGCCCCTGGACACCTGACGAGGACGCCACCGCCACAATCAACTACACGAGCGGCACCACCGCGCGACCCAAGGGTGTGCAATTGACGCATCGCAACCTCTGGCTGAATTCGGCCACGTTCGGATGGCAAATGGGCGTGAACGATCGCGACGTTTACCTGCACACATTGCCCCAGTTCCATTGCAACGGATGGGGCATGGTTTACGCAGTGACCGGAATGGGCGGAACGCACGTCGTGCTTCGCAAGGTCGACGGCGCCGAGATTCTGCGCCGCATCGATCGACACGGCGTCACGATGTTGTGCGGCGCCCCCGCGGTGGTGAACGCGATCCTCGACGCCGCCGCAACTTGGGATGGTCCGATTCCGGGTCGTGACCGCGTGCGAATGGTCGTCGCCGGTGCTCCGCCACCCACGCGAACGATCGAGCGCATGGAGACCGAACTCGGTTGGGAATTCGTCCAGTTGTACGGCCTCACCGAGACGTCGCCTTTCCTCACCATGAATCGCACTCGCCAAGAGTTCGATCACCTCTCCCCCGCCGAGCGGGCACAGAAGTTGTCCCGCGCCGGATCGCCCGCACTCGGCGTGGAGGTGCGCATCTCCGCCCAAGGTGAGGTGCTGGCGCGCGGCAACGTGATCATGGAGGGCTACTGGGATCAGCCCGAGGCCACCGCCGACGCGATTCACGCGGCGAGTGACGACCCCGATGGTGTCTCGTGGTTCCACACCGGAGACGGCGGAACGCTCGATGACGATCACTACATCACGATCAGTGACCGCAAGAAGGACGTCATCATCTCGGGTGGCGAGAACGTGTCGTCAATCGAGGTCGAAGACGCCATCTTCGGACACCCCGAGGTGAACGAGGTCGCGGTCATCGGTATTCCCGACGAGAAGTGGGGCGAGTTGGTGCTCGCACTCGTGGTGAAGGCCGAAGGTTCGACGCTCACCGAGGATGAACTCATCGCCTACGCCAAGACAAAGCTCGCCGGATACAAGTGCCCCAAGCGCATCGAGTTTCGCGACGCGCTCGCTCGCACCGCCACCGGAAAGCTGCAGAAATTCAAACTGCGCGAACCGTATTGGGCGAACCACACCCGTCAAGTGAATTGACCGCGGCGACACCGAATCACCCACCTAAGGTGCGATCGTGATCGCCGACATCGACGTTCCCGACCTCGCCACCAACACCCCGCTGTGGCTTGGTCT
>JBJTIO010000168.1:0-4198 GCA_046095045.1 Actinomycetota bacterium
CGGTGAGGCACTCGATCTCGCACCGATCGTCGAACAATTCTCGGCGTTGGCCCGTCGGTTGCGTCCTCACGTCGCCGACACCATCGGGTTCCTGCACGACGCGGTCGACGCCGGACGCCGCGTGCTTCTGGAGGGCGCTCAAGCGACGTTCCTCGATCTGGACCACGGCACGTATCCCTTCGTCACGTCGTCGAATCCCACGGCCGGTGGAGCATCGGTGGGTAGTGGTCTCGGACCACGATTGCTCGATCGCATCATCGGAATCACGAAGGCCTACACGACGCGCGTTGGCTCGGGACCTTTTCCGACGGAACTGGTCGACGAGATCGGTGAGAAGTTGGTCGACATCGGTCGCGAGTTCGGCACGGTCACGGGCCGTCGTCGTCGCACCGGGTGGATCGATTGCGTGATGTTGCGACACGCGGCGCGCGTGAATTCGCTCACCGAATTGGCGCTCACCAAACTCGACGTGCTCGACACCTTCGACGAGGTTCGTATCTGCACCGGGTACACCATCGACGGACGACCGGTGCACGGTTACCCGGATCTCAGTTCCGATCTCGCGCGGGTCGTACCCGAGTACGTCACACTTCCGGGCTGGAAGACCGATTTGGGCAAGTGTCGCACCGCCGCCGATCTGCCCGAGACCGCTCGTCGTTTCATCGCCACCGTCGAGCGCGAAGCCTGCGTTCCGATCCGCATCGTGGGTGTCGGACCCGAGCGCGATGACGTGCTCGAATGGAACGCGTCGGTCGATGGAGGTGGACACTCGTGCTCTCGCGCTATTCGTTGCCCGACATGGAAGCGGTGTTCTCCGACGAGACCAGATTCGCGCGCTGGGTCGAGATCGAACTTCTCGCCACCGAAGCCCACGCCAACATTGGCGTGGTGCCGGTCAGCGACGCGACAACGTGTCGCACCAAAGCCCCAGTGGTCGATGCGGCGTTCGTTGCCGATGTCGCCGAGCGTGAGAAGGTCACCGATCACGATGTCGCGGCTTTCGTCGACGTGATGCAGGGTCGTATCGGAGGTTCGGCGGCGGGATGGATCCACTACGGGCTCACATCGACCGACGTCGTCGACACCGCGCTGTGTTGGGCCCTGCGTGACGCGAGTGATCTGCTCATCGAGGCGTCCGGAAAGTTGTTGCGGGTGCTCGTGAACCTGGCCAAGTTCCACCGCGACACGGTGATGATCGGGCGCACGCACGGAGTGCACGCCGAGCCCACCACGTTCGGAGCCAAGGTTGCCTTGTGGGCGTTGCAGGTCGACCGTGATCGCCGACGTCTGATCGAGGCGCGGCGAACGATCGCCGTCTGCAAACTTTCTGGTGCAGTCGGCACCTATTCGAACATCGATCCCCGGGTCGAGGCAGCGGTGGGCACATCGCTCGGCCTCGTTCCGGTGCCGGCAACCCAAGTGATCAGCCGCGACCGTCATGCCGAGTACATGTGGGCGTGCGCCTCGGTGGGTGCGACCTGCGAGATGATCGCCGTCGAGCTGCGCCATCTGCAACGCACGGAAGTGCGCGAGGTCGAGGAGGGATTCAAGCCGGGGCAAAAAGGTTCCTCGGCCATGCCCCACAAGCGAAATCCCATCTCGGCCGAGACCATCAGTGGTTTGGCCCGTGTGTTGCGCGGCAATCTGCAGGCCGCACTGCAGGACGTCGCTCTGTGGCACGAGCGCGACATCTCGCATTCGTCCGTCGAGCGCATCGTGCTCCCCGACTCGTCGATGCTCGCTCACTACATGTTGCACCGACTGCGCCGTTTGCTCGAGGGTTTGCAGGTGTCGCCCGAACGCATGCGCGCCAACTTGATGTCGAGTCACGGGTTGGTGTTCAGCCAGCCGGTGCTCCTCGCATTGGTGCAAAGTGGCATGACGCGCGACGACGCCTATCGCGTCGTTCAGGAAGCTGCGTCCGTCGCGTGGACCCAGGGTCGTGACTTCCGATCGGTTCTCGACGAGAACGAGACCGTTCGACGATTGGACGCGTCAGTGCTCGACGAGGCGTTCGACTTGAAGCGATCTCTCGGTCGCATCAGCGTGGTGTTCGACGCGCTCGACCGCGTCGAAATCTGACGCTCAGCGGCTGATGCCGGCCTTTTTCAGAACGGCCGCATCGACACCGATCTCACGCCACGCCGAGTACGTGATTCCGTTGCGTTCGCCGTAGGCCTTGGCGACCTTGACGAATGCCCTCTCGAGCGGAACCAGGTCGACCTTGGTCGTCAACTCGGCCAGTTCGATGGCGAGGTCGAGACGTTCCTGGGCGTACTTCAGTTGCGTCACCGCGTCGGTGGTCTCGAATTCGGTGTCGATCAGTTTGAGTCGTCGTCGGATCGAGTCCGGCGTGCGCTTGCGCCCGCGCTTGGGCTTGGTTCGTTTCAAAGCCTCGAGGTAATCGCGGACGACCTTGCCGTCCTTACGTCCTTGAGCCAAGGCAACCTTGTGCGCTTTGGTCATCGGAGTCTTCGGTGCTGCCATTCTTCTAACGGTAGAAGACGGCTTCATCGTCGCTCAAGCCACCGAGAGAAATTACTGCTGGTACTTATCGCTCGACGATACGACGACCATTCAGCATGTCGTGTGTGTTGATGAGCGATACGAATGAACTAGGTTCGTGGCGATGACGCGTGACCTTCCCCAACTCGACACGTCACGTGCGGCATTGCGCGATCACGTGTTGCGCCATGCGTTGAAGACCGGCGATTTCACATTGAAATCGGGAGCCAAAAGCACGTGGTTCCTCGACACCAAACAAACCGCCTGCCGTGCCGACGGAATTCTTCTCGTCGCCGATGTTGCGTTGTCGATCATTCCCGAGTCGGCGACCGCCATTGGTGGACTCACCATGGGTGCCGATCCGGTGGCGTACGGAATCGCTGCGGTGGGTGCGGCGCGCGGCCGCCATCTGCGCAGTTTCAGCGTGCGCAAGGAAGCGAAGGATCACGGAGTCACCGGTCGCATCGCGGGCGCATTGCAGCCCGGCGACAGCGTTGTGATCACTGAGGACACCGTCACTCGTGGTACTTCGATCATGGAAGCAGTCGATGCCGTGGTCGCGTTCGGGGCCACACCGGTCTTGATCACGGTGATCGTCGATCGGGGTGGCACCTGCGCCGCGATGGCGGCCGAACGTGGCATACCGTTCGTTCCCATGCTGACCGCGCCCGACCTCGGTTTCGATTACGGAAGCTGAACGCGAATCCCGTGACCATTCGTCAGTTGTTCGAACTCGATGCCCATGGCGTCGATACCTTCGTCGGTGCCGGACGTCAGTATCCGTGGGGCGGTCTGTACGGCGGACACATCGTTGCTCAAGCATTGTGGGCCGCGGCCGCGACCGTCGACGAAGAGATGGAGCCGCACTCCGTGCGCGCCTATTTCATTCGTCGAGGCGACACCGGAGAGCCGGTGCGTTACGAGGTTGATCGCATTCGCAACGGCAAGAGTTTCGGCACGCGCCGTGTCGTCGCCCGACAGAGCCGAGGCGCGATTCTGAATCTTGAAGCCTCGTTCCAATCGTTCGAGGATTCCGCCGATGCGCAACCGATTCGTTTTCCAACCGGCGTCCCGAGTCCCGAGACCGTCGAGAATTCGGCATGGAGCGATGGATTCGATCGGCGATGGATCTCAGAAGGTGCGATCCCGTCCGATGGTCGCGAGGGCGGAGGGCGCGCGATGGCGTGGTTCCGCGTGTCCGATGCGCTCGGCGACTTCACCAACCGCAACGCGCAGTTGTTGCACCGTTGCGCGTTCGCCTACTTGAGCGACGATCTACCGACCGACGCGGTGGTGCGCACGCACCCGGTGATCGGGGCCCGACCCGAGAACGCGCGCAACTTCTACGGTGCGAGTCTCGATCACACGATTTGGTTTCATCGGCCGATCGAAAGCGATCGTTGGCACTTGCACGACTTCACGTGTCATTCGATCGGCAATAGTCGGGGCCTCGCGATCGGTCACATCTTCAGTGAGGACGGTGTGCACGTCGCGACGGTCGCGCAGGAAGCTTTGATTCGCGACTGGCGTGAATGACAACGGGCGTCCCTGAGGGACGCCCGCATGGTGGTCGAGACCGGCGTCGATCCGGTGACCCTACGCTTTTCAGGCGTATGCTCTGCCGACTGAGCTACTCGACCTCGTGCGCCGAAACGCACTTGCGGTCCCGACGGGACTCGAACCCGCGACCTCC
>JBJTIO010000169.1:0-3851 GCA_046095045.1 Actinomycetota bacterium
GGGGGTGGCGGACGAGTTCACGGTTTCATCGAAGGTTCCGGACGTGAGAGTGACGATTCCATTGGCCATGTGGCCATAGTAACCGAGGGGTAACACAGCGAACGTCAGTGGTGATGTTCGAGCCAACGTTCGGCGTCGATCGCCGCCATGCACCCCGAACCCGCCGCAGTGATCGCTTGACGGTAAGTGTGATCCTTCACGTCACCACAGGCGAAAACGCCGGGAATGTTGGTGTAGGTGCTGTCGGGTCGGGTGATGAGGTACCCCGAATCCTCCATGTCGAGAACACCCTTGAACACGTCGGTGTTCGGACGATGTCCGATCGCGATAAACAACCCGGAGATCGCGAGCGAACTCTCGGCTCCGGTGACGGTGTCGACCAATGTGACACCTTCGAGTTGCTCGCCTCCGATCAACTGCTTCACCGCGGTGTTCCAACGCACTTCAATCTTGGGGTTGTTGAGCGCGCGATCCTGCATGATCTTGCTCGCGCGGAACGAATCGCGACGATGGATCAACGTGACTTTGCTCGCGAACTTCGTGAGAAAGGACGCTTCTTCGATCGCCGAGTCGCCGCCGCCAACGACCGCGATCTCCTTGCCGCGGAAGAAGAAACCGTCGCATGTGGCGCACGTCGAGAGGCCGTGGCCGATCAGTCGCTCCTCGTCCTGCAGACCGAGCATCAAACTCTGCGCACCGGTCGAGACGATCACCGAATCGGCGGTGTACACCTCGTCGCGAACATGCACCTTCAACGGCTTCTCACCGAACTCGACCTTGGTCGCTTTGGCCGTGAGGAACGTCGCACCGAATCGAGCGGCCTGATCACGAAAACGCATCATCAATTCCGGACCCATGATTCCCTCGGGAAAACCCGGGAAGTTCTCGACCTCGGTGGTGAGCATCAACTGTCCGCCGGGTTGATCGGATGTGCTCGACGGCTCACCTTCGATCACGAACGGAGCGAGGTTGGCGCGCGCCGTGTAGATCGCCGCAGTGAGGCCGGCCGGACCGGACCCGATGATGATGACGCGATGGTGCGTCGACATCAGACACCTTCCTTGCTCTGACGGCGGATCATGAAGATCGTGCCGACGAGACAGAACACTCCACCCACGGTGAGATGCGAGACCCACACCGCGGTGTCGTGATCGAGCGGCCACTCGAGAAGATTGATGACACCCCGACTGATCGCGATCAACAACAAGCTCAACGCCATGAGGCCGAGGAACGCGGTCAGTAGTCCGAACACCAGACCGCGGGCCGCCATCACGATGGGGGTGGTGGTGCGATCGCGCACCTTGTCGACGGTGTCGACGATGGTGTCGGTGAAATCGGAAGCCCAGTTGGGATCGGTGAGCGGGTTGCCAGCCATGTGGTTGAGGCTAGCGATGAACCGGCCTAGGGCGTCGTGGCGAGAACGACCGAACAATCAGCAATGCGATACACGACGACCCCGTCGGTCATCGACCAGTGAATTTCGACCGTTTCTCCGTCGACGACCGCTTCACGGATGAGCACCGGACGCAATTCGTCGGCGCAGATCGCGGGCGCATCGTCCGCCCTGACACCGGCTTCAGCGGCCGGAGCCTCCGATGCGGCAGGAGCTTCCGGCTGCGGAGCCGCCGACATGGTCGACATGGCGAGATCGGCGGCGGCACCTGCCACCGATTCGGGCGACGCGATTCGGGAATCGACAGCGATGTCGTTGTCACCGTTGTTCGACGAGCCGACAGCAACACCAACGATCGCGGCGACGGCCGCGGCTGTTGCGAGCGACGCGACCCACATACCGGCGCGCCGTGATCGGGAGGTGCGCATAACGAACACGTCGTCACGATCGTCGTTCGACGATGCGCGTAAGATCGAGCGCACCCGAGTGAACTCGTCGGCCCGCGCCGACACTCGATCGCGCCACTCGGAATCGATGTCGTCGAGCGAGGTGACGCCATCGACCACGGCGCTGGCCCAGTCGTCGAGTTGTTCGTTGGTGGGTTCGTTGCTCATGTCATCGCTCACTGATCGGGGTTATGACGTTCGGATCCTGGGTGTTGGTTCCCGAGAAGTTCGGCCAATCGAGCGCGCCCGCGGGCGATGCGCGAACGCACGGTGCCGCCGGGAACCCCCAGAATCTCGGCGATTTGCTCGTAATCGAGGTCCATCACGTCGCGCAACACCAGAGCCACGCGGAACTCCTCGGGCACCTGGCGCAACAGTGGTGTCAGGGTGTCGGCGTCGGCGATGCGGTCGTGCGAGGTCGACCCGGCTGGGTCTATCGAGTCGTGCTCGACGCTCACGGTGCGCGAACGGCGGCGCTGTCGACGTCTGCCTTCGTCGAGGGCGGCGTTGGTCGCAATGCGGTAGACCCATGTGGTGAAAGACGAACGTTCGTCGAAGCGTCGAATGTTTTGCGCCACGTTGATCAAGGCGTTCTGAGTGGCGTCGTCGGCATCACTCGCATGGTTGAGCGTCTTTCGACACACGTTGCGCACGAGCGGAAGGATCTCGCGCAACACAGCGTCAATCGCTCGCTCGTCACCGTTGCGGGCGCGAGCGATCAGATCAGGGTCGATGTGGGTCATGGTGCCGGCTGTATGCGGATCTCGCTGATGCTTCCTCGGTACGGATTGACATCGCTGCAGAATCCGCTGCGCCCGCCCTCGGTGAAGTAGACGAGTGCGTATTGCGCTGGTGCAGTGAAAGTTGCGACCACGGTCGAACCTTGTTCGCTCGACCCATCCCACAGTGGAGCACCCCAGTCGGCGAGCGTCTCGCCGGCGGTGTTCGCGGTGTAGATCCGGGCCTGCCACTCGGGCACGTTCATGTCGACCTCGATCTGGGCCAGGGCCGAGGCATTGAGTTGCAACACCAATCCGACTCCAGACTTTCCGCCGAACGTGGACGACTTGTAGCAAAGGGTCGACCACGTTGTGTCTGGATCTCCATCGGTGACGTTGCCGGCTTGATCGTCGTTCTCGGTCTTGTCATCGCTCTCGGGGTCGAAAGCTTTCACCCCGGTGATCGAGATCGGACCGTTGTAGACGGTGGTGGGCACCGCGGTTGTCGTGGGCGCTGGAGTGTTCGACGATGAATCGCCGCCGGCCGTAATCGCCAGGATCACGGCGAGCACGCCGACGATGCCGACCCCGAGAGCGACGAGGGGCACGCGAGTCTTGGGTCTCGTCCGTTTGACCTTCGCACCACTTTCGGCGGAGCGCGGTGTGCCGTTCGAGGGCGTGCCGCCGGTCTTGGATCGGATCACTTTGTTCGGCGTCGGATCCTTCGCGCGGGTGGGTGCCGACGGAGTGGTGCTCCCACTCGCCGCTTTCAACGCGCGAATCGCCTCGGCACCCGAACGAATGCGCGCTTCGGGTCGACGCGCGAGCATGCGATGGATCACATCGAGCACCGCCGGATCGAGATCGGGCTTCAAGGTGCTGAGTGGCGTCGGCTCTTTCTTGAGGCGAGCCAAGGCGGTTTCGGTGTCGCTCGATCCGATGAACGGCACGCGACCGGCCAGACACTCGTACAGCACGAGTCCGAGCGAGTAAATGTCGGCGGCCGGACCGAGCTCCTCGCCTTCCACCTGCTCTGGTGAGAGGTACTTGGCCGTACCCATCATGATGTTCTCGTTGGTGAGATCTTGATCACCGCTCAACGCTTTCGCGATGCCGAAATCGGTCAACATCACTCGACCGTTCTCGGTCAGCAGGATGTTGCCCGGCTTCACGTCACGGTGGATGATGCCGGCGCGATGAGCCGCTTCGAGGGCCGCGCACACGCTGAGTCCGATGTGCACCGTGAGTTTCAAACTGAGAGTGCCTTGCTTGTCGAGCGTCTCACGCAACGAC
>JBJTIO010000170.1:0-3885 GCA_046095045.1 Actinomycetota bacterium
CCGCACACCCTCGAATGGCCGCTCGGAATCATGCGACTGGCGTTGCTCGAACTCGGTGCACGATTGACGAAGCTCGGTCGTCTGCAGGTCGCGTCCGACGCGCTCGAATTTTCGGTCGAGGAAATCACGAGCGACCTCTTCCGCGGGTCCGGACCGGGAGCCGACGAATTGCGTCGACGTGCCGTGTGGCGCGAGACGGTCGACGTTTCCGATGCCCCTCGACTGCTCGGTGATGTCGAGCCGGTTCCACCCATCGAGGTGTTGCCGACCGCAATGGGTCGTCTCGTCGGTTTCGTGCAGACCGTGATGACCGAAGCGGGCATGGACGGTCAGGAACGTGTCACGGGGTTGACCGGTTTCGGAGTGGGTACGGGCACCTATCGTGGTCGCGCGTGCCGCGCCGATAGTCCCGAGGATGCGATCGTCCGTTTGGAACCCGGTGATGTTCTCGTGGTTCCGTGCACGACGCCCGCGTACAACATGGTGCTGGCCATGGCCGGTGCGATCGTCACCGCCGAAGGCGGCGCGCTCAGTCACGCAGCGGTGTTGGCGCGCGAACTGGGTCTGCCCGCGGTGGTCGGAGCGCCGGGAGCGATCACCGACATCCCCGATGGAGCGCTCATCGAGGTCGACCCCGAACGCAACGTGGTGCGCATCATCGACTGATGTTCAAACGTCGCTTGGCGTCGAGCATCAAGGTGCCGACGGCGGCCAGCACGAGTGCCAGTACCAAAGCGAACGTCGACAGCACGTGATATCCCACGGCTTTGCGAATGAAGCCGCTCGAGAAACCGGCGAGACCGCCGAAGAAACTCATCGCCATGTCGGCCGAACCCTGCACCGACACCCGCGATTCCTCCGACACCGAATCGATGAGCAAACTCGAGCCGCCGATCAGTCCGAAACTCCAACCAACCCCCAGAAGCCACAAGGCGGGAAAGAGCAGCACGTAGGCGTCGCCGGCGAGGGCCGACAAAGCCGTCGCCGAAGCCAGGAGCACGGCACCGATTTGGATGGTGCGCAGGCGACCGCGTGAGTCGGCGAACTTGCCGACGAGCGGACTGAACGCGTACATACCCGCGATGTGCAGCGACACGACGTACGAACTGATCGATTCGTGATCGTGGGCTTTGAGGTGCACCGGAGTCATGGTCATCACGGCGACCATGGTCATCTGCGAGATGATCATCGACGTCACCGCGAGCCGACCGTTCGGCGTGGCGAGCGCCCGACTGAATGACTCACGAATACGAATTTGCGGAACGCTTCCGACGGATTCGCCCCGCAACTCGCGGGCGAGCGTGAGCGGGTCGGGGCGCAGACGCACGGCGGCGTTGGTCAGCGAGACGATGAAGAACAGCGCGGCGAAGACCCACGGTCCGGTGTATTTGTTCCAGCCGAACCAACTTTCGCCGGCGGCTTGAGCGGGTAACACCAGCACCGGCCCGAGCACCGCGCCGAACGTGCTCGCGAAAAGAATGCGACTCATCGCCGCGCCTCGTTGATCGGCGGGGGCCAAGTCGGTGGCGGCGTAACGCGACAACAGGTTCGAGGCCTGACCCGATCCGTAGACGAACAAACCGATCACGAAGAACAGCAGCGATTTCGATTCGGCGCCGTATCCGGCCACGAGTCCGCCCCCGATCGCGAGCGCGTAGCCGATCACCAGGCCCTGTCGACGACCCTGCGTGGCCATGCGCCGCGCGAGTACCTGCGACATGAACGCCGTGCCGATGGTGACGGTCGCGGTGGCGATGCCACCCCACGGAGTCGATTGTCCGAGGATGCGTTGCACCACGAAGGCGCCGACCGTGACCGACGACGACAACGCCGCGGCGGCGGCCAATTGACCGAGCACCAGAACGCGCAGAGTGCGCCGCTGCACGACTTCGATGTCCACGCACCGAGTCTCGCAGAGGTGTCACTCGAGAAGTGTCATCTCCCCGTGACGGACTATTCGATGCGCAGGCCGGAGATCGCGCGAGCAATCACCAGCTGCTGGATCTCGCTCGTGCCCTCGAAGATGGTGTGAATCTTGGCGTCGCGGTGCATGCGCTCCACGTGGTACTCGCGGGTGTAGCCGTAGCCACCAAGAATCTGAATGGCCTCTTCGGTCACGCGCACCGCGGTCTCCGAAGCGTAGTACTTGCTCATCGAACCCTCGCCATTCTTGAACCCGCCGTTGCGTCCGAGCCACGCCGCGCGCCAGATCAGCAGACGCGCCGCTTCGATCTGCGTGGCCATGTTGGCCAACTTGAACGCGATCGCCTGATTCATGATGATCGGCTTGCCGAAGGCGACACGCTCCTTGGCGTAGTCGAGGGCGATCTCGTATGCGCCACGCGCGATACCGAGTGCCTGCGCACCGACCGACGGACGCGTGGCTTCGAAGGTCTTCATGGCCGGCTGTGCTTCGCCGGACTTGCCGCGCTCACGGGCCCGCGCCAACTTGGCGTCGAGCTTTTCCTTGCCACCGAGCAAACAACGGCCCGGAACACGCACGTCGTCGAGCACGACTTCGGCGGTGTGCGAAGCCTTGATGCCGTGCTTTTGATACTTCTGACCCTGCGACAAACCCTTGGTTCCGGGCGGAACGATGAACGACGCCTGACCACGACCCTTCAGTTCGGGGTCGACGGCGGCCACCACCACGTGCACGTTCGCGATGCCACCGTTGGTGATCCAAGCCTTGGTGCCGTTCAGCACCCATTCGTCGTTCGCTTCGTCGTACACCGCGCGCGTGCGCAACGACGACACGTCGCTACCCGCGTCGGGCTCGCTCACGCAGAACGCACCGAGCTTCACGTCGTTCGCATCGCCGTAGCACTGCGGCACCCACTCGATCACTTGCTCGGGCGTTCCGTTGCCACTGATGCCCGCCGCGGCGAGACCCGAACCCATGATCGCCATACCGATGCCGGCGTCGCCCCAGAAGATCTCTTCGATCGCGACCGGAAGGGTGAGACCCGACGGATCACTCATCGCGTTCATCATGAACTCGATGCCGTACAGACCGATCTTGGCCGCCTCTTGCACCACGGGCCACGGAAACTCCTCACGGTCGTCCCACTCTTGAGCGTTGGGACGGATGTGTTCGACGGCGAACTGATGGATCCAATCCTTGATCTGAAGTTGGTCGTCGTTGAGGGTCAGGTTGAACTCAGCCATGGAGCGATGTTACCCATTGGTAACCAAGCGCGCCAACACTCGTCGCGACCCGAGATCTGCTTGCTGAACTGGCAGAATCGAGAGATGTCCTCCCCGGTCCGACCGGCCAGCGCGCGCGGCATTCTGGCGGCCCTCACCACCGGGCTCGGGGCGCTCCACCTCGCCGTGGCCCCTGGTCGTTCGGCTGATTGGCGCGCCGAGGGCATCGCGCTCGCCGTCGCCGGAGTCGTGTTGATCGCCCTCGGTCTCGGGACCGCTCTGCACCCATCGCGCGCCATCGTTATTGCAAGCTGTGTCGCCCACGTGGCGGTGCTCGCCACACTGTTGATCTCGCGCACATCCGGGTATCCGTTCGGCCCGTGGCAGTCGATCACTCCGAGCATGGGTGCGTACGAGGTGATCGTGATCATCGTCGCGGCCATCGCGCTGTCACTTGCTCTCGCCGCTCTCGTGTCCGATCCGCTGACCTTCGGCGCGGTCGGTTGGCGCTTCGAGATCGTGGCCCCGTTCGCGGTGGTGCTCGTCGCGATTCCCGGTCTCGTCACCTCGCAGTGGGCCGACGACGCGGCCCATCTACTCGGGTCGGCCCACACGCATTCGCACACCGACATCTCGCCGATCACCGAAGCCGCCCGCGAACTGAGCGTTGAACAACGCGCCGAACTCGGTGCTCAGATCGTGACGGCACGCGAGATGGCTCTCTCCCTACCGACGCTC
>JBJTIO010000171.1:0-17967 GCA_046095045.1 Actinomycetota bacterium
CCGTGGGTGCTCCTCGGCATCATCCTCGTGCTCATCTTCGGACCACAACTACTTCCCGGTCCGGATCGCGAGAAGATCGGCTTCGAGGAATTCATCACGCAGGTGAACGCCGGCAAGGTCGATGAGGTCAAGCTCAATAACACCACTCTTGGCATCACGGGGTCGTTCACCGATGGCGCCGAGTTCAGCACGACCGCACCTCCCGGGTTCCCTAACGAGAGCGATCGCGAACTGCTGCGTTCCAAGGGCGTCGACTTCAAACCCACCACGCCGCAATCGAATTGGTTGGTGAGTCTGATCCCGCTCCTTCTCCCCTTCTTGTTGATCATGGGTTTCCTCGTCTGGATGAACCGACGAGCGTCCGGACAGATGGGCAACGTGATGTCGATCGGTCGCAGTCGCGCCAAGGCCTACAACGCCGATCGTCCGTCGACCACCTTCGCCGATGTGGCTGGCTACGACGGCGTGAAGACCGAGATCAAGGAAGTTGTCGACTTCCTGCGTATGCCCGAACGTTTCAAGGAGATCGGTGCTCGAGTTCCGAAGGGAATCCTGCTCGTTGGCCCGCCGGGAACCGGAAAGACCTTGTTCGCGCGCGCCGTTGCCGGCGAGGCGGGAGTGGGCTTCTTGTCGGTCACCGGTTCGGACTTTATGGAGATGTTCGTCGGTGTCGGTGCGAGTCGTGTGCGCGATCTCTTCCAGCAGGCCCGCAAGATGGGGCGAGCGATCATCTTCATCGACGAGATCGATTCGATTGGTCGAAAGCGTGGGGCCGGCCTTGGTGGCGGACACGACGAGCGTGAGCAAACGCTCAATCAGATGCTCGCCGAGATGGACGGCTTCGAGACGTCGGAGGGCATCGTGATCCTCGCGGCCACCAACCGGCCCGACATTCTCGATCCGGCGTTGTTGCGCCCCGGTCGATTCGACCGACAGATCGTCGTGCCATTGCCCGAGTACGAAGAGCGCCTTGCAATACTGAAGGTGCACAGTCGCGACAAGCGCATGGGCCCCGATGCCGATCTCGAGGTGATGGCCAAGGGCACTCCGGGCATGAGTGGTGCCGATCTGGCCAACCTCGTGAACGAAGCAGCCTTGTTCGCCGTGCGTCGCGGGAGCGCGCAGATCGAACGCATCGACTTCGAATCGGCTCGTGACCGCATCATGATGGGCGCTCGTCGCGACTCTCTCGTTCTGTCGGCCGAGGAGAAGCGGGTGACGGCGTACCACGAAGGTGGTCACGCGGTGTTGGCGGCGGTGTTGCCCAACGGCGACGCGTTGCACAAAGTCACCATCCTCCCGCGCGGCATGGCCCTCGGGGTCACTCAGACTCTGCCCGAGGAACGACACAGTTTCTCCAAGGACTACATCCTTGATCGCATCTGCATGGCCCTCGGTGGTCGTGTGGCCGAACAGATCGTGTTCCAACAGCAGACGACCGGGGCCGCAAACGATCTCGAAGTGGTCACGGGACTCGCCCGTCGCATGGTGCGTGAATGGGGTATGAGCGACAAGGTCGGACCGATGGCTTGGCACAACAACCAACAGGTGTTCCTTGGCGAGGATCTGATGACCGGTGGCCGCGAGTACAGCGACGACACCGCTCGAATGATGGACGAGGAGATCAACAGCATCCTCACAGCGCAAGAACAACGCGCCGTCGAATTGCTCACTAAACACCGTCGCGGACTCGATCTCGTGGCGACTGCACTGCTCGACAAAGAGACGATCGACGGCTCCGAAGTGGCCGAGTTGGTGCAACAGGGAATCGGCGATCCGGCTCCCACTCAATTCGCCGAGTGAATCCGTCCGATCAGTGATTCGAGCAATCGCCGGTGGGCGTGTTCGGATCTCGAACACGGGCTACCGCGGCCCACAAGTCGGTTGCCGACACCGGGCCGAGGATCGAATGCCGCACGACTCCGGACCGGTCGCACACGACCAGGGTCGGCACGGCATCGATTTCGTACTTCTCGTGCGTTCGCCGATTGATTCCATATTCGACTTCCACGACGTCGACGTGACGACTACGTAGTGCCTCGGCTTTGTTCACCACGTCGGCGCACACATGACATGTGCCGGACGTGAACACGACGATCGACCAGTCAGAATCGCTGTCGCCCAGATCACTCGGATCGATTTGAGTCGGGACCATCCAAGTCTTCTGAGTCGGCGCATCGACAGTGCGGCGTGAACGCAACAAGATCGCCACGCCGGACACGGCGACAACGATCACGGCGGCAACGATCAGCGAATTCATTCCGGAATCGCCAGTGACCCGCTGCGACCCCGCAATGTCGGTGTCCGTTCGAGTCGTCGTTCGACAACTATCTCTCGCGTTCCTTCGACCACGAGCGGACGACCGAACGCCAACGGATCGACCAGATCGACCGCGACGATCGAGTTGGGTGGTAGTTCAATGTTCTCGAGTCCCGACACGGGTTCTTCGCCTCCCGGACCGACCGACGAGACGGTGAAGGTCGCGGCCTCTCCGGTCGCGTTCATCACGATCAGGACATCTTCGATCGCGATGCTGGTACTGGTCGGCACTCGCCAACGCGTCGATGTGTAACCGCCCATCACGCCGATCACGGCGGTCGTCGCCACGTAGTCGGCCGCTGGTCGCGTGATCACCCGCTCGACGACGATGTCGGCGCCGGTTTCGCTCGAGATTAAGAACCCGTGCAGACCATCGGGCATTCCGGCGATCGACGACGAGTCGAGCGTGACCACTTCGTGGGGAGGCACCGACAGCGTCAGCGGCTCGATGGCGGCATCGACCTGACCCAGGCCGAGCACGAGCACCGATGCCTGCGCCTCGATATCGGTCGGGTTGAGGATCGAGTAACGCTCCGAGATACCTGCACCCTTTTCACCATCGGCAAACCACCATTGCGCCGATGGTGCCGGAGCGCCGATGGCGGTGACGTGTCCGAGTCGCCCACCGCCCAGGTAGGGCTGGTCCTTGGCCGCCACGAAACGACCGGTTTGGGCCTCGACCGACACCGCCAGACCCTTCTCGTCACGGAATCCGGCGTCGGCGATGTTGATGACCCGGATCGACTGAGCCGGAATCACGTAGCCCTGCAAGTTGCTCGGAGTACGAGGTCCGTCCTCGGTGGCCACCGAGACATCGACGATCGCCGCCGACAAGTAGGGATTGGTGAGAATGATGCGGAAGTCGGAACCATCGACGGTGAAACCATCGGGGAAGTACCACCGATCAGACGTCGAATTCGCACACGGAGCGACCGCCGTGCCCGCCGGATGAATCGATCGTTGTTCGACCGCGACGAGAGACGAATCGACTTCGACTACCGTTGCGGCATAACTCGCGTCGACGAGGCTGCGCACATCGACCGTCGATTGACTGCGTGCTTCCACCACGACGTCGGTCCGCACCGGAGCAGCGTCGGCCGTGAGCGCGGTGACGGTTCCCGTTGCAGGCACATCGGTGGGGTTCGACAGGACGATTTCTCCCGAGTACGCACCACTTCCGCTATCACCGGCCGCCGATGTTCCTCCGCAAAACCACGAGGTGGTGATGACATCTCCCCCGGGAACCACCGGCGTCCCCGAGATGAAGGTCTCGGAAAAGGCCGGTGTCGTCGGTGCATCCTGACGATCAGCAAGCACGAACGCGGTAAAGACGAGTCCGACGCTGATCAACGGGGTGGCGCGCACCAACCTCACGGAGTTCCTCCGATTGTCATGATCGGTCCATCGTCGACGCCACCGACGCGTCGACGCAAGCGCCGGGGTTGGGCCACAGCCACGATCACCATCACCCACAGCAACACTTGCAACACCACCCAGAGTTTTCGCGAGAGCGGCGAGTCGTAGTCGAGTGTCGCTCGCCCACTAGATGCGATCTCGGTCGACATCACCGAGCCGAATGAGGCGTCGAATTCCTTCTGGCTTCCGTCGACGATCAATCGCCAGTTCGCGTCGTAGGGAACACCGAAGTGAAACGTGCCGGATTCGATCGTCGATGTCGGCGAGGACCATTCCTTGCTCGAATTCAGGGTCGACACGGCGCCCGACATGTCGGCGACAGCCAAGGCGTTGTCTCCACCTTGTTGACTTGCTTGAGCCCCGGACTCGGTGAGCATTGCCGTGATCGGAATCGATTGCACGTTCTCGAACACCACCATGCTCGCGGGCGAGAATTTGCGTCGGAAGTCGAGCTGCGCACCGAACGCATCGATGAGTCCGGTCGGTGGCGGCAAGGGATTCTCGGACGTGGATTCAACGCGATCGATCATCGGAATCACGACGTACTTCACCCCGAGGGGAGCGAGTAATCGTCCCACGCGATCAGTGCTTCCTTCCGACACCGCGCGCAACAACGGGGACACGAGGCGCTCGACATCGTCGTCGGCCGGGGACCACGCGTCGCTTGCCGTTGGACGACCACCGTCGATGATAGAGAAGGCGATTCCGTCGACGTAGGAATGCGATGCACCGATCGCGAGTCGGTCATCGCCGATCACGAGCACCCGGAAGTCGTCGGTCGATCCGAGCAACTCGCTCATCTGATCCGAGAACGTCGTATTTGACTGTTGCCAGGAACCATCGCTAGCGACGGCGAAGGCCGGAATCACTCCGAGCGGAATGCAGGCGATCGACAACAACGCAACCGGTTGCCGAACGCCGAATCGAGCGCCGCGCACGTCGGCCCCGAAAGCAACCCACGCCATGGCGACCCCGATCGACAGTCCGACGGCCGCCGGCGCCAGCAACACCCCGGGCTCGGGAAACGCCACGTCGGTCTCACCAACGACTGCCACCACGAGCGATGCTCCGATCAGAATCGCCGCACGCATCGCCCAGACGAATCGCCATCCGCGCGATACGAACGGGGCGATCAGGGCGGGGACGAACAGCAGAATCACGAGTCCACCCAATGCGGACGGCCCGATGCCGAAACGAGCGAGTTGCCAGAAATTGCGTCCACCGGTCGAGTTCGCCCCGACGATTGCGCTCCAACCGTCGGACGAGAGGTAGCGCGTCGACCACGGAAGGTTCAAGATGAAAGCGGCGGTCGTGGCCACAGCGGTCGCAGCAATGCCCAACCCCGCGGCGCGTAGCGAGCCACCAGCTAGAAGGGCCGCGAGGGTCCACAGAACAACGCTGACCATGACTACGAACAACACCGATGGGGCGATGGCGAACACCATGGCCAGCACGATCGACAGTGAAGCGACGACTCGCAGGCGCACGAGAGTGCTTGGGTGTTCGATCACATCACCAATCGCTCGACTGGACTCGTCCGATCCCTTCGGCACTCCGAGCCCACCGAACAAACGCACGAGATGTAGAACCCAGGGAAGAGAGGCATAGGCGACGAGTGCGTTCAGCCGCCCGGCAGCCACCGCGGCGTACGGCAACGGCACGGCCGCATAGACGACCGTTCCGATGATTCGAGCACGAGCCGATGTCGCGACCACACAAAGACGCGATGCTCCGAGCCATCCAAGGCCCACGAGGCCGACCACGAGAACGGTTCGTGCGAGCGCCATGTGACCGAGAGTGACGATCCCCAGCAAAGCCATCAGCAGGTTGCCCGTCGGCTGCGCGGTGGTCGCGCCGAGGTCCTTCGACCACCAACCAGTCAGATACGAATGCAACACGTCGCGCGGTGAGTCGGACCAACGAAGTAAATCGCCAACCGGTCGCAGTTGGCCAAGAAGAATCTCGCGACCACCCACGAGCAACACGGCGATCATGATTCCCCAGGCGACGACCGTGACGGTCTCGGGCCGACGTCGAGACGAATCGGACACCGAACCGGTGAGTCGTTGACGGCCGCGTAGTAGACGTCGCCAACGCACGCTGCCTCGCACCTGTAGATCACCGATCTCGCCGTCGGACACCTCTCTCAGCTGTCGGATCCGACGTCGACGACGAATGATGCTCAAAGTGTCGCGAGGCGCCAGGACGACCGCGGTGAATTCGGTGACCGCGCGGCGCACGTGACCCGTGACCAACGAGACGACGGATTCGATCAAAGTGATGAGAATCAGCAACGGGATGGTGACGAGGCTGCGCACCGCACCCGTCAACGACGCGACCGTCGCCAATCGATTGCGCGCCACGAGCGACAGATGCGCAATGTCATCGCGACGGTCGGCGAGAGCACCCTTGTGGCGCACTCGCGCCGACGGGGCGACCACCACGCGCGCACCCATGAGATGAGCTCTCCAGCACAGATCGAGGTCCTCGCCGTGGAATTCGATCGATTCCTCGAAACCTTCCATCCGACGAAACAGGTCGGCTCGCACGAGAACGCACGCCGACGGCAGAACGAACGCATCCCGAACGGCATCGTGTTGCTCCTGATCGATCTCGTGCTCTTCGACCGGACTGTCAAGCTCGCCGAAGCGGTCGGCGTCGAATCCCACCAGTTGGAGTCGTCGCGGATCGTCCCATTCGACGAACTTCGGTCCGATCAGACCTGCGTTCGACCGATAGAGCTCCTCGACCATCAACCGCACGGCATCGGAATCGAGAACCACGTCGTCGTGGAGGAACAGGAAGAATCCCCCGTCACCTTGGACCAGCCGCAACACCGCGTTCGCGGCCCGACCGAAACCGGGGTTGCCACCGAGAAGTCGAACGTGACCGTTCAGACCCCGTGAGCGCACCGCCTCTTCGATGGAGGACTGCTCGTTCGGGTCGGAACCGGTCACCAGAGCCAGGACCTGCAGATTGGGATAGTCCTGGGCGGCCAACGAGTCGAGGCATTCGGACAATGTTGCCGACGGTGGATGGACGACGACAGTCGCCACCACGCCGGGAGCGGCGGGGACGGAGGCGACGGATCCGCCGTCGTCGCCGGAGAGATCAGGCTCCAAGACGTCTTCCAAGGTGCACGAAGGCTACCCGCCACCCTTCCCTCGCGGGTTTCACCGCATGTCACAGAACTCGCATCGCGAGGTGATCATTCCGCTCCACGCAGGTGTTTCATTGACTCAGCCGGTCGTAAGCCCATCGCTAGGGTTGAGGTTCTTGAACGAAACTCCGACTACTTCGAGCGACGCCCGGTTGCGCATTCCGCTTCCCGAGGGCACCATCGCCGTCGGCATCGGCTTGTTGGTCGCCGGCATCTCGAGTTACGCGTTTTTCAAAGTCGGCCAGGAGGCACTCGGCAAGGAGGACTTCAAACCGATCGTGGCACTCTGGTTCGCCACCTTTGCCCTCGCCCCCGGTTTCTTCCTGCCCCTCGAGCAAGAGATGGGGCGGGCTCTCGCTCATCGTCGCGCATTGTCGCTCGGAGGATCCCCAGTCGTGGGTCGCATCGTGCCCCTCGGCGCCGGCATCACGCTCGCGGTGTCGGTTGCAGTCGCTTCCCTGAGCTCGATCGCGACACGCGAATTCTTCGAGGGCTACGGCCTCGTCACGGTCGCGCTCATTGTCGCCTTCGTCGCGTACGCCCCAACGCACCTCGCCCGCGGTATTTGTTCGGGAGAAGGTCGTTTCACCGCGTACGGAATCGTGATGGGTGCCGACGGACTGGTGCGGATCATCGGATGCGTCATTCTGTGGCAACTCGACGTCCACAACGTTGGTGCCTACGCGATGATCGTGGCACTGTCACCTCTGACCGGTGTTCTCGTCGTCGCCCTGCGCGGTCAGTTGCGCACCAGCCCTGGACCGGTCGCCGAATGGAATGAGGTCACCTCGAATCTCGGGTGGTTGCTCATCGGATCGATCATGGGGGCGGGTCTCGTCAACGCCGGCCCGATTGCGATCGACGTGTTGGCGAATTCGTCGCAACGCGACGCGGTGACGAGATTTGGTAACGGTGTGTTGCTCGCGCGCATTCCACTCTTCTTGTTTCAGGCGATACAGGCAGCGTTGTTGCCTCGTTTGGCTCGGCTCGCCGCATCGAACGACCTCGACGAGTTCCGCAACGGTTTTCGTCGACTGATGATCGTGGTGATCGGGGTCGGTGTGATCGGTGTCGGAGGATCATTCTCTCTCGGCCCAACGATTCTCGACTTCCTCTACGACGGAGGACTCGACCGCCGCACGCTCACGATGCTCGCCCTCGGAAGCGCCGTGTACATGGTCGCCTTGGCGACCGCTCAGGCGGTGATCGCGCTCCACGGACACGCCCGTGTCGCGCTCGGATGGCTCACGGGAATGACCGTGTTCCTCGCGGTCACTTGGCTGTCATCAGACGACCTGTATCTGCGCGTCGAACTGGGCCTGGTGTCGAGCTCGGTCGCCTCGCTCGCGATCTTCGTTCAGTCCCTGCGCAGTTTGTTGGCTGCCGGTGCGACCATCGACGAGGATTCGATGCTCGATGCGTTGTCGGATCGCCCGCTCGAAGCGTGACGATCACTTGCGCATGCGCGCCTTTTCGATGGCGAGATCGTTCGCGACCATCATCTTGACGAGCGATGGGAAATCGACCTCGGGCTTCCAGCCCAATTTCGTGCGCGCCTTGGTCGCATCGCCGATCAGTAGATCGACCTCGGCCGGCCGGAAGAACTTGGGGTCCTGACGAACGTATTTCTGCCAATCGGTGATTCCCACTTCGGCGAACGCCCGTTGAACGAGTTCCTCGATGGTGTGGGTCTCCCCCGTGGCGATCACGTAGTCGTCGGGCTCGCTCTGCTGGAGCATCAACCACATGGCTTTCACGTAGTCGCCCGCGTAGCCCCAATCGCGCTTCGCGTCGAGGTTGCCCATCACGAGTTCGTTCTGCAATCCGAGACTGATACGCGCTGCCGCGTTCGTGACCTTGCGAGTGACGAACTCGACGCCTCGTCGCGGGCCCTCATGGTTGAAGAGAATTCCCGAGCACGCCCACAAGCCGTAGCTCTCGCGATAGTTCACCGTGATGTCGTGTCCGAACACCTTGGCGCAACCGTACGGCGAGCGAGGGTGGAACGGGGTCTTCTCCGATTGCGGAGTTTCCCGAACCTTTCCAAACATCTCCGACGACGATGCCTGGTAGAAGCGGATCTTGTTGTTCTCATTGCCGCCGACCATGCGCACTGCTTCGAGCATGCGCAACACGCCGGTCCCGGTGAGGTTGGCCGTCAGTTCGGCCTGATTCCACGACAGAGCGACGAAGGAAATCGCGGCCAGGTTATACACCTCGTCGGGTTGGGCGAGTTCCATGGCCTTCACGAGCGACGGCAAGTCGGCCAGGTCGCCCGGCACGATCTCGACATAAGGAAACTCGTCACGCAGCAACTCGGCCTTGGGATTGTTCTGACCCTTCACCATGCCGAACACCTGATAGCCCTTGCTGTGCAAGAACTTGGCCAGATGCTGACCGTCCTGTCCGGTGACTCCTGTGATGAACGCGCGGGGCATGGGGGATCTCCTCAGATCGGGACCGATCGGCCGATACCCCTACATCTTAGGGTCCTCGGCCTAGCCTCACCTCGATGATCCGCGTCGCGTTCGACTCCGGTCCGCTGCACGGGCCTCGAACCGGTATCGGTCACGCCGTGCGAAGGATCACCGAGTCGCTCGAAGTTGTGGCCCCCGATGTCGAACTGCGTCCGTACCTCGTCAGCTATCGCTCGCGACCCGAGGCCGGGATCGTTCGACTTCCCTACCCGGCCGCTCTCGCATTGCGCATGTGGGCGCGATTCGACACGCCACGACCCGACCGCCACTTCGGTGAAATCGACGTGGTGCACGGAACCAATTACGTCGCTCCCCCGTCGCGACATCCGCGTGTGGTGTCGGTGTACGACTGCTGGGCTCTCGACAATCCGAGTGACGTGCACCGCGACGTGCGCCTGATGATGGGTGCGTTACGGCGAAGCATCGACACGGGCGCCCACGTGCACGCTTCGTCCCACGCGACCGCACGACGACTGCGCGAACATTTCCCGACCGCGAAGATTTCTGTGATTCATCTCGGTTCACCCACCGCATCCTCGGTCGCGCACCTAATCGCCGGCGCATCCACTCGTACGACGGCCGTCCCCGACGATGGTCGGGTGATGCTCGCGGTCGGCACGGTTGAGCGACGCAAGAATCTTCCCTTCCTCGTCACTCTCTTCGACGACGTCGTCGGCAAGGTGCCCGATGCTCGGCTGGTGATCGCCGGCGCACCCGGCACCGACCAAGCCGCACTCGATCGCGCCCGCGACGCGTCGACGCATCGCGACCGGATCCACGTGCTCGGTCAGGTCGACGCGGCCACACTCGATCACCTCATGAAACGCGCGCGAGTTCTGGTGTATCCCTCACTCGACGAAGGATTCGGCTTTCCCATCCTCGAGGCCATGGTTGCCTCGATTCCCGTGGTCGCTTCGACCGCCGGATCGATCCCCGAGATCGCCAGTGACGCCGCCCTATTGCGCTCGGTCGACGACCGCGACGGTTGGACCGAAGCACTGGTTCGCGCACTCACCGATGACGACGAACGCGCGCGGCTCGTCACGGCCGGACACGCTCGTTCGGGGACTTTCGACTGGTCCCGCACCGCCACCGAGTTGGCCGCCCTCTACGCCAAGGTCGCCGATGGCGAATGAACCCGCAAGAATGACGCCGTGATCACGGTTTTGGCCGGCGGTGTGGGAGCCGCACGATTCCTTCGCGGGTTGGTCGACGTCGTCGATCCGCGCGACATCACCGTCGTCGTCAACACCGGCGACGACACCGTGTTGCATGGATTGGCCATCTCCCCCGACCTCGACACCGTCACCTACACCGTGGCTGGGGCCATCGACCCCGAGCGAGGTTGGGGTCTGGCGAACGAATCGTGGACCGCCATGGAGAATCTCGCGCGGTACGTGGCTGTGCGACCCGACGGCTCGACGGCCGCGCCCGATTGGTTCAACCTCGGCGATCGCGACCTCGCGACGCACTTCTACCGAACCGCACGACTCGCCGAGGGTGCCACGCTCACCGAAGTGACCGCCGAGATCGCCCGCGCGTGGAACCTGGGACTCACCTTGCTTCCCATGTCCGACGATCGCGTCGCCACCATGGTCGACATCGTCGACGTCGATGGTGCTTCGCGCACGGTCGGATTCCAGGAGTACTTCGTGAGACGGCGTCATTCCGTTCCGGTCACCGCGGTGCGTTTCGACGGCGCCGAGACGGCCCGCCCCACGTTCATCGAAGCTCTGGAAACTTCTCGGACCATCGTCATCGCTCCGTCCAACCCCATCGTGTCGATCGGACCCGTCCGCGCATTGGGCGGAGTCGACCGGGCGCTCGAGAAGTTCCGCGACAAAGTGGTCGCGATCTCTCCGATCATCGCCGGTGCCGCGTTGAAGGGACCCGCCGATCGCATGCTGAGCGAACTCGGATTCGAAGCATCGGTCGTCGGCGTCGCGCGTCTGTACGCTCCGATCTGCGGGACGCTCGTCATCGACCAGCAGGACGAGGGTTCACGGGCCGCCGTCGAGGCCGAGGGCATGCGTTGCATCGTCACCGACACCATCATGAGAACGCCGGAGATCACGAGTCGATTGGCGCGCGTCGTCGTGAACGCGCCCGAGCAAGGAGCACCACATGAGTGAGTCCCATTCACCGGGTCAACGATTGACCGCATGGGGCGTGACCGGCATCGGCGAGATACGCCCGAACGATCAATTGGGCGACATCATCGTCGACGCCTGTCGAGCCGAACCGAACGGTCCCCTTCGTGACAACGATGTGCTCGTCGTGACCCAGAAGATCGTGTCGAAGGCCGAGGGCCGCATGGTCGCGATCGATGCCAATGATCCGTTGTCGCACAAGGGGCTGGTCGAGGAAGAAGCCGTGCGGGTGGTACGACGGCGTGGCGATCTGATCATCACCGAGACCAAACATGGTTTCGTGTGCGCGAACAGTGGCATCGATCTTTCGAACGTCGAACGCGGTTGGGCCGCACTGTTGCCTCTCGACAGCGATCGGTCGGCTCGACGCATTCGCGACATCGTCAAGGCCAAACTAGGAGTGTCCGTTGGCGTGATCGTGTCGGACACCTTCGGGCGCCCCTGGCGAAAGGGATTGACCGACGTCGCGATCGGTGTCGCAGGTGTCGCCGCCGTCGTCGATTTGCGCGGCACTCCGGACGCCCTCGGACGCATGATGCAGGTCACCGAGGTGTGCGCCGCCGACGAGATCGCTTCGGCCGCCGAACTCGTGATGGGCAAGTCGAGTGGTGTTCCGGTCGCGGTCGTGCGGGGCGTCGATCCGACGTGGTTCCGCGAATCATCGATGAGTGAGATCGTGCGACCCCCGCAAGAAGATCTCTTCCGCTAATCGCTCGAGCGGGCCAAACCATCGGCCAAGGTGGTCCATGGTGACCAACCCAAGTGCAACCGCGCGCGCGATGGCGAGAGTGCCGATCGTTGAATGGATCCGGGTCGTTTTGGTTGCGACACGACCGATTCGATCCCGATCGCCTGCAAGAGCGAACGCAGGCTGGTTTGCGATCCCGAAGCGACGTGGAGCAACAGCCCACTGCCCTTCGTGAGCGCCTTCACCACCGCGTCGACGGCGTCGTCGACGTGCAAGAGATCGAGCGTCTGCTTCCCGTCGCCATGAATGACCGGCGCCTCCCCCGATGCGCGCGCTGACAACAGGTTGGCCACGAGGTTCGTGTCGGATCGCTGACGGCGGCCGTACAGGGTGGAGACGGCGAGCGTCGTGTGGTCGATGTCGTGGTCGCGGCGATACACCTCGAGAAGATTCGACACCGCCTCGACCGCCACGCCCTGAGCGCCAACCAATCGATGCTCACGATCCTCTCGAATCGGTAGTTCGCGCGACAGAACGTCGCCGTACAGAGCCGAGCCCGGGACGATGACGACGACCTTGTCGATCTTGGCCGCACGACAGGCCTCGAGCGCGCTCGCCACGACGGCGAACGATCGCACCGCCTCGGATGTGTCGTTCGGATCGCCGGTGAAGGCAGCCGCGATGACCATGACGTCGGGTCGACGCCGAGCGATCGCTCCGACGAATTCGGGAATCGTGACGTCGACGGTGTCGATGCGCAGGCTGCCCTCGGCGGCGTTCGATCGGGCCTCGGCCAGATTCGCCAACGAGCCCGTCGACAAGTCGTCGACCACCGCGACCTGCACGCCCTCGACGAGCAGTCGATCGACGAGGTGCGAGCCGAGGAATCCCGCGCCGCCGACCACCATCACCGACGACGGGAGGACGGGCTTGCGAGCGGTGGCCACGGTTAACTCCCGGAAGGATCGGGAAGAAATGCGGAATCGAGAGAGACGCCCGGCGACACGATTCCCGCGGCACCAATCACACAATCGGTGATGGTCGCTCCTTCGCCCACCGAACCCATCACGATCGACCGAACGATCGTCGCCCCCGATCCGACTCGGCCCGACGCCAGCACCACGGAATCTTCGATGTTCGCATCCGATGCGACCTGCGCACCCGCCGACACCAAACTGTGATGCACCCGTGCGGACGGAGCAACGTCGGCTCCCGATTCGATCTCTGGGGATTTCGGCACTCGACGAACTCCGTCGATCATGTCGAGATTCGCACGCAGATACGGCTCCGGTCGACCAGTGTCGATCCAGTAATCGTCGGTTGCCATGGCGTACAACCGACCGTCCTCGACGATGGCCGGGAACGTCTCGCGTTCGATCGACACCTTGCGTCCGGTTGGAATCCGACCGAGAACGGAAGGTTCGAGAACGTAGGTTCCCGCGTTGATCAAGTTGCTCGGCGCGGTGCCCGGCGCTGGTTTCTCGACGAATCGCTCCACGCGCCCATCGGCCGACATGGCGACGACACCGTACGCCGACGGGTCTTCGACCGGCGTGAGATGAATGGTGGCCTCGGCGTTTTTCGCACGGTGAAACGCCACGAGAGATGCCACGTCGAGGTCGGTGAGGACGTCACCGTTCACGACGACGAAGGTGTCGTCGACCCCGGCATGTTCGGCCGCGAATCGAATCGCGCCAGCGGTGTCGAGCGGTTCAGGTTCCACGGCGTAATGAAGTCGCACACCGGCGCACACGCCATCGGGGAATGCGGCGATGAAAGGCTCGGGCTTGAAACCGAGACCGAGGACGACTTCATCGATGCCCGCCGAGGACAACCTACGAACCAAATTCTCGACGATCGGACGATGCCCCACCGGGAGCATCGGTTTCGGCGTGGTGAAGGTCAACGGCCGCAATCGGGTGCCGAAGCCGCCCACCAACACGACCGCGCGCATCAACCGCTCGTGGTGGTCGGTGCGACGGACGTCGTGGAGTCGGCGACCGTCGTCGCGGTCACCGTGCTCGTGGGCGACGACCCGTCGACAACCGTCGTCGACGACGCATCGGTTTCCGGCACGGTGGTGGTGGCGCTCGCCGAGTCGGCTGCGCCCAATTCGGGCAACGAGGCCGCCGAGGGCGGCAGACCGGGCTTGGTGCCCGCCGGTGCGAACACGATGCTGAAAGCCATGCCGTCGTTCTTGATGCGAATGTCGTCGAAGTTCGTGATGTAGGTCGTCACATCATCGGGAGTGTCGTACGCGGCGAACGCGTAGACGACGACCTCGCCGTCGACTTCCTTACCGTCAACCGTGCACTTGGTGACGCCCTCTTCGTAGACCGCACCGCCTTGGTCGGCCGGGAACTCGATCTTGGTGTCGGTCACCTTCACGCCGTAGACGTCGAGGAACACACCCAACTTGGCGTTGCGACCCGTGGCCTCCGACGAATACGGATGCCAGTGCATCACGCCATCGTCGTGGCTGTGAATACCGGTGCGACGGAAGCCGTCGCTGATCAGCTGTCCACTCGCATCGGTTTCTTCCTTGTTGCCCTGGAGATCGGGCAACCAGGTGTCACAGGCGTAAAAGCCGTACGAGGCGTGCCAGTGATCCTGGACCGTCGGTGGCACGTTCTGGTCGGGGATCGACGAACGGGAATACACGATCAGGGCCAGGCCAACGATCGAGATGCCGACGATCATTGCCGGGAAGAGAGTGCCCCCTTGGAAGCGAACCTTGCGCCCCTTGCCCTTCTGGGCCAAACGAGCGACTTTCTTGGCTGACGATGCCTTACCCACGAGTGAGAGAGGCTACCCGTGTCGACACCCGAATACGGGGTCACGAAGGGGAAAGGTCGTCGATGAGTGCGACATACGCCTCGGCAACGGCGCGCGGAGAGGCCTGATTCTCGACGAACGACCGCGCTCGGGAACCCATTGCCCTGCGTTCGTCGCCGTCGGCGAGGATCGTTCTCAGGGCCGCCACGAAGTCGTTCGGGGAGTCGGGTTCGACGGCGATTCCACATCTGGCACCGTCGATCAGCCGGGTCACCTCCGTACCCGCGTCGATGGCAGCAACGATCGGTCGACCGGCCGCCATGATCGAGTAGGTCTTCGACGGGACGCTCACGCGTCCGAGTCCGCGACGCAACGGGACGACATGAACGTCGCCCGTGGCGAGCACCTCGGCGAGTCGCTCGGGCGGTTGAAAGTCGCCGAACACCACGTTGGGAATCGACGACGCGTCGGTCTGAAGATCGTGTCGAGCCGAACCGTTGCCATTGATCACGAAGTCGACGTCGGGCATCGCCCGTGCCGCCTCGAGCATCAGGTTGAGCGACTGCGAGAACCCGATGTTCCCCGCATACATCACGATCGGTCGCGGGCCGAGACCAAGTTCACGTCGGTACGCGGTGTCCGGATCGCGCGGCGTGATTGCCGCAGTGTCGACGAAGTTCGGAATCACAACCACGCGATCGGGGCGCGAAAACTTCGCCGCCACGTTGTCGGCGAGATCGGACGACAGGACCGTCACACGATTGGTGAGGCGATACGAGATGCGCTCCAGCAAGCGAGCGACGCCGATCACCAGACGATTGCTGATCGCTCCGGTCTCGATCGCGGCGTCGGGAAAAACGTCCTGGATGTTGAACACGAGCGGAGCTCGCCGAACCCAGGCCACCAGTCGACCGGATAATCCCATCGTGAGCGGAGGGGACATCGCGATGACGGCGTCGATGCGCTCCCCGCGTCCGGCTCGGCAACCCGCGATCGTCGCGGTGATCGAGAATCCGACGAACCCGAGCGCCCGGCGCACGAGATTGCGTTTGTCTCCTCCTGCGAAGGGATTCAATCGAGCGATCGAGCCCCACTCGACCTCGGTCGTGCGGCGACGCCAAGTGATCGATCGCCAATCATCCTCGACTCGATGCTCGCGATACCAAGGCAGCGAGGTGACGACGTGAACCCGATGGCCGAGTTCGGCCAACTCGTGCACGATGCGCGTCATCACCACTCCGGTCGGCGCCGTATCGGGCGCGAAGTGCGGACACAGCACGACGAGATTCAATGACCGGCTCACGATCCGGCTCCGTCAACGTCGAGCAACGAGCGATACGCCGTGGCGAGTGCGGAGCCGGAGACCTCGACCGTGAAGTCGCGCACTCGATTGCGACCAGCGGTGACCAACTCGGCGCGACGACGGTCGACGTCCCCAATCGCTTCGCGCCAGGAATCGACGTCGAGTGGCGCCACGATGCCGGCGGATCCGACGACCTCGGGTAGGCACGCGCGATCACTGGAGATCACCGGCGTGCCGAGGGCCATGGCTTCGATCAACGGCGCGCCGAATCCCTCGTACTCGCTCGGAAAGACGACCGCAGCAGCGGCGGCTCTCAGTCCGTCGCGATCGGAGTCACTCACTCGTCCGAGTTTGCTGACCAATCCGGCAAGTCGGTCCGCGCGACGAGCCACCTCCTCATCGATCGACCCCGCTCCGCCGATCAGCACGAGTCGCACCCCGAGGGCCTCGCCGTATCGCTCGAAGACGTCGAGCAGGAAACGATGCCCCTTGTGGGGGTGGGTCATCGCCGGCAGAACGACGAAGGGAGCGTCACCCAAACGGTGTTTGGCTCGGACGTCGGATTCGGGTGTTCGATGCGATCCGAGATCGGAAGGAACCCCGTGCGGAACGACGTGCACCTTCGTACCGTCGATGCCGTACGCATCGCACACCGTGTCGCGAACGAAATTCGTCGGCACGGCGATGGCCGTCGCATTTCGCGCCGACCGAGGCATCACCGATCGCAAGTACGCCAGGCGCGCGCCACCGAAGTACTGCGGGAACTGTCGGTACTGCAGATCGTGAATCGTCAACAACGTCGGTGAGCGATGCACCACGGGCAGCGTGCCGCCGCCGTGATGAACGAGCAAACTTCCCGCGGTACGTCGCCGGAGCCATGTCGATTCGTTCACGATACGTCGGGCTCGCGACGATCCGTCGGAACGCGTTTCGTCGATCGGATATCGATTGGCGAGTTCGCGATGCGCCTCGGCGAATCCGCTGGGAGCAAAGATCGTGACATCGAATTCGGACGGCGCCGCCGCGGACAGACCCATCAGTTGGCGCACGAGGTACTCCTCGCTTCCGCCCACCCGCCCGGGTTGACACCACGTGAGGTTCACCGCGATCCGGCGGCCCGTCGTCAACGCATCACCTCGCGATACGCGTCGACCGTCAGTCGTGCGGTCTCCGACCAGTGACGGCGCGCGGCCTGACGAAGGCCCCAAACGGACAACTCGTCGTGGCGTGCGAGCGCCTCGTCGAGTCCGCGTGCAATGTCGTCGACGTCGAACGGGTCGACCAGCACGGCCGCACCACCGGCCACCTCCTCGGTCGAGGTACCGAGGCTGGTGACGACCGGCGTTCCATACGACATCGCTTCGAGCACCGGCATCCCGAAGCCTTCGCGTTCGCTCGGGTAGCAGAACACGGCCGCACTCGAATACAAGGCCGGCAATTCGACCTCGGGAACGAACCCGATGAACTTCACGTTGGGAGACTCCTCGACGCCGGTGTCACCCCAACCGGGCGATCCGGCGACGACGAGGGGTAAATCACACCGTGCTCGATCGAGCGCCTGCACCAAACGGGCAAGATTTTTTCGGGGCTCGACCGTGCCGACGAACAACAGGAATTCGCGCGGAAGACCGTGACGCGCGCGAACGACACCTTCGGAGTTCGACCCGTCGGGATTTCGA
>JBJTIO010000172.1:0-3617 GCA_046095045.1 Actinomycetota bacterium
CACCGAATCTCGCGGCCTGATCGCGAAATCGCATCATCAACTCCGGGCCCATGATTCCCTCGGGAAAACCAGGGAAGTTCTCGACCTCGGTGGTGAGCATCAACTGTCCGCCGGGTTGATCGGATGTGCTCGATGGCTCACCTTCGATCACGAACGGAGCAAGGTTGGCGCGCGCGGTGTAGATCGCGGCGGTCAGACCGGCCGGACCAGACCCGATGATGATGACGCGATGGTGCTTCGACATCAGACACCTTCCTTGCTCTGACGGCGGATCATGAAGATCGTACCGACGAGACAGAACGCGCCAACCTCGCTCCGTTCGTGATCGAAGGTGAGCCGTCGAGCACATCCGATCAACCCGGCGGACAGTTGATGCTCACCACCGAGGTCGAGAACTTCCCTGGTTTTCCCGAGGGAATCATGGGTCCGGAGTTGATGATGCGATTTCGCGATCAGGCCGCGAGATTCGGTGCGACGTTCCTCACGGCCAAGGCGACCAAGGTCGAGTTCGGTGAGAAGCCGTTGAAGGTGCACGTGCGCGACGAGGTGTACACCGCCGATTCGGTGATCGTGTCGACCGGTGCGCAGAGTTTGATGCTCGGTCTGCAGGATGAGGAACGACTGATTGGTCACGGTCTCTCGACGTGCGCCACGTGCGACGGCTTCTTCTTCCGTGGCAAGGAGATCGCGGTCGTTGGCGGTGGCGACTCGGCGATCGAAGAGGCCTCCTTTCTCACCAAGTTCGCGAGCAAAGTCACGTTGATCCATCGTCGCGATTCGTTCCGCGCGAGCAAGATCATGCAGGATCGCGCGCTCAACAATCCCAAGATCGAAGTGCGTTGGAATACCGCGGTGAAGCAGTTGGTCGGAAAGGAACAACTCGAAGGTGTCACATTGGTCGACACCGTCACCGGCGCCGAGAGTTCGCTCGCGGTCTCCGGGTTGTTCATCGCGATCGGGCACCGTCCGAATACCGACGTCTTCAAGGGCGTTCTCGACATGGAGGATTCGGGGTACCTCATCACCCGACCCGACAGCACGTACACCAATATTCCCGGCGTTTTCGCCTGTGGCGACGTGAAGGATCACACCTACCGTCAAGCAATTACCGCGGCGGGTTCGGGGTGCATGGCAGCCATCGACGCCGAGCGTTGGCTCGAACATCACCACTGACGTTTGCTGTGTGACCCCTCGGTTACTATGGCCACATGGCCAATGGAATCGTCACTCTCACGTCCGGAACCTTCGATGAAACCGTGAACTCGTCCGCCACCCCCGTGGTGGTCGACTTTTGGGCCGAGTGGTGCGGACCCTGCAAGATGATCGCGCCGATCCTCGGTGAGATCGCCACCGAGAAGGCCGGTCAGGTGACCATCGCCAAGTTGAACGTCGACGAGCACGGCGACATCGCTCAGAGATACGGAATCATGAGTATTCCCACGTTGCTCGTGTTCAAGCAGGGCGAATTGGTGAAGCGTGTGGTCGGCGCCAAGGGCAAGGGTCAACTGCTCGCCGACCTGGAGGAATTCTTCGTCTGATGGCGCTGGCGCCCGATGACACGGGCGAGGCCGTTCGGCAACTGCAACGCCGCCTCGGAGCCGCCGGTTTCCTGCCGGAATCCGGGGTGATCCCCGATGTGTATTGCGCAGGTACGCGCCAAGCGGTCGCCGACTTCCAGCGCGATCGCGGGTTGTCGATCACCGGCATCTGCGACGAAGGCACGTGGTCGGCACTCATCGAGGCATGGTGGAATCTCGGTGACCGCCCACTGATGCTGCGTTCGCCCAATCTGCGCGGAGATGACGTCGAGGAATTACAACGCCTCTTATCCCGATTGGGTTTCGACGTCGGTCGCATCGACGGCATCTTCGGCGCGATCGCGGCCCGGGCAGTGCGTTATTTCCAGGAAAACGCTGGTCTCGAGATCGACGGCGTGTGCACCGCCGACACTGTGGCGGTGCTGCGGCGACTATCGAAAATGACCGGCGACGGTCCGGGCATCGCCGCGGTGCGCGACGCAGAACAAGCACGATTGGGCGAGTCCCTGGCGGGGCGACGCGTGGCCGTGGGTCATTTCGGCGACGTCGCTGAGGTCGTGTCAGCTCTGTCCGATGCCTTGCGCGATCACGGTGCAATGTTGCTCGACGTTGGCGACGGCGAACCCGCCCAACAAGGGTCGACCGCGAATCTGTTCGGTGCCGACGTGTACGTCGGGGTCGAAGAGGGCGAACCGGGTCAGTCGCGCGTGGCGTACTACTCGGTGCCCGCATTCGAGTCGACCGGCGGTCGGGCACTGGCCCATTTGGTCGAGCGGCACCTACGTGACGTGGTTCCACGATTGACGGTTCAAGGAATGCGATTACCGATCCTGCGCGAGACCAAGATGCCCGCAGTGTTGCTCACCCTCGGACCGAACACCGCGGGTCGACATCAGCGCATCGCCGAGGGAGTGTTTCTGGCGCTCCTCGCCTGGGCTCCCTAGTTATCCACAGGGTTATCAACAGATTGTGTCTAACCTCGTGTTCAGGTTGAGGGTTGCATTCCCCCAGCGTATTCAGTCCTCGGAGCCCGCTTCACCCATCATCAAGAGGTAAATCCGCTCCAAATCCTCGATACCGGCGAAGGTGATGATGACCGACCCCTTCTTGTCGAGACCAGTCAACTTCACGTCGACTTTGGTGCCGAGGTAATCGGAAAACCGTTGCTCGAGTTCGAGCACCGCCGGTTGACGCAGTCGCGTGACGTTGGTGCCACCGGTGCGACCCGGCTGCGGCGCGATGCCCGCATCTTCCAGGCCCCGATCGCGAATCGCCTCTTCCACCGCACGCACCGACCAACCCTCGTCGGCGGCGCGGCGCGCAATCTGCTCTTGATAGGCCTTGTCGGGAGAGCCAAGCAACGCCTTGGCGTGACCCGCGGTCAACTTGCCATCAGCCAGCAAACCCTGAATCGCCGGGGGCAACGTGAGCAAACGCAACGAGTTGCTGATCGACGCGCGGCTCTTGCCCACGCGCTTGGCCACGGCATCGTGCGTGAGGTTGAAATCGTCGATCAGCTGCTGAAACGCCGCCGCCTCTTCGAGAGGCAACAAATCCTGACGGTGCAGGTTCTCGACCAAGGCTTGCTCGACCGACGACATGTCGTCGGTGGTCTTGACGACCGCGGGCACCGTGGCCAGCCCCGCTCGCTGGGCAGCGCGCCAACGCCGCTCCCCCGCGATGATCTGGTAACTGCCGTCGGCCAGCTTGCGGACGAGCAACGGCTGCAAAACCCCGATTTCACGAATGGAATCAGAGAGTTCCTGCAGGGATTCCTCGTCGAAGTGCAGGCGGGGCTGATTCGGGTTGGTGCTGAGATCCCCCACCGGAATCTCGACCAGCAGTGCGCCTCCTTCAGTCGACGGAGGCGGGGTACGCCCATCTCCCGTCGGAATCAGCGAATCGAGTCCTCTACCGAGACCTGGGCGTCGCGCCACCGGCCACCTCCTTGGCAACGAGTCGATAGGCGATGGAGCCCTTCGACGCTGGGTCGTACACGTTGATCGGCTGATGATGGCTCGGGGCCTCGGACAACTTGACGTTGCGGGGGATTCGGGTGGGCAACACCTTGTCGCCGAA
>JBJTIO010000173.1:0-2746 GCA_046095045.1 Actinomycetota bacterium
ATGTGGCAAGAAGGTTCGGTGTCTGATGGTAAAGGAGCGATCGATGTTCGCAGTGGGCTGCGAGACATCGGGTTACGGTCGCGATCTCGGAAAGCAACTCTGCGACATCATCGAGAGCTTCGCCGACTACGCATTCAACAAGAGCCATTCCTTCGGTTACGGCTATATCTGCTACCAAACGGCATACCTGAAAGCGAACTACCCCGTCGAGTATTTCGCCGCCCTCTTGACGAGCGTGAAGGACAATCTCGAAAAGGCGGCCGGCTATCTGGCCGATGCGCGTGCTCGCGGGATCACCGTGAAACAGCCCGACATCAATCAGTCGGATGTCGACTTCATTTCAGATCCCGAGAATCGGACCATTTACTTCGGTTTGAGCGCCATCAAGGGAGTTGGTTCAGCTGTGTGCGAGAAGATCGTCGCTCACCGACGCGAACACGGTCCGTTCACCTCCTTCCACCACTTCTGCATGACCGTGCCGACGGAGTGTCTGAACAAGAAAGGCGTCGAGTCGTTCGTCCTCGCCGGAGCATTCGACTCGCTCGGCCACACTCGACAAGGATTATCGATTTCCTACACGGACATCATCGAAGACGCGTTGTCGCGCCGATCCGAGGCCCAGATGGGTGTCATGAGTCTTTTCGATTCGATCGAGACCGAACTCGACGACGGCGCGTTCGCTCTCGACATCCCCATCCCCGAGGGCGAGTTCGACTTGATGACCAAGTTGAAACACGAGAAGGTGCTCCTTGGTCTCTTCATCAGCGACCATCCGCTTTTCGGTCACGAGTCGACGTTGCAGCACTATTCGGACACGTCGCTGGCGATGCTCGAAGAGGCCGCCAATGGGTCCGTGGTGAGAGTTGCCGGTTTGATCTCACGAGTCGAACGCAAGACAACGCGCAAGGGCGACCAGATGGCGGTTCTCTTCGTGGAAGATCTGCATGGCGGTGCCGAAGTGTCGGTCTTCAGCATGGCGTATCCGAAGTTGGCCAATCGACTCGTCGAGGACTCGATCGTCTCGATGAAGGTGCGGGTCACTCGCCATTCCGACGACGATCGAATCACGATGTCGGTCCTCGAGGTGATGCCTCTCGTTCTGGAACGAGGCACCCCCGAACTGCGCCTCAATTTGCCGGCAACATCCCTCGACGGTGGCACGGTGGCTCGCCTGAAGGAGATCCTGGCCTCCTATCCAGGCGACGCTCAGGTCTTCATCCATTTGGGTCAGTCGAAGGTCCTGAAACTCGGCCCGGAATTCACTGTCGATGTCGACCGCGTCATCCCACCGTTGCGGGTCGCTTTCGGGGTCGACGTCGTTCGGTGAGCGATCGTTTCGCTCGTCCGCCCCTGTGGATGGCAGAATAGAGGCGTGGGGAAAGCCCCGGAGCAGGGAGTATCGGGTCGGATGTCGGTCGTAGTCGAGACGAAAGATTGCGCGGCCGTTCTCGAGGCCGAACTCGAGGACATGGTGGCCATGGGTGGCACCTTCGACATGCCTCGCCTCGAGGCCGCACGGGCCGATTGGGTTCTCTGCACGACCGCCACGGAGAACGGCAAATTGCAAGGATTCACGTTCTCGACCCTCGAGCGCATCGGCGGCACTCCCTGCGTATTGATCGGTCTGATGTCGGTGAAGCGAACTTCCAAGCGAGACGCGACGTTGAAGGGCCTGATGTCGGAGGCCTTCCATCGGGCGCTGATGGCATTCCCGGACGAGGATGTGGTGGTCGGGAGTCGATTCGTGGCCCCTGACGGCCTGGAAGCCTTCAAACAGCTCAGCGAACTGATTCCTCGTCCCGGACATCGGGCGGTGGGCGAAGAGCGAGCTTGGGGTCGTCGATTGGCGCGTCGCTTCGGAGTCGATGCCCAGTACGACGAGAAGACTTTCGGCGTCGTGAAGAAGGGCCAGTCAGGTTTTCTCGATCACGTGTCGAGCAAGCCGGAGAAGATCGATCCGAAGATCGTCGAGCTCTTCTCCGGTGTGAATGCCGCGGCCGGAGGTTCGCTGATCGTCCATGGTTGGACCATGGCCGAGGACCTGCTCACACTCGGGCGGCGTTGAGCAAGTAACTTGCCTCTATCATTCCGCGTCGTAGAATGACCCCCCGTTTCTCGGGTGGTCCGGCGACCGAGGTGGTCGTCGAACTGTGCGATCTGGCGCGTCGAGCGCCCTCGGCGGGCTTCTCACAGGGCACCCACTTTTTGCTACTCGCCGACTCGGATCGGGACGCGTTTTTCACGGTCTCGGGAGCGGGATCTTGGTTCGAAAAGACATCACCGGGAGTGATTGGTTGCTCGCACATCGTCGTGGTGCTCGCCGATCCGGACGCCTACACCGACCGGTATTCGGAATCCGACAAGGCTGAGCATGGACTCGGGGAACGGGACGCGTGGTTCGTCCCGTATTGGCTGACCGACGCGGCCATGGCCGCGCAGAATCTGCTCCTGTTGGCCGAGGATCGGGGCCTCGGTGCCTTGTTCTTCGGTCTCCACGGCGACCCGCGAGGCACCCTGAAGCATTTCGGGGTTCCCGATCGAGTCCAGACGATCGGGGCCGTCGCCCTCGGCCTTCGCGCACCGGACGACGAGGTGACGGGGTCTACCACCCGTCGTGGTCGGCGCGCGCGGGATGCGGTCGTGCATCTCGGCCGTTGGACCAATCCTGAGTGAGCGGGGTTTCGCCCCCGCGTAAGAATCGGTTTAGGGTTGGGTGTCCGACGAACCCGGAGCCCCCGATGCCCAC
>JBJTIO010000174.1:0-3021 GCA_046095045.1 Actinomycetota bacterium
CTGGAAGTCGCCGCGCGTCACCGAGTGGTTCATGAGTCCGATGGCATCGGTGGTCGACGCGTCGGCGTCACGCAACCAATCGCCGTACACCTGCTTCTTCATCACCGCCCAACTCGCGGGGCAGCAATTCACGGCGAGGTCATCGGCGTAGGCCATGACCGCCGAAAGAAGTTGATCGGCCGGATGCACGGCGTTGACGAGTCCCATGTCGGCAGCCTCGTTCGACGTGATCACTCGTCCCGACAACAAAAGATCGAGGGCCCGAGCGTTTCCGACGAGTCGCGGCAACACCCACGATGATCCGTACTCGGCGATCAATCCACGACGACTGAACGACGTCGTCAACTTGATCCCCTCGGCGGCGAAACGAAGATCGCAGAAGAGTGCGAGCACGAAACCGACTCCTGCCACCGCCCCGTTCAGGGCCGCGATCACCGGCTTGGGGAACGAGAGCAGATCGCTGAAGCGTCCGGCGCCCGTGGCCGGACCGGCGCCCCCGGACGGGTTGGCGCGAATCTGATTGAGCGCGTCCATGTCGGCACCCGGACAAAAACCCTTGCCTGCACCCGTGATCACGACGACGCGAACGTCGGGATTCGCGCGACACTCGGCCAAGCGCTCGAAGAATCGCTTCGACATCGCCGCGCTCCACGCGTTCATCCGATCGGGATTGTTCAACGTGATGACGCCGACGCCGGTCTCAGTGACCGAAAGTAGGACGAGGTCAGTGCTGTTCGACATCCTGCGGACGGTAGTTGACCCGAGCTCGGCGCGCCTCAACGAGGAGATACACCAGACCGCCCACCACGAGCACGATGGCCATCCATTGGTTGAGGCGCAATCCTGCGCCCTCCTTGGCCGGGTCGATACGCAAGCCCTCGACCCAGAACCGACCGACGCCGTAACCGATCACGTATCCGGCGAGAAGTCGGCCCGGTCGAACGTTCATGATGCGCCGACCAACCACGATGAGGACGACCGTCAGCGCGAGATTCCACAACGACTCGTACAAGAACGTCGGGTGGAAGAGCGTTCCCGGGGCGTACCCCGCTGCGGCCACCTTCTCCGGGTCGACCTCCAGGCCCCACGGCAAACCGGTCGGTCGACCGAAGAGTTCCTGGTTCCACCAGTTACCCCAACGTCCGATCGCTTGCGCGAGCGGCAAGGCGGGTGCGACCGCCCACATCGCCGGACCCACCGGTAGATCGCGTCGACGCATGAGCCAGACCGCCATGACGATGCCGAGGAACATGCCGCCGGGAATTCCGAGTCCACCCTTCCAGATCTTGACGATGTCGAAGGGGCGGTCGGAGAAGCGATCCCATTCGGTGGCGACGTGATACAGCCGCGCTCCGATCACACCGGCGGGCACCGCCCACACCGCGATGCCACTCGCGTCGTCGGGCCCCCCGACTCCGATGAGTGCGAGTCGCTTGCCCCACAAGCGCACGGCGACGATCACACCGATGGCGATCATCAGGCCATAGGCCCGCAGTTGCAACGGGCCGATGTGCAAGGCGGCCGAGCCGGGGCTGGGAATCGACGTGAGCAGGTTCACGCGGTGACTTTGTCGGCGAACGCGACGGCCGCCTCGAAGATCAGTTCCTTGTCGTAGTCCTGGGTCGCCACGTGATAACTGCGATCGAGGAGAATGCGCTCGACCGGCCCGCCCCATTGACCCGCCAATTGATCGCTCGTCGCCGGATCGACGACATGGTCGTTCTTCGACGTGATCAACAACATCGGCACCGTGCAACGCGGATAGTGATCGAGCATCGGAGTGACCCCGTCCTCGACGAGCGACACCAGAGGCGCCAACGGCGTGTCGGAGTAACTGCTCTCCTTCACGTTCGGGTCGGCGATGTCACTGCCGATGCCCGCGAAGGTTTCCGTGCCCGCGTCGAGCATGCCTTTCACCATGTCGACCATTTCGGCCGCTTGCGGTTGGGACGCCGGATTGATGCACACGATGCCGGCGACCTCGGGATGATCGATCGCCGTACGCAGCGTGAGCGAACCACCCATCGACAATCCCGCCACGACCACCGTGTCGACCCGAGCCGACAGACGTTGGTAGGCCGCCTCGACTTCGCCGATCCAATGCGACCAGCGCGTCGGGATCATGTCGGACACCGCCGTGCCGTGACCGGGGAGACGCGGCAATTCGACGTGGTAACCAGCGGCCGCGAACGCTTCGGCGACTCCGCGCATCGACGACGGGTTGCCGGTGAACCCATGAATGCACAGGGCTCCGACTTTGCGTGATCCTTCGTGACTCCAGGCTTCGGCACCGGGGATCACCGGTGCCCGATCGATGTGAGCGCTCATTCCCTTGTTCTAGCGGATCGAGCGTCAGCGCGAAGCGTCGGCTGGGGTGCGGGGTTCGGTCGCATCGACCCCGAATCGCTCGGCCGCGATTCTCACGAAGGCGTCGACCACCATCGGGTCGAATTGCGTGCCGGCCGCGCGCGCGATGTAACGCACCGCGTCGGGCACCGACCACGCCCGCTTGTACACCCGCTCGCTCGTGAGGGCATCGAAGACGTCGGCCACCGCGCAGATACGACCGGATAGGGGCACCGCGGTTCCGCCGAGAGCGCGCGGATACCCCGTGCCATCCCAGCGTTCGTGGTGGTTGAGGGCCACCTCTTCGGCGAGCCGCACGAGCGGACTGTTGCTCCCCGACAAGATGCGTGCCCCGACCGTCGTGTGGGTCTTCATGATCTCGAACTCGGCCGGAGTGAGCGGTCCGGGCTTCAGCAGAATCGCATCGGGTATGGCGACCTTGCCGATGTCGTGCAGACGCGCCGCCAGACGCAGACGCTCGGCCCACGCCGATTCCTGTCCGAGAAGGTGCGCGATGTCGGCGCACATGTCGCCGACCCGAACCGTGTGCTCGCCAGTGTCGGTGTCGCGGAACTCACCGAGGATCGCCAGACGTTCGAGGGCCTCCAACTGGAAGGACTCCAATTCGGTCGTGCGTCCCTCGACGAGACCCTCCAACTCCGACGTGCGCAACCG
>JBJTIO010000175.1:0-5012 GCA_046095045.1 Actinomycetota bacterium
CACCGGTACCACTCGACGTGGACCGAAACGCAATGACAGCCGGGCGGCTATGGGCGCCGTCACTCCTGCTCCGACGGCGAAGGGAAGCGTGTGCAATCCGGACTCGAGCGGGTCGTAACCGCGCACGAACTGGAAGTACTGCGTGATCAGGAACGTGAACCCGAACAGGGATAAAAAGGCGATGAAGATCGATGACGTCGCGGCTGTGACGCGCATGTCGCGAAAAACGCGGACGTCGAGCAGTGGGGACTCGACGCCGCGTTCGCGGACGATGAACAGAGTCAGCAACACCGCGGTGCCGATGAACCCTGCAATCGTCGTTTCGTTCGTCCATCCTTGGTGGGGGGCCTCGATGATGGTGTACACGAGGAGCGAGACGAACGAGATGGAAAGAAGGAATCCGGGGACATCGAGTCGTGTGGCCGTCGGGTCCTTCGATTCGGGAACGAAGACCGCCTGCAAGACCAACGCGACCAGAACGATGGGAATGTTGATGAGGAACACCGAACCCCACCAGAAGTGTTCGAGTAGAAAGCCGCCGGTGACCGGACCGAATGCAACCGCGGCGCCCGACACTGCGGACCAGGCTCCGATCGCCTTGGCTCGCTCGACCGGATCGCGAAAAACGTCGATCAGGATCGCCAACGTGCTCGGGAACACCAATGCCGCGCCGACACCCATCAAACCACGAGCGGTGATCAGCGAACCGGTGGTGTTCGTGAATGCGGCCCAAGCCGAGAAGGCGCCGAACAGCACCATTCCGATCTGCATCACACGTTTGCGACCGAAGCGGTCGCCGAGACCACCACAGGCCAGAAGCAGTCCGGCGAACACCAACGCGTACGAGTCGACGATCCATTGAAGGCTGCTGGTGCCCGCACCAAGTTCGCGAGCGAGGGTGGGAATGGCGACGTTGATGATCAGGTTGTCAACCACGACGAGGAAGATCGAGATGCAGAGGATCGCGAGAATCCACCAACGGCGGGCGTGCACGATCGGATTCGGGTGGGATGCGGACGAACTCATGTTGACAGTGTCTAGTCCAACAACTTGATACTGTCAAGTTCCGATTGAGGTGCCTTCAGGCGGGGGTCGATCGGAGTCGGAGCAAGGGGATGCCCAGGGCGACGGCGAACGGCAGCATCAGGACGGCCCAGCCGGCCATCACTGCACCCAGCACGAGGGCCAGCACGACCGTGAGCCACGTGATCCAGAAGTTTCGTGAACGCATGATCGGACTTTAGGTGAGAGTCGTCGATTCTGGTTCCAGGACGAGTTCCGCTCCGGCGGCGAAGTCGTCGGGGCCGAGCATGACCGTGGGCACTCCGGGCATCGAGTAGTAGTCGAGAGCTATTCGCACGGCGGACGGGCGGGCCTCGATGATGCACACGATCTGCCAGTCGTCGTCGGGCCTCGCTCGATAATGCCAATGCTCGGCCAGGCTGGCCAAGCCGCGCTCGATCACATGCACCTCTGCCGCAACTCGAGTCGTGAACGATGCCAGTCGGCCGCCGAAGACGGACATCGCGAACCATTTGTCGTCGGCGCGCTCGACGAATCCACACAACTCACCGTCGTCGTCTCGCCGGATCTCCGTTCGATCGTCCACTGTCGGTCCTCCGCTAACCGAATGTAGGTCACTCTCGTGGTCGCATTCCGCCTAGTTTGACGTCGTGCGTACCGAAAGTTGGTGGAAGTCGGCGGTGGTGTACCAGATATACCCGCGTTCCTTCGCCGACTCGAACGGCGACGGCGTCGGCGACCTTGCGGGAATCATTTCGCGACTCGATTACCTCGAACTGCTCGGTGTCGACGTGCTGTGGCTGTCACCCATCTACAAATCGCCACAGGATGACAATGGCTATGACATCAGTGACTATGAGGACATCGATCCGGTCTTCGGATCACTGGCCGATCTCGACGCGTTGATCGCCGAAGTGCACCGACGCGACATGAAGTTGGTCATGGACCTCGTGGTGAATCACACGAGTGACGAGCATCCGTGGTTCCTCGAGAGTCGAAGCAGTCGCACTAGCCCCAAGCGAGATTGGTATTGGTGGCGATCGGCGCGACCCGACCGTGTACCCGGCTCGCCCGGCGCTGAGCCCACGAATTGGCGTTCGTATTTCTCCGGTCCGGCCTGGGAATACGACGCAGTGACGGGGGAGTACTTCCTGCATCAATTCACCCGTCGGCAACCGGACCTGAATTGGGAGAACCCCGACGTGCGTCGCGCTGTGTACGACATGATGAATCGCTGGATCGAACGGGGTGTCGACGGGTTCCGCATGGACGTGATCAACCTGCTGTCGAAGACCGAGCCGTTCACGGACGGTCACATGTACGTGGCCATGGCGAACGGACCACGCATGCACGAGTTCCTGCAGGAGATGAACCGCGAAGTACTGGCGGGTCGACACTTGTTCACCGTAGGCGAGATGCCGGGTGTCAACGTCGAGCAAGCCGAGCAATACACCGATCCTGAACGCAACGAGTTGAACATGGTGTTCACCTTCGAGCACATGCATCTCGACGCCGAACCGAGTCGTCCGAAGTGGAGTCACCGTCCACTTCCCTTGGTGGAGCTGAAGAAGAATCTCACCAGGTGGCAGACCGGCATCGTGAAAGGCTGGAACTCGCTCTATTGGAACAATCACGACCAACCGCGCTCGGTCTCGCGTTGGGGGAACGACGTCGCGAGCCGTGTCGAGAGCGCCAAGGCGTGGGCCACCGTCCTGCACATGATGCGGGGCACCCCGTACGTGTATCAGGGCGAGGAAATCGGCATGACGAACTTCCCCTTCGAATCCTTCGAGCAATTTCGTGACGTCGAGTCACTCAACTGGATCGCGGAAGCCCGTGCGGCCGGGAGCGACGACGCAACGATCCTCGACGCTCTGCGTGCTCGCAGTCGCGACAACGCCCGTACCCCCATGCAGTGGGACGCCACAACGAACGGGGGTTTCACGAATGGTGAGCCGTGGATCGCGGTCAACCCGAACCATCGCCAGGTCAACGCATCGCTCGCGGTGGCCGATCCCGACTCGGTTTTCCACCACTATCGACGACTCATCTCCCTCCGACACGAATTGCCGGTTGTCGTTGATGGCGACTTTCGGTTGTTGATGCCCGACGACCAGAGCATCTTCGCCTTCGTTCGTTCGCTCGGGCCTGAGCGACTGCTGGTGGTCGCCAACCTGTCCGACGACCCTCGGTCGTTCGACGTGCCTTCTGAATTCGCCTTGGGGGAAATTCTTGTCGGAACCTTGTCGGACCTCTTAGGTCCATGGCAGTCGTGCGTCGTTTACGCTTCCGATCATGGCTGACACCGAGGAAAAGATTCGCGAGTTCCTGACAACCCACCCGGCTCTCGATCAAGCGGAAGCCATCCACGGCGCCGCCAAGGCGATGATGCTCGGTGGCACCAAGAATTTCGCGAAGAAGCAGTCGACGATGTTCGTGGGAGGAGCGGTCGGGGCACTGATTGCGCATCAACGAGACAAGAAGGTGGTGGCCGACGACCTCGAGACCACTCTTCGCAACGGCGTGTATCTGTTGGCGACCGATCGTCGTTTGCTCCTCATCTCTGCGGGCGGCATGCGCGGTTTGCCGCAGGAACACGTCGCGTCAGTCGAACGCGCGCGTATTCGATCGGTCGAACGAGGCACGACTCGCGTGTCGATGGTGAAAATGCTCACCGCGACTTTCTCTTTCGATGACGACACGCAGTTGGCATTCGAGTTTCCGAAAGTCGACACGAAGGACGCCGAGCGCCTTCTGGTGTCCTTCGGAGTGTGATCCTCAGAAACGTTCGGGTCGGGCGACGACCACCGGCGTCACCCACGCAACCACCGCGTATGTATCGAAGTACTTGGCGCCCAGCATCGAGAGAATTGCGTCGGCCACCGATTCAGTGACCACGGTTTCGAGGCGCAGGCTTGAACCGGTGATGTCGAGTGCTCGGCCACCGGTCTGACCCTCTCCGCGAACATGACCGATGGAGTAGCCCTTGGCGCCACAGCCCTTCACGTCGTCGATGAGTTTTTGCTCGATCACCGATTCGGCGATGATCGTGACGAGTTGTCGATTGACGGTGTTCATGATGCTCCGTTCAGCTGATGGCCTGGGCGAGGGCGATGTAGACGGGAATACCGATGGTCAAGTTGAAGGGGAACGTCACTCCGAGTGACGCCGTGATGTAGAGACTGGGATTGGCTTTCGGGAGAGCGATGCGAACGGCGGCCGGTGCGGCGATGTACGACGCACTGGCCGCGAGAGTCGCCATCACGGCGATGCCACCCGTCGAGAGTCCAGCGACCTTGCCGGCGAATGCGCCGAGCACTCCGTTCACGAGAGGAATGGCGATTCCGAGCATTACCAATCGAGCACCCGTCGAACGAATGTCGCGCAATCGTTCGGCGGCGGTGACCCCCATTTCGATCAAGAAGAGGGCGAGCACACCGGGGAAGAGTCCGCTGAACAAGGGGTCGGTCGGTTCGAGGCGCTCGGCGCCGACGATTGCACCGATCAACAGACCGGCCACCAACAACGCGATGCTTCGGCCACGCACGACCTCGCTGAGCGCCGACTTCCAGCCGTCTCCAGCGTTCGACCGTCGAGCGAGGAAGAGCGCGACGACGATGCCGATGATCTCGAGCACAGCCAAAAGACCGGCCATGTAGCCCTCGAAGCCGATGTCGCGGGCGTCGAGCGTGGCCAGCACGACTGTGAAAGTCACCGCCGACACCGATCCGTAGTGGGCGGCGAGGGCGGCGGCATCGATCACGTCGAAACGTCCGACCGCGCGCATCGCGACGAACGCGATGATCGGTGTCAGTAGTCCGAGGGCGAGCGCGGCGATCAGTGGCCCCCAGAGATCGCTCAATTCGGAGTCCGCGAGTGCTTTCCCGCCTTTGATGCCGATCGCCAACAACAGGAACGTGGAAAGGATTGGATACAGGGCCTCGGGGAGACGCAACTCGAAGCGCAACAAGGTGGCGACGAGTGCCACG
>JBJTIO010000176.1:0-4899 GCA_046095045.1 Actinomycetota bacterium
AAACATCCCCAGGTCTTCCCCAACTACTACGTGGGCATTCTGCAGAGCGCCGAACTGACCGGACGACTCGACGAGACGCTCGACAGCCTCGCGGCCTACCTGAACCGCGAAATCGAGACGCGCGCCAAGGTGGTGAACGCCCTGTCGTATCCGGCCGTCGTCATGATGATGGCGGTCGTCACGGTGATCATTCTCGCCGGTTACGTGCTGCCGAAGTTCAAGCCGCTGTTCACCGAACTGAACGCCGATCTTCCGTTACCAACACGCATGTTGCTCGGTGTCGCATCACTGTTCAGCACCTACATCTACATCCCGGGGCTCGTGATCACCGCGGTCATCGGCGCAGTGGTCTGGATGTTGAAGTCCGAGAAGGGTCGCCGGGTAAAGGACCGACTCGTGCTCCGAATTCCGGTGATCAAGGGAATCATCGAATACGCGATTCTCGAACGGTTCTGCCGCATCCTCGGCGCCATGGTGCGCGCCGGAGTGCCGCTGCCCGACGGCATGAAAACGACCACCGAGGCGACGGCCAACACTGTGTATCGCGAACGGCTCGACGTTGCTCGCGACGAAATGATGCGTGGCGCGGGATTCTCCGCACCATTGGCCGCCACCGAACTCTTTCCCGGTGCGGCCAAGCAGATGTTCAAGGTTGGCGAGGAAACGGGAACGCTCGACGAGCAACTGGCGGCGGCCAGCGAATACTTCGACACCGAACTCGAGGTGCGCATCAAACGATTCACCACCATGTTCGAACCGATCATGATCGTCGGTGTCGGCCTGATGGTGGGCTTCGTGGCCGTGGCGTTGGTGTCGGCGATGTACGGAGTGCTGGGCGGCGTCAAGGACGGCGTCTGATGTCAGCGCACCATCACCACGTCGATGAAGTCCTGCCCGACGAAGAGGGCGATCATCGATCCGACCGCGAGGAAGGGACCGAAGGGCAACGCCGTGCGTCGACCAGCGCGGCCGGCGATCATCATCACCACGCCAACCACGGCACCGACGACGAATCCGAAGAACAATCCCACCAGAGCGAGCCCGGGATTCGACCAGCCGAGGTACACGCCGAGAAGTGGTGCGAACCTCACGTCTCCATCACCGAGCCCGTCGCGGCTGACGGCGTACAAAGCCGCCATCACGATCGTGGCGATGGCCGCACCCATGAGAGCGGTCCACAGACGACGCGGTTCATCCACGACGATCGCCGCGATCGCCAACAGTGGCGCGCCGACCGCAATGGTCGTGTAGGTGATCTCACGGGGCAGTCGCTTCGTGCGCAGATCGATCGCGGTCTGCGCCAAGAGACCGGCGACGAACACACAGTGCGCGGCTGCGACGATCGGTCGATCGAACTCGACCATCACGATCGCGAACAGACCCGCGGTCACGATCTCGACCACGAGAGCGTCGATACCGATCGAGGCACCGCACGTTCGGCAACGCCCGCGCAGCACGACCCAACTGACGACGGGCACGAGGTCGAGCGCGGTCAGTCGCCGATCGCACGCGCCGCAGGCCGACCCCGGTGTGGCGATCGACGCCCGTCGCGGCACGCGGTCGATCACGACCGTCAGGAACGAACCGATCAGCAATCCGGCCACCACGGCGATCGCCACGTTCATCGAGTCACGCCCTCCACCACGAAAGGACACTACCCATGTCTCAGTGCATGACATCCGGCATCGACGCCGAGCTCGTGACGCTGTTGCGCCTCACTGTCGAGGGTGGTGCATCCGATCTTCACCTCACGGTCGGTCGTCCTCCCACGGTGCGACGCAGTGGCAATCTGATTCCGATCGGTGATCTCGACGATCTGTCGGCGGGCGATCTCGACCGCATGGTGTCGAGCCTTCTCGATCCGATCAAGGCCACCGAGTACGAACACAGTCGTCAGGTCGACTTTTCGTTCGGCCTACCGGGCGTCGGTCGTTTTCGTGCCAACGCGTTTCGTCAGCGGGGCTTTCCCGCCCTCGCTCTCCGCGTCGTGCCGAACCGCGTGCGTTCGCTCGAGGAACTGAGCGCTCCCTCGGCGTGCTCGCAATTGTTGAATGCTCCCTCCGGTCTCGTGCTCGTGGTCGGTCCGACCGGATCGGGCAAGAGCACCACGCTGGCCGCCATGATCGACCGCATCAACGAAGAACGACCGTGCCACATTCTGACCATCGAGGATCCGGTCGAGTTCGTGCACACGCACAAGCGCGCCATCGTGAACCAACGCGAGGTGGGCACCGACGTGAACTCTTTCGAGGATGGATTGCGGTCCGCTCTCCGCGAGGACCCGGACGTGATCCTGCTCGGTGAGATGCGCGACCTCGAGTCGATCGCGATCACTCTCACGCTCGCCGAAACCGGACACCTCGTGTTCGCCACGTTGCACACCAACGACGCGTCACAGGCACTCGATCGCATCGTCGACGTGTTCCCCGCCGAACGTCGCGATCAAATTCAGATCCAATTGGCCGGATCACTGCAAGGCGTGATCAGCCAACGACTCATCGCCTCCCAACTCGGTGGTCGCGTCGCGGCGTACGAAGCGCTCGTCGCCAACGACGCGGTGCGCAACCTGCTGCGCGAAGGCAAGACCCGCCAGTTGCGCAACGTGATCGGCACGGGTCAGGCCGAGGGCATGCAGACCCTCGAGATGGACCTGGCGCGACTCATGGTGGAAGGTCACCTCACCGCCGAAGAAGCGGGCAACCTGAGCGCCTACCCGCGCGAGGTGATGGCGCAGATCGCCACCCGCCGCGCCACCGCGATCTCGGTCTGAATCGTCGCGGTTTTCGCCACTCGGGCGGACCGAGAACGATCAGCCAACAGGTGCACTGTCCGTCATCGACAGCACCCTGAAATGCGAAAACCGGCGTTCTCGGTGGGGCTCGGTGGCGAAAACCGCCACTTTGCGTACCGAGAACGCCGGCCGTCGTTGCCGGGAGGCTTGTGGATCAGGCGGCGCAGGCTCCGCCGGCTTGGGGCTCGACCGCACCGGCCGCACCCACGTCGTACAGGGTCGACTCACTGCGGAGGAACTGAGCGGAGACGAGACCCGCTTCGGTGGGGTCGCCCGCGGTTGCGGCCGACTCGTCGGCGTACCAGGTTTCGACGGCGACTTCGAGGACGCGCTTGTCGGTGTCGCAGGCACTCTCCTGGCCCTTGTCGGTGATGCCGCGAACGGCGAACACCGTGACGGTGGCGAGGATGCCGAGGATCACGACGACGATCAGAAGTTCGACCAGGGTGAATCCCTTGTCGCTCCGACCGCCCGTGCGGTTGGTGGATGTGTTCATGCTGGTTTCCCTTCGGTTTGCTGAACGAGCCGGGACTCCGACTCGCGTTCAGATATCGGGAAAGACACGTTCGGCTTGATGACCGAATCGTCAAGAACCTTTCAAGACACATCCGACCACCTACCGTTGTCGCATGGGCAACTCCGTCGCGTCGACTCTCTACCTCAAGGCCGACCGTGACGGACCGGTGCGTCGTCGTCACCCGTGGGTGATGAGCGGAAGCGTGAGCCACGTCACGAACGACCCGCAGCCCGGCGACACGGTGAAAGTGGTGTCGGCCACCGGCGACGAACTGGGTCTCGCGTCGTACAGCCCGTTCTCGACCATTCGGGCTCGCATGTGGACGTTCGATCCGAGCGCAACGGTGGACGACGCCTTCGTCACCGAACTGCTCGAACGTTCGATCGCGCGGCGCGCGTGGTATCCGGGTCTCGAATCGACGGCTCGCCTCGTCTTCGGTGATGCCGACGGTCTGCCCGGTTTGGTGGTCGATCGTTACGGTGAGGTCGTCGTGATGCAGATCACCACGGTGGGTATCGAGCGCTGGCGCGACGTGATCGCCGACGTGCTCTTCGCCATTCCGGAGATCGACTGCGTGTACGAGCGCTCCGATGGTGACGACCGCAAGCGTGAGGGGCTCGACGAGCGTGTGGGTATCGCTCGCGGACGTCTTCCCGACGAGGTTCACGCGCGCGAGAACGGATTCACGTTCGCGGTCGACGTCGAGAGCGGCCACAAGACCGGCTTCTACATCGATCAGCGTGGAGCGCGCATGTTGATCCCGCAACTGAGCAATGGTGCTCGTGTGCTGAACGTGTTCGGCTACACCGGATCGTTCAGCGTGATCGCTGCCCGCAACGGCGCGAGCAGCGTGACCACTATCGACTCGTCGGCTCCCTCTCTCGAGTTGGCGAAACTGAACGCGCGCATCAACGACACCGACATCGGTGAGCTGATCGTCGGTGACGCCGGAGAACAACTTCGACGTTTGCGCGATCGTCGCGCCGAGTTCGACCTGATCATTCTCGATCCACCGAAGTTCGCACCGACCCAGAAGAATCTCGATCGGGCGTCGCGCGCGTACAAGGACGTCAACCTCCTCGGAGCGAAACTCCTCGCGCCCGGGGGTCGGCTACTCACCTTCTCGTGTTCGGGGGCGGTGTCGGCCGACCTCTTCCAGAAGATCGTGGCGGGAGCGGCCCTCGATGCCAAGCGTTCGATGAGCATCGTGCAACGGCTCGGACAACCAGTGGATCACCCGGTGCTGCTGTCGTATCCGGAGAGCGAATACGTGAAAGGGATGCTGCTGCAAGCCCACTGAACGGGCGTGGCTCACTCCTGCACGAGTTCGATGAGCGTGCCGAACGAACCCTTGGGGTGGATGAAAGCCACGGTGGTTCCGCGACTACCCGGTCGAGGTGCTTGATCGATCGGCTTCGCACCGGCGGCGATCATGGCGGCCAACGCCGCACCGCAATCGGCGACGCGATAACCAATGTGATGCAAACCTTCACCGCGCTTCTCGATCGCCTTGGCGACCGGACTGTCGGGACGCGTGGGAGTGAGCAACTGCACGTAACTCTCGGCCACCTTCAACAGAGCTTCCTCTACT